>JAVBLB010000165.1:0-44544 GCA_031553735.1 Candidatus Adiutrix sp.
GTGCGTTATTAATTATATAAAAAAGGGTATGCGGCGAAGAGAATGATTTATTATTACTCCGGCAACTAAATAAGACATACTCGCGATTTCGCCAAAGCCCGAAATCGCTGGACTTGGCCGTCCGAGAATCGACTTCGTCAACTGCCGGGTTAATACCGCGGTCACGGCCAAAAGGGTCAGGGGTCCGGGGGGCCGGCCTCCGGCCCGGGCTTGTCCCGGCGTTCAGGCGCGGGAGGGTCCGGCGGAGGATCCAAACGGGACAGGTCGGCTTCGGCCCGCAGGCTTTCCCGGGCTTCGGTCAGGGTCCGGTACAACTGGCCATAGAGGCGGCCCAACCCCCGGGCCACCTCGGGCAGCTTCTCCGGCCCCACCACCACCAGGGCCACCGCCAGAATCACCAGCAGTTCGGCCCAGCCGACGCCGAACATGGTCAGCGCTCGTCATCCGTCCGGGTGGGCGGGCGTTCGGCGGCTTCATCGGCCGGGGGCGGCGTTTCGCTTCCGGCCGTAGGGGCGGCCGGCGACGAAGGGTCGGCCGGCGACGGCTTGGCCGGTTTCTCCGGCTCGCGGACGGCCTGCCTGAAGTTGGCCAGGGCCTGGCCCAGGCCGCGCCCCAGCTCCGGCAGCCGCCGGCCGCCGAAAACCACGACCACCATGATCAGAATAATTATCAGTTCCCAGGCGCCTATATTTCCCATGATATTTCTCTTTTCTCCGGGCCGGAGGGGAACTCCGCGCTCAGTGTTTGAAGGCCCGCTGGCCGGTGAAGACCATGGCCGCCTGAGGCTTGGCCTGGTTGACGGCTTCGATGACTTCCCAGTCCCGCAGCGAGCCGCCGGGATGGGCCACGGCGCTGATCCCCTGGCGCAGGGCCACGTCCACGCCGTCGCGGAAGGGGAAGAAGGCGTCGGAGATCATGACCGAGCCGGCCAGGCCGCCTTTGGCTTCCAGGGCGGACTGATCGATTTCACGCAGGTGGCTCTTGGGATGCTGTTTCCGCTCCACGGCCAGCTGCAGTTCCTTGTAGGTCATCTGGTGGCGCTCGTGGCAGAGGGCGTCGCCGAAGTTGCGGTAAGCCTTGAAGACGGCCATTTCCACGATGCCGACCCGGTCCTGCCCGCCGGCGCCGATGGCCACGGTGACCCCGTCCTTGACGAAGAGCACCGAGTTGGAGGTGACGCCCTGCTCCACGGCCCAGCCGAAGACCAGGTCGGTCAGTTCCCGGGCGGTGGGCCGGCGTTCCGGCGCATAGGTCCGGCCTTCGTGGACGGCCTGGGCCGGGAGGAAATCCTTCGGCGAGCGGATGGCGTTGACGGACGACTGCTGCAGCACCAGGCCGCCGTCGATCAGGCTCTTGATGTCCAGAAAGCGGCTGGCCTCAAGGTCCTTCAACTTGTCAATGTTCTTGATCTTGAAGATGCGCAGGTCTTTCTTGCGGCTCAGGATATCCAGGGCCCCCTCTTCAAAGTCGGGGGCGGCCACCACTTCGAGGTAGCGGCTGTTCATGGATTTGGCCAGGGCCTTGTCCACCGGGCGGTTGACCACGGCGGCCCCGCCGAAGGCGGCCACCCGGTCGGCCTCCCAGGCCTTTTCGAAAGCCGATTTGACGGTCCGCCCCAGGGCCGCCCCGGAGGGGTTGTTGTGCTTGATGACCACCGCGGCGGGCTTCTCGCTCAGGTATCTCAGGATGCCGAGAGCCGCGTCCACGTCGGTGAGGTTGGTCTTGGAGGGGTGCTTGCCGCAGCCGAACATCATGTTGGTGGCCGGGTCGCCGTCGGCCAGGGCCGAGACCAGGGCCGCCTCGGGGCCGACATAGCGAACCCCGGCCTGGGTCAGGTGGCCGTTGACCAGGCGGTAGAGGGCCGCCTCCTGCCCGGGGTTTTCGCCGTAGCGCAGGCCGCTTTCCACGGCCGGACCGTCTTCCGGTTTGATTTTATACACCTGTTTGTGGTAGATGAGAGTGGTGTCCCCGATTTTGAGGCTGATCTCCGGCGGAAAATGGTCGGCCATGATCTGGCGATACTGCTGACGGCTCATAAGAAAGAATATCCTTTCCGTAAATTGGCCAATTATACAATAAAAGTCGGAAACGATGAAGCCCCTGATCGAACTTTTCGTGGAAAAACTGGTCCCCGGCGGCCTGGGCCTGGCCCGGGCCGGGGGCGAAGTGGTGCTGGTGCCGGGAGCGCTGCCGGGGGAGACGGTGCTGGTCGAGTTGGGGGAAAACGTGCGGGGCGCGCGACGGGGCCGGGTGGTTTCGGTGCCCTCCCCTTCGCCCTGGCGCGCGGAACCGGATTGCCCCTGGGCCGACCGCTGCGGCGGCTGCGATTTTCTGCACGCCCGGCCCGAGGCGGCCCACGGCCTGAAGAGCCGGGCGGCGCTGGACGATCTGGCCGCCGGGCTGGGGCTGGAGATCGAACTGGTGGAATCGCCCCGGCGGGAGCGCTATCGGAGCCGGGCCACGCTCCACCTCGGCCGGCGGGAGGACGCCTCCGCCGGAGCCTGGGCGGTGGGGTTCCACGACGCCCGGCGGCGGGTGGTGGAATTCGACCGCTGCCTGCTTCTGGCCCCCGAGTTGGAGGCCATGCTGCCGCCGCTCCGGGCCTGGGCGGCCGACCTCCCGGCCGAGGCCGGACCGGCGGAAATCGGCGTGATGAAAGACGCGGCCGGCCCCGGCCGGGCCATCCACTTCAGCCCCCCGCCGCCGCCCGGCGGCCCGGGCCGCCGGCCGGCTCCGGCCAGGTTATCTTCGGCGCTGGTGAAGGCCCTGGAGAGGCTGCCGGCCGCTTTGGCCGACCATGGCCAGCCGGAAATTTCGGTCTGGTTCCGCAGTTCCGCCCGGGAAGCCTCGCGCCGGGCGGCCCCGGGCGGGCCTGATCGCCTGGCGGCCGCCGTCTGGCCGCGCTGGGGCCTGACCTTGAACGCGGCCCCCGGCGGCTTCACCCAGGTCAACCCGGCCGTCAACATGCTGATGGTGGAAAAAATCCTGGAACTGGCCGCTCCCCTGACCTCCGTTAAAAGCAACCCGACGGCCCTGGACCTGTATTCCGGCCTCGGCAACATCGCCCTGCCCCTTTTGAAATCCGGATTCCTGGTCACGGCGGTGGAGCAGTCGCCCGACGGCGCGGCGGCGGCCCGGGCCAACGGCCGGGGCCTGGCCGGCTTCACCGTCATCCAGGGGGCCAGCGAAAAGGCGGCCGCCGACCTGGCCCGACAGGGCCGGACCTTCGATCTGGCGGTGCTGGATCCGCCCCGGGCCGGGGCCCGGGATCTGGCCCCAGCCCTGGCCGCCCTGAAGCCGCGCCTGATCATCTACCTGGCCTGCCACCCGGCGGTCCTGCCTCGGGACCTGCCGGCCCTGGCCTCTTTAGGCTACCGGGCCCGGCGGCTCATCGCTCTGGACATGTTTCCCCGCACCAGCCATCTGGAGAGCCTGGTTTTGCTGTCGAATTCCTGACCCGCGCCAACAAGAACCATATCATCACCTTCACCGGCCGCGCGCCTTCAGCGCGGCCTTCGGGAGCCACCATGCCGCCGACCTGGAGCCAGGACGCCTGGCGGGCCATCGGGCCCATTTTCGACCGGATCATCGCCCATCCCTTTCTGACCGCCCTGATGGACGGAACCCTGGACCGGGCCAAATTTCTCTTCTATCTGAACCAGGACGCCCTCTACCTGGACGATTTCGGCAAGACCCTGGCCGGATTGGCCGTGAAATGCTCCGATCGCCGCCAGGTGGAGGATTTTCTGTCCTTCGCCGGCGACACCATCAAGGTCGAACGCGAACTCCACCGCTCCTTTCTGGGCCAGGCGGATGCCCGAACCCGGCCTTCGCCGTCCTGCCTGTTGTATACTTCCTATATGTACCGCCAGTTGGCGCTGGCCCCGCTGGAAGTGGCCGTGGCCACCGTGCTGCCCTGTTTCTGGATCTATCAGGCGGTGGGCGATTTCATTCTGGCCGGCGGCCGGCAGGCGAACAACCCGTATCAAAACTGGATCGACACCTACGGCGGCGAGGAATACGGCCGGGCCGTGCGCCGGGCGGTGGAGATCGCCGACGAACTGGCCGCCGCCGCCACCCCGGGGACCCGGGCGGAGATGACGGAGGCGTTCCTGCTCTGCTCCAAAATGGAATGGATGTTCTGGGACGGCGCCTGGCGGCTGGAAGCCTGGCCGGTTTAACCCTGCGGAGTCAGGGAGAGATGCAATGAACATATGCGTGACCGACTATGACCCCCGGTGGCCGGACCTCTTTGCGGCGGAAGCCGAACGGTTGCGGCGCATCCTGGGGGGCAACCTGGCGGCCGTTTTCCACATCGGAAGCACAGCCGTGCCCGGACTCAGGGCCAAGCCCATCATCGACATCATGCCGGCGGCCCTCGACCTCGACGAGGTGGACCGCCGCCGAGCGGACTTCGAAGCCCTGGGTTACGAAGCCCTGGGCGAGTTCGGGATTCCGGGCCGCCGGTATTTCCGCAAGGGCGGCGACGAACGCACCCATCAGATCCACGTCTTCCGCCACACCGACGCCCAGGCCCTCACTCGGCACCTGGCCTTTCGGGATTACCTTCGAAGTCACGGCGGGGTCGCCCGGGCCTACGCCAACCTGAAAACGGAACTGGCCCGGCGATACCCGACGGACATCGACGGCTACTGCCTGGGCAAGGAGGATTTTGTCCGCCGGGTGGAAAGCGACGCCCTGCGGTGGTATTGGGAAACATACGAAATTGGCCGGTGACCGCCGCCCCGGCCGGCTCCGGTTGGCGGTGACGCGAGCCGACCACGGCGAAAGCGCGACGGCGCATCGCCCTTCCGGGGACTTCGATCACGGACCGGCAAATGATTTGACTTTTTTTTCGTTTGCGCTATAATTCCTCTGTCACGGTTTCCGTAAAGGAAACCTCCGATACACCCCGGGCGATTAGCTCAGCTGGATAGAGCGTTAGCCTCCGGAGCTAAAGGCCGCGCGTTCGAATCGCGCATCGCCCACCATTAAAATACAAGGGCTTCAGCCGTTTTTGGCTGAAGCCCTTGTTGCTTTTTTTCATTCCACCCAACCGTATACCCAACCCCTTCCATACAAAACAATCCCACTCTTTACCAAAAAAAGCAAAAAGATAAGTCCCACCTCCCCAGCATCTGAGACTTGCGGTAAGGTTAAGCCAGCCGTTCCAGGTCCGGTGTGGTCTCCTTCAAAGCTATGTTGCCGGCGATAGAATCGGAAAAAATATAACCGTCCTGCATGACTATGCCGCACAGGTCGCGCCACTGATCAATGTTGATTTGATCCAACGGCATCTCGTTCACCAGTATCCGGCCGCCGGTAGGCTGATAGAACCCAAGCAGCAACTTCAAAAGAGTTGTTTTGCCGTTGCCGCTGGCCCCGACTATGGCTGTGGTTTTGCCCCGGGGAATCCGCAGCGACAACCCGATAGATATTATTCTAACCGGTGGTCAGACTGCGGACATAAGCGAAGCCCCGCAACTTGTGGCTGTCCATCATGATTGCAACCTCCTTGCCGATACCCGGCCGAATACTTTTTTTATTCCCGACAAATTGCTATACTGTTTGGAAAACTACAAAAGGGAGAGCGTTGATGAAGAAAAAACTGTCGATCGTTCTGTTGATCCTGGTTTTAGCCGGCGTCGCGTTGATCATCGGCAGCCTGGGCGATGACCCGCTGGACCCGGCGGTGAAAGAAGCCCTGGCCTTCCAACCACCCGAAACGGCCCCCGAAGACAACGCCTACATCGGTGTTTGCGGGCTCGGCGCCGTCGAGGACGGGGACGTCGTCACCGCCGGAAAAAAATACCTGAGCGACCGCTCCCAGGCCAACAGCGACTCCGTCAAAGCGGGCGATCTCGATTTTTCCTATCAAAATCCCTGCCTGGAGCCGGGCCGCGAAGCCTGCCTGGATCAAATCGCGGCCGAGGCCCCGACCATAAACGAGGCCCTTCAAAAAAACCACGAAATCCTGAACCGATACCGCACGGTCCGGAAGATGCCCCGGTATGTCAACACCAGTTCCGAGATTTCCGACCGGCTGCCCCGATACGGGACGCTGATCGGCATTTCAAAACTCATCGCCGCCAAGGCCCTGCTGGATATGCGGCAGGGCTCGGCCGCCGCCGGGCTGGAGGACATCGAGGCGGACCTGGATTTTTATGAAAGAATCTGCCAAAGCGAACAGGCCAGCCTGATAGACATGATGATCGCCATCGCGGCCATCCAAACCCACTTGATCGGGCTCGGCAAAATCATCGAAGACCCCCGCCTCGACCTCGCCGGCCACGAGGACCGCCTCCGGAAGATGCTGGCTTTGGATATAAACGCCGCTCAGATGATGACGGCGGCCCTGACGCTGGAAAAACAGCAATACCTGCGGCTCCTGGGCGGACTGCCCGACGGGGATATGGGCCCGCCGGACGGCCTGAGCCAAAAACTTCAGCTTTTTCTTTATAAAAAGAACATGACCCTGAACCTCGTCGCCATCCGGATGGACGAAGAGATCCGGCGAATCCAGGCCGCCCCCCTGCCGGGTTTTCCCAAGTATTGCGCCCAGCGGGAGGCGGAGGACCAAGAGCGTTCGGGGCCGACGTTCAAAGATCTGTATCAGCGGTATGGCCCGTTCTTTTTCAAGAATTACACCGGCGAACTGCTGATCAACGTCGCCCAGCCCCTCTATTGGAAGTATATGGCCAGAATCAACGACGCTTTCGTCCGCTCGCGCCTTTTGCGGGCCCAGCTTGAACTGCGGCTCATGGCCGACCGGCCGGAAGATGTTTCGGAAGCGCTGGCCAGGCTGGGCCCCGAAACGTGGAACCCCTATACCGGCCGGCCGTTTGAGTGGAACAAAAAAACGAACACCGTTTGGGCGGAAAGCGCCGGCTGGGCGGAGGCGGATCGCGCCCCCGGCTCCGCCAAAAGATTGATCGAAGGCCGCGTGCCGGCCCCGCGCCCATAAGCGAAGGCGGGGAGGCGATTGAGCCTGTTCCCGGACGATCAGTTTCAGCCAGACCGCTTTTCGGCGGCGCATTGCCCCATTCGGGGCGCGGAAGGGCGGGCCGGGCCCATGGCGCTCAATTGGTCTTAAGCGTTTGCAACCACTTACCCATTGAAAAGGAGGGTGCCCCAATGCAAGGCATGCAGGATCTGGAAAGATTGAAAACCATCCACAACGGCCCCAAAAGCGAGCCCACTTTTTCAAGGGCGGAAATGGAACGCCGAAACAACACCCTGAGAAAGTATATGGGCGAAAACGGCATCGAGGCCGTGCTGTTTACCTCGATCCACAACATCAACTATTACAGCGATTTTTTGCACACCAGGTTCGCCAGGAATTACGGCCTGGTGGTCACGCCGCGAACCCATGTCACCGTCAGCGCCAATATCGACGGCGGGATGCCCTGGAGAAGGAGTTTTGGCGACAACCTGGTCTACACCGACTGGCGGAGAGACAACTACTTTTTTGCGCTGCAAACTCTGCTGGCGGACGCGGGCCTCAAAAAAGGGAAACTGGGCATTGAATTCGACGACGTGAACATCCTGCTCAAAAAGCAATTGGAAGATGCGTTGCCCAATTTTGAATTGGTGGATGTCTCGCAGGACGTGATGAAATTCAGAATGCGGAAATCCCGCGAAGAGGTGGAGCACATCAAAAACGGAGCCAGGGTCTGCGACATAGGCGGCTATGCGGCGAAAGAAGCCATCGCCGCGGGCGTGCCGGAGTTTGAAGTCGCCCTGGCGGGCACCCAGGCCATGACCCGGGAAATCGCGAAACTGTATCCCCAATGTGATTTGCGGGATATCTGGGTCTGGTTTCAATCGGGCCTGAACACCGACGGGGCGCACAACTGGGCCACCGGCAAGAAAGTGGAAAAAGGGGACATTTTAAGCCTCAACGCTTTCTCGGTGATCGCCGGTTATTACACGGCCCTGGAAAGGACCATGTTCTGCGGGGACGCGGACGAGGCCTCGCTGAGATATTGGAATATAAACGTCGAGGTTCACAAAAGAGGCCTGGAACTGATCAGGCCCGGCGCGAAATGCCAGGACATCTGCTTTGAACTCAACGACATCTACCGCAAATATGATCTGCTCCCGAACCGCACCTTCGGCTATGGGCATTCCTTCGGGGTGCTTTGCCATTATTACGGCCGGGAAATGGGCCTGGAGCTGAGGGAGGACATCGAAACCATCCTGGAGCCCGGCATGGTCATATCCATGGAACCCATGATCATGATACCGGAGGGGAAACCGGGGGCGGGCGGTTATCGTGAGCATGACATCCTGGTTATCGACGAGAACGGCGAAGTCGAGAACATCACGAAGTTCCCCTTCGGGCCGGAACACAACATTATTAAATGAAGCGCGGACCGGCCCGTTCGGCGATGATCGGATGAAACAATGATGACCCTGCCCGCGCCCGGCCTCAAACGCCGGGCCCTGATCGACCTGAGCGGCCTGCCGGGCCTGCCGGCGACCTTCATCCGGGGCCCCCGGCCTGGGCCGACGGTGCTGGTCGTCTCCGGCATCCACGGCGGGGAATACGCCGCCATCCTGACCGCGGCCGAATTGGCCCGGGAGCTGGAGCCCTCGGAAGTGCGCGGCGCCCTGGTGATGATTCATCCGGCGAATCCCCAGGGCTTTCAAAAACGGCGGGCCACCGTCCTTCCGGAAGACGGGCGCAACGTCAACGGCCTTTTTTACGATGAAGAATATCGCGGGCCCGCGGCGCTCATCGCGCGGGAATTGGCCAGGCTTCAGTCCGTCTCGGATTTTTACCTGGACTTGCACGCCGCCGACTTGTTTGAAGAGACCGCGCCGCTGGCCTGTTACCCGGCCACCGGCGATGAAGCGGTCACCCGGGTCTCCCGCCAGGCGGCCCTGATGGTCGACGCCCCGGCCATGATCAGTTCGAAAATGTCCGGGGCGGGCATCACGGAGGCCGCCAAAAGAGGCGTGCCGGCCCTGCTGATAAAACGAGGCGGAGCGGGCGGAAGCTGCCGCCGGGAAGAAGTCGATCTTTATAAAAAAGATGTCGTCAATGTTCTGAGGCACCTGGGAGTTCTGGCCGGAGCGGTCGCCCCCCCGCCGAGGCCGCCGGAAGAAATTGACCCGGTGTACCTGCGCGCCCCTCGACCGGGGCTGTGGCGGCCGGCGGTGTCGGTGGGCCGGCAAGTGGCGGCCGGCCAGGCTCTTGGGGGGCTGACGGATTTCTTCGGTAATGACTTGGCGAACTTCACCGCCCAAAAAGACGGCCTCGTGCTTTATGGCCTTCAGGCTTTGTCAGCCGGCGCCGACGATATTTTATTGGTTTATTAGGGACCGAGGCGATGGCGCCTTCGTCCCGGCGGCCAGCCGCTCTACGAGCGATGTAATCGCCCGGCCGGACGATGGGGGAATCCGTCCGGGACGCGGTTACGGCGCCCGGCCCGTTCCGGACGGGGCCGCCGCTATTCACCACCAATCACCAACACGCCGTCGCTGATTTTTATCTCCACAAATTAAGCCCGTTACGAAAAATCATATCCTTTCCGCCACGGCACGCCCCTGATACCGTTGAGAGGCCTGGCCCCGATGATGCGCAATATCCTGATATCAGGAGTATTTTTCCCTTGCCCGCCCGAGGGCGTTATCCCTTTCATTATCCGCGACAACAGTTGTCATAACGAAGCGATATGAGAAGGCTTCATACAACATTAATTACATCTAAATTATTAACTATAACGTGAACGTATCGTTCAGGCTTCATTTTATTGCATTTCGAAAACGGAAAATACTTGACATCTTTTAATGTGCGGGGTATTAAGAAATAAGGTGGAAATAATAATAAACCAGCGGTTGCACTTGAGGCCGCGACATTTTGGCGCGTCGGCGTGTCGATAAGTCGCTATTCGGGTCGCCAATGGAAACACTTGTCAAGACTCACATTATGGCGGCTTGGGTTCAAAAGAAAACGTTTTGTTGGTTGACTTCAACTTGGGCGGTAAAAATGGTAAAACGCAAAACCGCGTCAAGTTTGAAGACGCCAAGTGGGCTTGAGGCTTCCGGCGCGTTTGTCGGAAGCAACTGAAGGCGGGAGGCCATCCCGCCGGTACCTTGATGGCCAAGCTCAGTGATTTCAGGCTTTGGTGAAATCACGGGGTTGGATTATTTCATTGTCGGAACAATAGGGCGCGGCCTTCACAAGATCTACGGGGAACGATCTGGCCGTCGCCGCAACCGCCCTTGGGAACCATGGGCGGCCGGTTTTTTTCTCAAAACGATAATTGCGACATTCCTGTCCTAAGCTCAACGTGGTGGAGTCCGTTTTTTCCGGCCCCAGGGCGAAGCTTTGACCGTATCGCGTTATTTTCACGGGACCATGGCTCTCGTCTCGGCCGACGTGACCCGTCGCCGGATCGTTCGCGTTTTTTTATTTTTTTGGATTATCGCAAAATACCTGCGATTATCGGCGTCGCCGAACAGCGGCCCGGCTTGCATTTGGTCGTCCGGGAACAGGTACTCGCCAACCAGTTGGTCGATTTTACCCGCCTCCCCGCCTGTTCTCCCTCGGCCTCTTTTGGTCTCTCCTTATCACTTCGGCATCCAATGCCGCGTTTTATATACCATTGACCTTCACCGCGCACCCAGTGTCCTCAGTGAAGAACCATGCAATAACAAATACATTCGAAAAGCCTTGGGCACAGCGGGCTTTCGTAAGTTTATTTTTTATTACAACAATGGGAAGGAGTTATCGGATGTCGAATTCATTGTTTTTTACCAGGCGACTCTCAACCGTGCTATTGGCTTTGGCCGCCATAGCCCTTTGTTGCCCGTCCGTCGCGGCGGCGGCCGGCGACGTCCGCCGCCTCAGTCTGGAGCAGGCCCTGACTTTAGCGCTGGCGAACAACGAGGATATTCAGGAAGGCTACGGCCGGGTCCGGGTTTCGGAAGCCACGGTGACCACGGCCCGGGGCGCTTACGACCTGAACCTGTTCAGCACCAACCAGTATGGCCGGTTCACCTCCCTCAGCGCCCGGGATTACGACCTGCCCCAGAACGCCACCAAAAGCTTTCTCCGCACCGATACCGGGGTGAGGCAGCGGGTGCCCACCGGAGCCACCCTGTCGGCCTATTACACCCACACCAGCGAAAGCATGTTGGGGATCGCCGGAGGCAACCGCCGGCAAAACAAGAATTATGCGACGATCGAATTTGTCCAGAGCCTTCTGCGGGGCATCGGCGACAAAGAGCAGCAGGGCGCCATAAAGAACGCCCTGTTATCGGTCGAAGACAGCGTGGCCGCCCGCAGCCTGGTGGTTTCCCAGGTGACGCTGGACATCGTCCGGGCTTACTGGACCCTGTGGCTGGCCAACAAGAACCATTCCATCTCCAAGGAAGTCCTGGCCATGGCCCAGGAGGTTCTCCGGCGGGAAGGGGTCCGCCTCGACGAAGGCATCTCCCAGGGCGTGGACGTCGACCGGGCCCGCATGGCCGTGGAGCAGCGCCAGTATACGGTGCTGCAATGCGAAAGGGACATCGCCGTGGCCCAGGAACAATTGATGCTGCTGATCAACGACCCTGATTACATCTCCACGATGACGATTGTGCCCGTGACCCCCCTGGACATGAAAATCATCGCCCAGCCCAATGCCTCGGCCGCCAAGAACATGGCCCTAAACCGGCGGTACGAGCTTCAGCAGTTGGTCATCATTCTGGAGCAGCTGGGCATCGAGTATGACATCAACAACAACAAGCTCTTGCCCACCCTCGATCTGTCGGCCGGCTTCACCACCAGCAACGGCAACAACACCATCAGGGAGGCGGACAATTTCAAGGATACCAACAAGGACGGCAGTTGGTTCGTGGGCGTGATGTTTACGGTGCCCCTGCAGAACCGGGAGGCCAGCGGCGAAGTGCAGAAAACCTCCTCGCTGATGCGCATCGCCGGCGACCGCCTCAATCGGACCAAACGCAGCGTGGAGACCGAGGTGCAGGACGCCCTGCACAACCTGACCCTGGCCCGCAACGGCATCCCCGTGGCCAAAAGCGCCTTCGATTCGGCCCGGCAGACCGTGGCCGGGGAGTTGAAGCGGTTTGAAATGGGCGGAGTCAACAACCGCGACCTTCTGGCTTCCCACGATGCCCTGGGACGTGAGGAACTCAACTACAACATGGCTATCGTCAATTATAACATCACTCTGGCCGAATACGACTATGCCTGCGCCATGTTGCTGGACAGGTTTGGAATCGAGGTCGGAAACGAATATGCGGCTTTGCGGAAAAAATGAGGCGCCCCGGCGAAAGGCGGTACGGTTCGCCGTCGACCGGGGTAAAACCATCGCCCTGGTCGGGTGCCTCCTGGCCCTGGCCTGCTGGGGCCGGAGCGCGGCCGACGCCGCCGACGCCGCCGAACCTGGCCTGACCGTTTCCGGCGTCTCCAGGCCGCTGTATAACGCCCAGCTGAGTTTTTCCCTGCCGGGCAGCGTCTACGAAATAGCCGTCAAGCCGGGGCAGGTGGTCAAGGCCGGCCAACTTTTGATGGGCCTTGACGCCCGGGCCGAAGACCAGCGCCTCGAACTGATGGAAAATGAAATAGCCAACACCATCAAACTCCGAACCCTGTCCACCCGCATCGATCAGGCCGAGCTGGACATGGAACGGTATGCCTCGGCTCTGCGCCACAAGGCCGCCACCGAGATGGAGGCCCAGCACGCCAAACTGGCTCACAGCCTGAGCCTGTTGGCCCTCGAGGAAGAAAAGTTCCGGCTGGATCAACTCCGGAGCAGCCGCGATGAACTGCTGGCCCAACGTGACCGGATGCGCCTGTATGCCCCCTGCGACGGCTTTGTGGAGGACATCCTGGTGGAGCGCGGCATGGCCGTGGATAAAAACGTTCCAGCTCTGCGCCTGGTTTCCATCGATCCCATCCAGGTTGATCTGACCCTGCCGGTGGAGCAGGCCCTCCAGCTCCGGCCGGGCGCCGAAGTGGCGGTTCGCCTGCCCGGCGAGGAGGGGCCCCGCCAGGGCAAGGTGGTTCAGGTGGCCAAGGTGGCCGTCCTGTCCAACCGCACTTTGAAGGTCCGCATCCAGGCGCCCAACCCGGATCACGTTCCGGTGGGGCTCATGGTCGAGGTTTTTTTTCCGGACATCAACCCGTCGCCGGCCAAGGCCGCTTCGACTCACAGCAAACAATAAGGAGATTGTGATGGCTCAAACCAAAGATCAGAACCAGAGGATCGAAATGAAGGGTAAGGACGAAACCCAGCAGATCCGCCTCAATGTAAACGCCGACCAGATGAAGACCTCGTATGCCAATGCGTTTCAGACCCATTCAACTCCTGAAGAACTGCTTCTTTCCTTCGGCATCAACCAGACGCTGCCTTCCCAGGAAGAGGGCGTGACCGCCGATATGATACTGCAATTTACCGACCGCATCATCATGAACCATTATACGGCCAAGCGCCTGACCCTGTCGCTTCTGCAAAGCGTGCGTGAGCATGAGGAGCGCTTCGGCGTCATCGAACTGGATGTGTCCAAAAGGCTGAAGTCCGCTTCGGAGGGCGACGCGGGCAATGCCCCAACTTCCAAACAATGACCTTTCCGGTCAACGGCTCAACGGGCTGATCGCCCTGCTCCTGACCACCGGCAGCCAGGAGGAAATGTTCGATATCATCTGTCGCCTGGGACGGGAAACCGCCGGCGCCGTGGGGTTGGCCATCCTGGCCCGCAGCGGGGGGCGGGTCAGGGTGGTCTCGGCCACCCCCGAGTGCGATTCCGAAAAAGAGGAGGATATCCCCGACTGGCTGAAGGATCTGGCCCGGGTTTACGGCCAGATCCTGGCCGAGGACTGTCAGGTGCAGGCGCTGCCCTCCGGGCCGGACCGCCAGTATGGCCTGTTCGTGCCCCTGGTCAGCCGCGAGGAAGGCAGCCTGGCCCTGGCCGCCTGCGTGGCCGGGGGCCGGCCGGTTCGCCTGCAGAATGTCCTCGATATCCTGCAATTGATCCGGGCCGCCCTGTATCTGGCGGAACGGAGCCACCGGCCGGACCCGCCCGTCCCGGCCGATGGCGACGGCGGCGGGCTTCTGGCCGACGTGGTGGACATTCTCGGTCAGATCCAGGCGTCTTCGCGTTTCGCCGAAGCCGCCGCCGCCCTCTGCTCCGAAACCGCCTCCCGGCTGGGCTGCCGCCGGGTGGCCCTGGGTGAAGTCCGGGCCCGGAAAATAAAAGTGGTCGCGCTGGACCAGATGGAAAGCTTCGTGCCGGGCACCCGCCCGGTCCGGTATATGGAAGAAGCCATGCTGGAGGCCCTGGATCAGGACAAGCCGGTTTTTTTTTCCGCGGCCGAGGAGTTGGACGGCCGCCCCCGCGGCATCCGGGTCATCAACCGCGCGACCAGGGAAGTGGCCAGGCAGAGTCATGTGCCGTCCGTTCTCTCCCTGCCGCTGAGGGAAACCGACGGCGTCCGCTTCGTCCTGTTGGTGATGTTGGATGAGGAACATATCTCCCCGGCCGGGCTGGATACTTTCAGCCTCTTGGGGCGCCTGGCCGCGCCCCGCCTTTCGGATTTGAGGCGGGCCGAGGCCTTTCCCCTGGCCCGGGCCTGGCAGTGGACGCTGATGCGTTCGGCCGATCTCTTCGGGCCCCGGCGCACGGTGCTGAAACTGGGCGGTTTCGTCCTGGGGCTGGGGCTTATGCTGTCCCTGGTCATCTCCAGCGGCATCGTCGTCTCCGCGCCTCTGGTCATCGAGGGCGTTCACAGCTACACCCACACCGCCCCCATGGACAGCTACCTCGTCGAAGTCGCGGCCCGCCCCGGGGACCGGGTCGAAGCCGGGGCTCTCCTGGGGCGGCTGGATTCCACTGAAATCGCCATGGAAATCAACTCCCTGACCGCCCAGCTCAACATCTACATCAACCAGCACCTCCAATACACCCAGGAAGGCAAGGACGCCGAGGCCGAGATAGCCCGGCTGGAGGCGGAAAAAATCGAGGCCAACCTGGCCTGGGCCAACCAGCGCCTGGCCATGACCGAACTGCGCTCCAGCGTCAGCGGCTTTCTGGTCTCGGAAGACATGTTTCCCCGGCTGGGGCAGCCGGTGCGGCGGGGGCAGGATCTCTTCGAAGTCACCGATACCGAGTCCCTACGGGTGGTGATCCAGGTCGAGGAAGGCGACATCAGCGACGTAAACGAGGCCATGAAGCGGGGGACCGTGACGGGGCGGTTCACCCTGACCGCCTACCCGGCCCTGCATATTCCTTTTGAGGTGGAGCGCATTCACCCCTACGCCGCGGTGGCGGGCGACGCCAACAGCTTCGAGGTGCGGGGCCGCATCGACGGGCGGGAAGCCGGCAACCTCCTTTTGCGGCCCGGCATGGAAGGTCACGCCCGCCTGGAGGCCGGACGGCAGCCCCTGCTGTTCAACTGGACCAGAAAGCTGGTCGGCCGGGTGCGCCTGTTATGGTGGCGCTGGTTCGGCTGACTTCGGCCACGGGGTCAAAGCGGAGAGAATGCATGTCTTCGGGACTGGAAAGACACAACACCTTCCACGACCAGTGGTATCTGGTGGAAAACCTCACCCCGCGCCTGCGGCCGGACGCCGAGGTGCGGCGGCAGGTCTATTGGGGCACGCCCTGGTACATTCTCAGTGAACCGGACAACAACGCCCATTTCCGCCTGGCCCGGGGGGGCTACACCTTCGTCTCCATGCTGGACGGCCGCCGGACCGTCGGCGAGATATGGGAAACCTGCCAGGAGGCCGACGAGGACGAAGCCCTGACCCAGGGCGAAGTCATCGCCCTATTGGGGCGGCTCCACAGCGCCAACCTGCTCCTGACCGACATGCCGGCCGACACCGACAGCCTTTTGCGTCGGCGCCAGCAGCGGCGGCTGAAAAAAGTCGGCCAGACGCTGTCCTCCTTTTTGTTCCTGCGCCTGCCCCTGTTCGCCCCCGACGCCTTCTTCAGCCGCTGGCAGCGCCTGGGCGGCCGGATTTTCCACCGGGCCGGTTTCGCGGTCTGGTGCCTGCTGCTGGTTCTGGCCCTGAGGGTGCTCATCCTGAACTGGGGCGAATTCATGGCCGAAGCCCGGCTGACCCTCAAACCGGCCAACCTGATCTGGATCTATGTGGTCATCATCATTTCCAAGATCATCCATGAATGCGGCCACGCCTTCGCCTGCAAGTATTTCAGCGCCAAAGACGGGCTGACGGCCGACGTCCACAGCCTGGGCATCATGTTTCTGTTCTTCGCGCCGGTGCCCTATATCGACGTCTCCTCCAGCGTGCAGATCCGCTCCCGCTGGGCCCGGGCCGCGGTCGGCCTGGCCGGGGTCTACTCAGAACTATTTCTGGCCTTCCTGGCCGTGCTGCTGTGGTCCGGCACCGCCCCGGACACCAGCCTCCACCTTCTGGCCCGCAACTGCGTGGTCATCACTTCGGTCAGCACCCTTCTGTTCAACATCAACCCCCTGTTGCGGTTCGACGGCTATTTCGTTTTCTCCGACCTCCTGGACATGCCCAACCTCTACCAGCGGTCCCAGGCCTATATGGTCTATCTGTTCAAAAAATACATTCTGGGGGTGGCCCGGGCGGCTACCGTGGTGCAGAAAAAGGGGGAGAAATATTTCTACCCGGTCTACGCCATCGCGGCCTTTATCTACCGCATCCTGATTACGGTCAGCATCTTTTTTCTGCTGGAAAACAACCTCGCCACCCTGGGCTTCCTTCTGGCCTCGGCCCTGGCCATGCTCTGGTTCGGCCTCCCGCTGATCAAAGGGGCGGCCTATCTGATTTCCGGGCCGGAACTGGCCGGCCGGCGGGGCCGGTCCCAGGGCCGTTTCGCCGTGTTCGCCGGGGTTCTGGCTTTTCTGCTGCTAGGCCTGCCGGTGGAAAGCTCGGTGGTGGTGGAAGGGGTGGTGGAAAGCCGCGACCAGCATCTGATTTTTTCGGAAGTGGAAGGCGCCCTGGTCGATTTCGCGCCCACCGACGGGAGGGTCGCTCGGGGCCGGACCATGGTGGCCACCATCGACAATCCCGGCCTTAAGGCCGAGGTGGAGAAGATGCGGCTGTCGGTGGTGGTGACCCGGGCCAAAATGGAATACGCCCATGACCGGGGCGATGTGGATCAGGCCGGCATGCATGCGTTGGAACTGCAGTCCTCCCTCAAGCAGTGGGAGATGCTGCAATCCGAGGCCGACCGCCAGGTGCTGGCCGCCCCGGCCGACGGGGTCTGGGTGGCGCCCGATCTGACCCGGCGCCAGGGTAAATGGATCGGCAAGGGCGATATGCTGGGGTTGATCTATTCACCCGAAAACCTGCGGCTCAGAGCGGCCGTGGACCAGTTCGACGCCGCCCGCCTGTTCGCCGAAACCCTGGATCGGGCCGAGTTCTGCATTTCCGGCCGGCTGGATATAAGTAAGGTAGCCGGACGCCTTTTCGAAGCCCGGCTGGAAAGCGAACCCACCCCGGCCGGCCGCCGGGAGCTGCTCCATCCCTCGCTGGCCATACAGGCCGGCGGCGAGGCCCAGGTCACCCGGGGCGCCCGGGGGGAGACCCTGACCGTCCACCATTTCTTCGAGCTGCGGCTTCTGCCGGAAGAGGCCGCCCTGCCCCGCCTTCACCCCGGGCAGAAAGTGCTGGTTCGCCTGGTGTTCGGGCATCAGTCCCTGGGCGTTCAGTGGCTGCGGCGTTTCCGGCAGTTTTTCACCAACCGCTGATATGTTTCAGGAACGGCCGTGTCTCTGATCGATTCCTATAATTTCGACGCCCTGTTTTCCGGGCGGACCAGGCCGGAAAGGGTGCCCTTGGGCTGGGACTGGGTGGTGACCCGGGCCGAACTGCTTTGGGCCAGGCGGCCGAAGACTTCGGAACTTATGGCCCAGGCTCAGGCCGTGGTCGGGCGGGAAGCGGAATTTTCCCGGATGCCCCTGGGCGAACTGGGCCGCTGGATCAGAACCCTGTTCGACCTGTTTCTGCTGAGCCGGGACACGGAAAAGGACCTTTTGACGGCCATGGCCGTTTTGCGGGAGACGGCCTTCCGGGTGACGGGCCAGCGCCCCTATCCGACCCAGGTGGCCGGGGCCTTGGGCATATTGAGGAACTGCGTGGTGGAGATGGCCACCGGCGAGGGTAAAACCCTGACCGCCTCCCTGGCCGCGGCCGTTTCCGGCTGGCGGGGCAAGGGCTGTCACGTGGTCACTTCCAACGACTACCTGGCCGCCCGGGACGCCGAAACCCTGACCGACTTCTATCGGGCCCTGGGCCTGAGCTGCGCCTCCGTCACCCAGGAATGCAACCCCGCGCAGCGCCGGGCCGCCTACGCCTGCGACATAACCTATCTAACCTCCAAAGAGGCCACGGCCGACTTTCTGCGGGACCGCCTGGCCCTCGGCCGCCTGGACAGCCACTCCCGGGTGCTGGTCGAGTCTCTGGCCGGCCGGACGCCACCGCTGGTGCAGCGCGGTCTGTATTGCGCCATCATCGATGAAGCCGACAGCGTGCTGTGCGACGGCGGCAGCACGCCGCTGATCATCTCGGTGACCAGCGAAAACGCCCCCAGCGTCGAACAGTATCAGACGGCCTCACGCATGGCCGACCGTTTCAAGGCCGGCCCCGACTACCGCATCAACCGCGTCTACCGGGAAGTCAAGCTGACCGACCTGGGCCGCAAAAAGGTCTTCGACACCCTGGCTCCCCGGGGGGGGGAGCCCTGGGCCCGGCGGTCCCGGGCCCAGGAACTGGTGCTGCAGGCCCTGGAAGCCCGCGAATTTTTTCAGGAATCGGTCCATTATGTCGTTCAGGAAGGCAAGGTGGTCATCGTCGACGAGTCCACCGGCCGCATCATGCCCGACCACGAGTGGCGCGACGGCCTGCACCAGGCCGTTTCGGCCAAGGAGGGGCTGGAGGTGATCCCGCCGCGTTCCACCAGCGCCCAGTGCACGTTTCAGGACTATTTCCTGCGCTACCCGGTTTTGGGCGGCATGACCGGCACGGCCTGGGAAGCCAGAAGCGAATTTTTGCAGTTCTATCGGCTGGCCGTGATCCGCATCCCCACCTACCGGCCCTGTTTGCGCCGGGTCACCTATCGCGCTTTTCACACCGGGCAGAAGGCCAAAATAGAGGATATCGTCTCGGCGACCGCCGGCTTTTTCCGCGCCGGGCGGCCGGTTTTGGTGGGCACCAGATCCATCGAAGCCTCCGAGCAGATCTCGGCGGCTCTGAAAGAGGCCGGGGTGCCCCATGAAGTTCTCAATGCCGTCCAACACCAGCGGGAAGCGGAAATCGTGGCCCGGGCCGGGCAGCCGGGTGCGGTGACCGTGGCCACCAATATGGCCGGCCGGGGGACGGACATCAAGCTGGATGAAACGGTTCGGCGTCTGGGCGGCCTGAAGGTGATTTTGACCGAAAAACACAGCTCGGCCCGGGTGGACCGCCAGCTTCACGGCCGCAGCGGCCGCCAGGGCGATCCCGGCTCCGTTTCCGAAATCATATGCCTGGAGGACGTTTTGTTTTTGACCATTCCCGTCTGGGTGCGCGGCTTGTTCAAAATTCTGCTGTCAATGTCGCGGGGACGGCAAGCCGGCCAAGCCCTGGCCTGGAAAATGGCCGATTTCTGCCAGTGGCGGGGCGACCGGCGGGCGTTTCAGCAGCGCAAAAGCATGATCAAATCCAACCAGCAGTTCGCGGACATGGTCAGTTACAGCGGCCGGCGGGATTAGAGCGCTTTTCTATTTATAAGGAAGCGATCATGAAATGAAAAGCGTTCCAGGTTGTTGGGCATCAAAGCCCGGTAGGGCTCGGCATTTTGTCGCACTGGTGGGATGATGACGAAAAAAACCACGAAAAAACCGGAAAACCTGGCTGACTACGGCATCGGCACCTGCCTCTACCCGCCGCAGGAAGTCAAATACAGTCTGCCGGAATATGACGACGCCGCCGAGCCCCCGGCCCCGGTGGCCGCCCTGGTCCAGGTGGTGCGGGCCTCGGCGGCGGTCGGCTGGGATTTTTCCCCGGAAGTCGGCTGGCAGGCCCTGCAGGAACTGCTGCTCCGCAACCAGGCGGCCAACGACCGGGCGGGCGGGCGCAACGTGGAAATTCTCCTCGATGCCATCGCCGAGCAGGGGCCGCGCATGAAGCCCCTGCTGAGGCGGCTGCGGCAGATGGCCGGAAGCGACGCCCGCCTGGCCGCCCTGGCCGACCGACTGGAAGAGCGCCTGAAGCCGTCGGCCGGCCCGATTCCGGCTTTGGCCCCGCGCGAAAAGCAGGTCATGGAACGCGCCGCCGCCGGGCAGAGCAATGCCGAAATAGCCCGGGCCCTGAATATACAGGTGGTGACCGTGGCCAAGGCTCTGACGCGGGTCTATCGCAAACTGGGCGCCAAAAACCGGAGCGAAGCCGTGCACAAATGGCTGCTGATTCGGGATGAAACCGAATAAACGGTATTAGGCCAGACTCGCTTTCGCTCCCGGCAACCACCGCCAACGCCCTCCTTCCGGACAAAACCCGCCCCGAATCAGCTGGACATCCGTCCGGCCATACCGCCCCTTGGGCGATTTTTTTTATCGTCGCCTGAAAAAAAATTCGCGCCCCAACAATAATACCATTTAAATTCAGCACTATACCCGCAACGTATACGTTCATATATCTTGAAAATGGTCAGGGCTTGCGTCATGATACAAACTAGGTAATACCTTGACGGCCATCATTTCGCTTCGAATTACACGGCCGCCGGAAATACGTTCCGTCCCCGGACATGGCGGACGGTCACAGATAGAAAAATAGCGCGGTTTCGGGATACGCCCGAGCTGAATTTTAAATCGGACTCAGGACGCTGCTTGGTGGGAGGTTCCTCATGTCGACCATACGTAAGATCGTGAAAGACGCCGCTGAAATCATTCATGACTCCGGCATCAATACCTGCTATTACGCCCCTGAAGCCCGAAAAAACCGAATCCCGTCATATTTCGAACCCCTGGAACCGCGCCAGCTTTTGGACGCCAACCTGCCCAACACGGACCTGGACCAGAATTCCGCCCCCGTGGTGGCCCAAGGGTTTGAAACGCAGTCCAACCCGCTGGATTCGCTGAGCGACCTCAATTTGTCCGAGCTGCTGAAGCAGGCGTCGCTCCCGGATTTTTCCAGCTTCAAGGTCGGCGACATTTTCGCGGCCCTCGGCAACATCCCCGGCTTAAGCGACCTGAACAGCTTTTCCAGCCTGGACTTCAGCGCCCTGGGCGACCTCGTGGATTCGACCCGCCATCTTGATGTGATCACCAGCAATTCCTACAACGGCCTGAACCTCGACGCCCTCGGCAAAGAGAGCGCGCTCCTGGTTTCCCTCGGCCTGGAAACGCTGACGTTGAGCGGGCAGTTCACCGGCTCCGACGCCAAATCGCTGTATGTTTTCGCCGCCGGCGACGTCGTT
This sequence comes from Candidatus Adiutrix sp., assembly GCA_031553735.1. Lineage (GTDB taxonomy): Bacteria > Desulfobacterota > Desulfarculia > Adiutricales > Adiutricaceae > Adiutrix. The sequence goes on from JAVBLB010000165.1 coordinate 21,409, forward strand.
CTGGACGGCTTCAACCTCACCGACATCGGGTCCGTGGTCATCAAGGCCCAGTCCGTCACGTTCCAGGGTTCCACCTACCTCAACGGCACCCTGACCGTTTCGGCCCTGGGCGAAATCAGCTTCGACTCCGGCTCGGTCGTCGGCTCGCAAGCCAAAACGGGCAACCTGAACCTTTCGACCTGCGACGCCATCACCGTCAACGGGGCCGTGATAACCGATCTCAAAGACGTGACCCTCCTGGCGCCGGAAATAAACATCACCGACTCGAGGATCGAGGTCAGCGGCGATTTTACGGCCACCGCCTCGGTGAAGGCCGGGGTGCCCACCATTCTGGGCATGCTGCCGGTCCGGGTGGCCATGGGCGACGTTTCGGTCAACATCCACAACAGCCGGATAGTGGCCGGCGGCAGCCTGACCATCACCGCCAAAGTCACGGTCAACACCCAAACGGAAGACTTCAACCTCGGCGAAACCACCGGCAGCCCCCTGATGGGGCTGGTGGACCAACTGCTGGCCGTCAACTGCAACGACCTGTTCAAAACCTATCTGGGCATTGAAATTCAGCAGATCAAGGATTTCGCCGGCAGCGAACTGGGGCAGAAGGGCCTCAGCTTCCTGCCGGTCAACGTCAATGCGGATTATCTTGACATCCTGTCCAAGCCGCTGGGCGACACCCTGATGGAAATCTACAACTCTCTTTCCGTCGGCGGCCCCTTCGCCATCAACTATCTTTCGGCCGAGGCCGATATCAGCATCACCGGCAACACGGTCCTGAAGGCCGGGAGCGACGTCGTGATCACCGCCGAGGCCGGGACCGCCTCCGCCGACGGCAAATCGTCGGTGGGCATCGACAAGAAGGCCGACCTTTTCGGCTTCGCGCTGGGCATAAACAATATCACCGCCAATATTTTGATAGCCGACGACACGAACATCGAAGCGGGTCGGGACATTAAAATAGACGCCAAAACCACCAACCAGAACAAGATCAGCCTGGTCAGCACCTATAAGGCCGACCTGGCCCCCGGCACCGGAGCGTCCAAGCAGACCTACGCCATGGCCGTGGCCATCGGCATCAACGACGCCCAGGCCAAAGTGGCCCTGGCCGCCGGGGTCACCCTGAACGCCGGCCGCGACATCGTGATCAAATCGGAATCCAAGTCCGACCTGTCGGTCAGCGCCACGGCCAACGCCACCGCCGCCGGCAACCTGGGTCTGACCCTGGCCCTGCACTTCGGCGGCTCCGAAAGTTACACCACCATAGCCGGCACGCTCACCGCCAAGGGCTCCGTGATGGCCACCGCCGTCAGCGAGACCGATATGGAGATCATCAGCTCGACCACCGTGCCCAACGATTCCGGCGCCCCGCAGAAGGCCGACGAGGAGAAAAAAACCGAGGACAGCGGCGGCGGCACTATCGTGGATCAGGCCAAAAAAGCCTTGGGCGACGCCTCCGACAAGGTCAGCGAAACCCTGACCAAGCTCGTGCTGGCCATGCTGCCCATGGGGCCGGTGGTGGATATGCTGAGCGAGGCCGGCATGGGACTGGGGCTGGCTCTGGGTTTCACCATGCACGACAACGTGGCCGAAACCATTGTAGCCGAAAATACCATCGTGACCGCCCTGGGGACGGTCCCTTCCGGTCTGCACGCCAATTCCGGCCAGGTCATTTTCAGTTCCGAAGCGCTGACCAAACCCACCATGCGGGTTTCGGCCGTCTCCAACCAGGCCGACGCCGCCAAAAAAAGCACGGATGCCGAGGCCGGCATCAAGACGGAACGGGAAATCAAGGTTCGCGGCTCTTCGATCACCGAGGCGAACCTCAACAGCGGCCGCTTCCAGGCCGCCGGCCACGGTTTGAAGCTGGGCGACACGGTCACCTACACCTCCACCGACCCCATCACCGGGATGCAGATCAACGGCCAATACAAGGTCACCCAGGTCGGCGACGACTGGTTCGCCCTGTCCACCATCGGCTATGAGAGCCTGCCCGCCTTGTCCCTGAGCGCCACGGCCAAAACCGCGGACCACGTTTTCACGGTCACCGAATACCTGACCGACGGCCAGAGCTCCCGCAACGTCGACCTGACGGTCAAGGGCGCGGACGTCACCACGGCCAACCTCAACAGCGGGCGGTTCACGCTCGCCAATCACGGCCTGAAGGTCGGCGACACGGTCACCTATAAATCCACCAACGCCATCACCGGCCTGACCACGGGCACCCAGTACAAGGTCGTTCAGACCGGATCCGACTGGTTCGGCCTGGCGGCCATGGACAACACCTCCATTTCCAACCTGACCATGACCGCGGCGGCCAAAGGCGCCGATCATGTTTTCACGATCGTCCAGAACACCTCCGATCTGCCCGGGACCACGGTCAAGGGCGACGGCTTCGCCGCCAACGGCCAGATCACGGCCGATCATAAATTTTCCGTGGGCGACCAGGTGAAGTTCAATCAAGGCGAAGGCCCGGCCCTGGGCGGTCTGGTCAACGGCAAGATCTACACCGTCCTGTCGGTCACGGGCACCACTTTCACCCTGAAAGCCGAGGACGGCACGGCTCTGAAGGTGGACGCCTCCAAGGCCACGGCCGCCGACAGTTACAGCTTCTCCGTGGCCGCCTTCGCCACGCCCGACCAGGTCAAGGTCAGCGGCAACAACATCAGCGGCAACAACATCAACGCTTCGAACCACACCTTCAAAGCCGGCGACAAGGTCACCTATACCGTGGCCGACGGGGGCTCGGCCATCGGCGGATTGACCCCCGGGTCGGTCTATACGGTTAAAACCGCCGGGGCCGGCACCTTCACCCTGGCCGACGCCGAAGGCAACGCGGTGACCTTGAGCCTGACCGCGGCGGCCAAGGAGTCCACCCACGTTTTCACCCTGGGCGAAAACCCGGTGAAGGAAAACACCAACAAGACCAAGGACAAGGGCACCAACGTGGCCGTGGGCATCACCGTGATGAACAACACGGCCCACACCACCGTCAGGTCGGGCGTGGTCATCAACACGGTCTTCAACCTCGACGTCCTGTCCAAGGCCGAATACGCCGCGCCGGACAACGCCACCAAGAAGAGCCTGGACGTCAAGAAAACATATGACGGATACGCCAGCAAGGCCGGCACCGTTCTTTCGCTCGGCTTTCTGAAAGACCTCAACGAACAGATCCAAAGCGTCACCGGAGCCATCGACGACGCCTATCTCGATGCCCAGAAGTATCTGGGGGATCTTTTGGGCGTCGACGCGGTCAACTTCGGCGACGCGGAGACGGGGTACCTCAAGCCCAATTCCTATGTCTATGCCGCGGTCAACGGCACCAAGCTTTCGGCGGCGGCCGCCAGCATCGCCTATATCGGGCAGGACAACGAAGCGATCTCCCGCATCGACGACAATGTCCGGATCACCCAGGATTCCTCCGCGGCGCTGCCCAAGGACGAAACGGTCGACATCAACTACGGCCCGGAAAAGGGCTATGTGATGGAATTCACCGAGCCCCACGGATTCTATAACGGCGACCTGGTCACCTACAACGTGATCAGGGGCGGCGGCTTTACCGACGGCGAATTGAAAAAAGACGCCGTCTACATGGTCGTGGCGGTCAACGAGCGCTCCCTGTCCTTACGGGAAGTCAAAAGCGACGGCACCTTGGGCGCCGACCTGGTCAAGCTGGGGGCCATCGCCGCCAGTGACGACACCCAGGTGGCCTTCATCCGGTGCGAGGACGGCGAACGGGTGGACGTCAAAATCGAGTTCACCGGCCAGGATTTCAATAAGGACAACACTTCAACCACGCAGCTTTTGAAAAACTTCTCCAGCGGCGACAAGGTGGTCTACACCGCCGGCAACCCGGCCGCCGCCCTGAGCGGATTGGTCTCCGGCCAGGAATATACCCTGGTGGTTCTGGGCCCCAACAGCTTCAGCCTGATCGGCGCCAACGGCCAAACGGTGAAACTGGGCTCGGGCGGGATTGAAACCACCCATACCTTCACCAGGACCGACGGCAACACCACGGTCAGCTTCAGCTTCGGCACCTCCGAGGTCGCCCTGAAGGGCACCGGCCTGCCCGGCGATTCCGGCAACACCGTGGCCGCCTACCAGGGGCGGACTTCGACCATCAACCTCGGCCAGGAGACGGCCCGGATTCTGCGAAACGGCGACATCGTCCGCTATACCGCCAGCGGAGAGACCCTGAACGGGCTGACCAACGGCCAGCTGTATCAGGTCTACATCAGCGGCGAGGGCCGGTTCGGCCTCAAGGCGGTCGGCGCCGACCTCAAACCGGTCGGGGATTTCATCCAGATCGGCCTGGGGACGCTCAATGAGCAGGGCCGGCACACCTTCACCATCGCGGCCGTCGGCGGCAGCGAGATCGAAGTGGCCCGGAACCAGACCATCGATGACGCCATGGCCGATTATAATTTCTATATCGGCGCCAACAATTTCAAAACCGGCGATGTGGTCGAACTGTCCGTGTCCCGCAAGGACGCGAAAGGCAATCCGCTGCTGGACGCGGCCGGCAACATCCTGTATCAGAGCCTGGGCTCCTTTACCCTGACCAAGTCGGACAACGGCCTGTATGTCCGCCTCCAGGACGCCGGGGGGAAATATTACCTGTGCCCCGTTTCCGAAGGCCGCAACGATTTCCGGCTGACGGCGGCGAGCGTCGACACCGGCCGGGCCCTTCAGGCCGGCACCCAGGGGCTGACGGCCCAGGGCTTCAGTTCCAATGGGACCTATGTGGTTTACCGGGCCGGGGCCTCCGGGGCCATCGGCGGGCTGCAGGACGGCGGCACCTACTTTGCCGGCCTGGTCGGGGGGGAACTGCGCCTGGCGTATAACCAGGAAGCCTTCGCCGGCCAAAATTTCATCGCCGTCACCGGCGTGGTGGACGGCGGCGACCATTACCTGATCGACGCCGCCAGCAAACAGAGCCACCAGTTGCAGGCCGGCGGCCAGGGGGTCAAATTCGACCGGGCCGACGGCTTGTATAACGGCCAGGCCTTTGTTTTCGAAGGGCAGGACGGCGGCGGCCTTTTGGGCGGCGCCACCTATTACATCCGGCATCTGGGGCTGGGCAACGTCAAGCTGTTCGCCAGCCTTGAGGATATGGCCGCCGGGCGGGCTCTGAACATCGAGGCCGGCACGGTTCAGGGCCGTTTCCTGGCCCAGGCGGAATCACGCGAGTTTACCCAGAGCGACCTGAATTACGGGCGGGGTCTGATCAACTACGGCCAGGCCCACCTGCTCTCCGACGGTGAAGTGATCACCCTGAAGCAGAACGGCGTGATCAAGGGCTACTTCCTGGCCAACGTCTACGACGGCCAGAGCTTCGGCCTGTCGGACCTGGACGGCAACGCGCTTGACACCGCCGCCATCTGGAAGATGCTCGGCACCGACACGTTCACCATCGAGCGCGGCGCGCCCACCCTGACGGCCACCGGGAAACAAGTCAAGGTGGTCGACCCCGAAGGGGCCTACATCCAGGCCGTCGGCCATAAATTCGTCACCGGCGACGCGCTGGAAGGCACGGTGGTCGAGACGGTGGACGGCAAAACCGTCACCAAGACCGTCACCTATTATGTGGTGAAACGCGACGCCGACAGCTTCTATCTGGCCGAAACCGAGGCCGAAGCCCGCAAAGGCACCTATCTGTCGGGCCAGATCAAGGCCACCGGCCAGCTCAAACTGGCCGAGCCCCGTTACGGCATCTTCGTGACGGCCCAAACCATCGACAAGACCATCAACCTCACCGGCCGGATGGATGTGGGCCAGGGCGCCCTGAAGACGACCACCCCCCGCTCCACGAAGGACATGCTGACCGACCCCTTAGGCACGCTGAAAGACAAGTTCATGCCGGAACGCAAGCCGGCCACGGCCTCGGGGGCCGGCGGCTCGGTCCAGGTGGTCAACGCCGGCAACGTGACCAAGGCCACGGTGGGCCTGGACAAAGACGGCAAAGTTTCGTCCGGCAACGGGCTCAACATCAAGGCCGACAATCTGTCGGTCAAGGCTGACGGCTACAACGCGCTAGTGAGCATGGTCCGGTCCGGGGCCACCGGCGAAATGAAGGGCGTGGCCGGCACCCTCGGCTTCGTCTATCTCGGCAACGAAACCGACGCCATCCTGAACGTGGGGGCGGGGAGCATCGAACTGGGCCTCTTGAACGGCTCCAAGGCCAAGAACAAGGGCGACCTGAACATAACGGCCAAGGACAATTCCATCTACACCCAACTGTCCATGGTTCTGGGCAAGGGTGAAACCGCGGTCGGCGGCACGGCGTTCGTCCAGGTCGTCAACCGCTACACCAACGCCAAGCTCCTGGGCAGCGCCGACCTGGGCGGCTCGATCACTCTGGCCGGGCAGGCCAAGGTGGACGCCCTGACCACCGGGCGGGGCGTGACAATACTGGTCGGCGGCAGCCATGCGACCAAGGCCCAGCAGGAAGAGGCCCAGAAGAACGCCGGCACCGAGACCAAGACCGAGACCGGAACCGGCGGCGGCGCCGGCGGCAATGAAAGCGGCGCGGGCGGGCTGGTCGGCGGCATCGGCAAGGGGCTGTCGGCCCTCCAGACCATCAGCAGCACCATCGGCAGCATCCTCGATGTCGGCGGGAAGCTGGGGGAAAGCGCCGGACTGGGCGAATATATCGAACTGTTGTCCAACGCCAAGAAAACCGGCGACCAGGCCCTGGAAGCGGCCAATAAAATCGACATCGCCAAGATAGCCAAGCAGTTGGAAGACGGCCTGTCGAAGGTGGACGACCTGTCCAAAAAAGCGTCCGCCGGGACCAAGAGCGACGCCGGCGGCCAAAGCGGCGGCGAACCCGGCGAGCAGGGCCAGCAGGAAGAAGAGCTCAAGGCGCATAAGGCCTATACCGGGGAAATCTTCGTCGGCTGGAATTCCGAGCAGACCCGGGCGGTGGTGGAAAACCTCGGCACCCTGGTGGTGGCCGGCTTCGTGGCCCAGGCCCTCAACGACACCAAGCAGGTCATCGCCGCCGGGGCGCTGGCCCTGACCAGCGGCGAAGGCGGCAGCGACGAATCCATGGCCGGGGCCGGCACCTTCGGCCTGAACATCACCAACCGCAAGACCGAGGCATATCTCAACAACGTCAACGTCAAGACGACCGGCAAGGGTAAAATTACAGTCGGGGCCAAAGACGAGGGTATGGCCGTTCTGGTGGGGGCCGGCCTGGCCGGTTCCACCGCCGGGTCGGGCTACGGCGGCACCCTGTTGTTCAACGTGCGGCTGACCGACGTCAAAGCCTATGTGGCCAACTCCGACCTGACCGCCGCGCAGGGGGCCGTCGAGGTCACCGCCTTCAACAACGCCACCCTGATCACCGTGGCCGGCGGCGGCGGTTTCGGCGAAGGCAAGGGCGTGGGCGTGGCCGTCGGCGTCAATTTCATCGGCGGCGACACCCTGGCCTACATCAGCGGCGGGCGGACCATCACGGCCGACTCGGTCACGGTCAAGGCCACCAGCGGGGTGGCCAAGAACCAGATCGAACTGAACGATCCCGAACAGGGGGCGGACGGCGAATCCAGCAACGACGTCTATGAAATCGACGCCATTCCCCTGAATTACAACCTCATCTCCATCGGGGCCAGCGCCGGCATCGCCAAGGGCGGCAGCTCCTTCGGCGGCACCCTGGTCACCAACATCGTCAACAGCAACACCGAGGCCTACATTTCCGGCGACACGGAAACCTCCGATACATTGGATCTCAACGTGGCCGGCAACGTAAGCGTTGTGGCCATCGACCAGTTCGGCATTCTGTCCGTCGGCGGCTCGCTGGGCCTGTCGGGCAAGGCCAAGGACAAAAAACAACAGGAAGGCGGCGGCCAGCCTCAGGACGCCTCCGAGAGCCAGACCTCCACAGCCGTCGGCGCGGTGGTGACGGTCAACGTCATCGCCAACAGTTCACGGGCGCAAATGCAACTGGTCAATATTCGCGGCTTGGGCGGCGGGATGACTGACGCCGGGGCGATCAATGTCACGGCCCTGTCCAAACAGCATATCCTGTCCGTCGCCGGAGCGGCGGCGGCGGCCCAGGGCAATTCCGTGGCCGTTACCCTGGCGGCCAACGTGCTGGCCGCCGGCACCCAGACCTACGTCCTGGCCAGCGATATCCGGGCCAAGTCGCTGCGGGCCTACGCCGGTAATGAAGCCTCCATCCTGGCCGTGGCCGGCGGGGTGAGCCTCTCCACCGGCAACAGCACGGCGGCGGCCATCGCCGTCAACGTCATCAGCGGCGCCCCGGTGCCCTCCCTGGGGCCGGACACCGATACCGACTCCCTCACGGATCTGTTTAAGGACGGCATCAGCGGCAGCGGCTTCGGCGACCTCGACGTCACCGCGGCCGTGGAAGGCTGCGACCTGTATCTCGGCGGCACGTTCCAGGATAATAAGACCCTGGAAGTTCTGGCCGAAGCCAGCACCTCCATCCTGGCCGTGGCCGCCGGCGTGGGCGTGTCCGTGGGCCAGGCCGCCGGCAACGACGGCAACAACCAGGGCGACAAAGACTCCACCACCGGCCTGGCCGGGGCGGTGACGGTCAACGTCATCAACCGCAACGTGTCGGCCCGGGTGGTCGGCGGCACCATCGAGTCCCTCGACAAGGTCAGCGTGGTGGCCCGCGACTGGATCTTCGACAGCGGCAAGAACAAAAAGGGCAGCGGCATCCTGGCCGTGGCCGGCCAGATCGGGGTCAGCACCAAGGGCAACCAGTATGGCGGAGCCATCGGGGTCAACGTCATCAACGCCCATGTGGACGCCCTCTTTAAAAACGTGACCATCACCGACCAGGGCATTGGCGGGCTGGAAGTCGACGCCAGCTCCATCGGCAAGATCCTGGGCGTCACCGCCGCCGTGAGCGTGGCCGTCAACAGCGGCCAGAAGGCCACCGCCGTCAGCGCAGCCCTGGCCGCCAACGTCATCAACAAGGACGTCAAGGCCACGGTGACCGGAGTCAAGAACGCCGGCAACGGCAAAGCCAAAGTCAACGGGGCCGTGGACGTGCGGGTGTCCGACGTTTCCGACATCCTGGGCGTGGCCGCCTCCATAGCCGTGGCCGTCGGCGGTTCGGGCTCGACCTCCTATGGCGGGGTGGCCGCGGCCAACGTCATCGTCTCCAACCAGGTGGCCACGATCGGCAGCAGCCTGATCCAAGCGGCCGGGCCGGTCAGCGTCATCGCCGACGGGAAAAACTCCATCATGGCCTTCAACCTCGGGGTGGCCGGCAAGAGCCTGACCCTCGACGCCAAAGCCACGGTCAACCACACCAAGGCCGTGGTCGAAAACAGCACCATCACCACCACCGCCCTGGATGCGCGGGGCGACATCACCGTTTCGGCCACCCAGTCGGCCAACGACACCTTCGGCCTGAGCGGCTGGCTGGCCTCGGCCGTCGGCAAGGGCACCATCAACACGATGAGGGAGCTGGGCATCGTCCTGGAAACCAACATCCTGTCGGTCTACCTCAACGTGGCGGCCAGCATCGGCAGCCTGGCCCTGTCGGCCGGGGCGGCGGTCAACGTCATTTACACCGATGTCGAGGCTTTGATCGCCAACTCCAACCTCAACGCCGGCCGCGACCTGAAGGTCAAGGCCTATAACGCGGCTTCCATCAAGTCGTTCGCCATCGGCGTGGCCGGCGGCGACCAAACCGCCGTGCAGGCCATGCTGGCTTCCAACACCGTGGTCGGCGGCACCCGGGCCAAGGCCGAGGCTTCCAACCTGGCCAGCGTCAGGAACATGGTGTTCCAGGCCGACAGCCTGAGCAACATCATGGCCCTGTCGTTGAATTTGGCCATCTCCTCCGGCGGCGCCGGGGTGGGCGTTTTCCTGGGGGTCAACGTCATCACCAGCGAAACCCTGGCCATGATCTACGGCGGGCCCAAGGGCTCCACGGCCCACATTGATGTCGGCGGAGACCTGACCCTGACCGCCAGGGACGAATCCAGCATCCTGGCCATCAGCCTGGCCGCCTCCGGCAGCGGCGGCTCGGCGGCCATCGGCCTGGCCAACATCACCTCGGTCATCGTCGGCAACGTCGAAGCCGGGCTCTGCGGCGTGTATCGGGGCGATACCAGCAACAGCGGCGCCATGAACGTCGATGTCGCCGGCAACCTGTCGATCGAAGCCCTGGGCAATGCCCGCATCATCGCCCTGGCGGTGGGCGTGTCGGCCAGTTCCGGCGGCGCGGCCGTTCAGGTCACGATGAGCGAGAACATCATCGTGCGCAACATCGGGGCCCTGATTTCCAACGTCAGCCTGGTGACCATCGGCGGCGACCTGAAGGTTCTGGCGGCCGAGACGCCCGACGTCAAGGCCTATAACTGGACCCAGGAAAAGTATGCCAAAGGCGTGGGCGTGGGTTCAGACGACCTCGACACCGACCAGTTCAAGGCCGAAGGCACCGACGACGAGAACAACCCGGTCAGCCTGTCCGATGACGGCAAAGACAACAGTTTCGACCCGGTCGGGGCCATCTTCAACCCCACCGGCGGCATCTTCTCGCTGGTGGTGTCCATCGCGGCTTCCGGCAGCACGGCCGCCGTGGCCGGGGCGCTGTCCTTCAACTGGCTCCAGCGGACCACCAACGCCACGGTGGAATATTCCGAGATCCGCATGACCAAGGCGACCGGCGGCAACGTCCGGGTCGAGGCCAAGTCTGAAGCCTCGGCCTTCGGCGGCGTTTTGGCGATCGGCGCGTCCAGCAACACCGGGGTGGCCGTCAGCGCGGCGATCAACGTTCTGGACAACCAGAGCCGGGCCCTGGTCAACGGAGCCAAAATACTCGGCTGGAACGGCGGCGTTGACGCCAACCGGCTGAAGAACGTGACCGTGCGGGCCACCACGGCCTCCGGGGCCGTGGCCCTGGCCGTGGCCGTGGGCGCGGGCGGGACGGCCGGGGTCGGCGTGACCCTGAGCGTCAACGTGGGCATGGGCGCGGGCAAGGGAACATTCAGCCAGGGCATGATTCCGGCGGACGCCAAGAGCGAAGCCAAAAACGACGAAAACAACCAGATGGGCCACGACCTCTTGAACTCCCTGGCGAAAGACGGGGCTTCCATCTTCACCGGGGCCGATGAGCCCGCCGGCGGGGCGGACAGCCCCACCGGCAGCCTGGGCGGGGAAGCGGCCCAGGCCAGCGTGGAAAACAACAGCGTCATTACCGGCGGCGGCCAGTTCAAGGTCGAGGCCCTTCAGGGCAGTTCCCTGATTTCCATGAACCTGTCGGTCGGGGCCGGCGGCACCGCGGGCGTGGCGGCTTCGGCAGCCGTGAGCCTGCTGAACAGCAACGCCGCCGCCTATGCCAAAAACAGCATCATCACCTCGCTGGGCGGCGGTGAATTCACGGCCACCGTCGGCGGCCGGGTCTGGTCCTTCCTGGTGGGCGTCGGCGCCGGCGGCACCGCCGGGGCCGCGATTCTGCTCAACGTCAGCCGGGCCAGCAGCAACGCCCGGGCCGACATCAACGGCGTCAACTTCACCGGCAACGGCCTGAAACTGACGGCCCTGGCCGAGACCAGCCTGATAACCGTGGGCCTGGCCGTGGCCGGCAGCAGCGCCGCGGCCGGCGCGGGGGTGGTTTCCCTGGCCCTGGCCGGCGGCAATGTTTCGGCCCGGGCGATCGACGCCACGCTGGATCTGAACGGCACGGGCAGCCTGATCATTTCGGCCGAAAACACCTGCCTGATCGTGACCACCGCCCTGGTGGTGGCCGGCAGCGGCGGCGGCGCGGGAGCGGTGGCCATCGCGGTCAACCTGGCCGACTGGTCCAATGCCAAGGCCTATGACCCCACCCGGGGCGGCGACGCGGCCGACAAGTCTTCCACCGAAAATATGGACGCCCTGGGCAATCAGAATTCCAGGGGCGCTTTCACCACCGAAGCGGTTTTTGAAGGCGACCTTAAAAACGCCAAAAACGCCACCGTGACGGCCGACAACCTGTCGGCTTACATCGCCACCCTGATCCTGGTGGCCGGCAGCGGCGGCGGCGCGGTCAGCGGCGGCCTGGTTCTGAACATACTCGACTCCCAGGCCCTGGCCCAATTCGTGGCCAAAAGCGAAGTGAACATCAGCGGGGAAGTCGTGGTCGAGGCCACCAATAAGACCCAATTGTGGGCCGCCATGGCCTCGGTGGCCGGCAGCGGCGGCGTGGCCGGCGCCGGCAGCCTGGCCATAAACGTGGGCATCCTGGAAACCACGGCCTTCCTCGGCGGCTACGCCGGGGCCACCATGCAGGCCGCTTCCGGGCGGGTCAAGGCCCGCTCCGAAGGCGACGTCTACGCTCTGGCCGCCTCCATCGCCGGCAGCGGCGGCGCCGCTCTGGCCGGCAGCTTCGGCATCAACGCCCTGGTCGGTTCCACCCAGGCTCAAATCGGCCAGATGGAACACCAGGACAACGCCGGCAAACAGCAATTCGAGCTGACCACCAAAGCCGACGCCGGCCTCTTGGTGGAAAGCCTGTATGACACCCAACTGGTGGCCGCCACCTTCGGCATCGCCGGGGCCGGCGGGGGGGCCGGCGGCCTGTCCGTGGCCGTCAACGTCAGTTCCACCGGCGCGCTCAAGAGCATCGCCAAAAACGCCCGGAGCATCGATTACGGCACCAATACCCTGAATTCCGGGCTGAAGAACCAGGGCTCCGTCCAGCTCACCCAATCCGGAAACGGCTGGTACACGATTAACAAGTCCATCAAGCGCCAGAACAGCGAAGGGTCGGAGACCTATTACCTGACCGCCAACAACGGGCAGACGTATATGTTCACCCTGGCCGATGTGGACCCGAAAGACAGTTCGAAAATCCGGCTGCGCGACCTGGCCGGCAATGTGGTGGAAAACCAGAATTTAAGCGGCACATACACCCTCGGCGTCCGCTTCGGTCTGGCCGAAAACAGCGTCTTCAGCGCCGAAGTTGAAAACGGGCGCCTGTATCTGTATGACGGCGACGAAAAAGTTACGCTGGACACCACCGGGGTTGACAATGACAAGCATTACCTGGTGCTGAATGAAAACGCCGACGCCGAATCCGGCGACTCGTCCATCGGGCAGAAGACCTATTACTTCACCCTGGCCGACATCGTGGGCGGCGGCATCACCCGACTGCGTTCCACCACCGCCGGCGAGCCGGACCTGGTCTTCTCCTCTCTGACCAAAGAGGATCAGTTCAACTACCGCAGCTCTGAATTCGGCACCCCCACCTATGTCGACAGCGTGGAAGAAAACGTGGCCAGCCACGCTCTGGTCAACGAAGCCACCATCGACACGGCCACCCTGCAGGTCAAGGCTTCGTCGAACCGCCTGACCGTCACCGCGGCCGCGGGCGTCGCCGGCGCCGGCGGCGTCGCCGTCTACGGTTCCGTGGGCGTTTCCGTCAGCCACAACAACACCGTGGCCGAGGTGGTCAATTCCAACGTCACCACCCACAAGACCGTGAAGGTCGTGCGGGCCGGCGACAAGGTACAGGAGGTCGGCCTGCTGGTGGAAGCCACGAACAGCGGCACCAGCCTGGCCCTGGCCGCGGCCCTGGCCGGCTCGGGCGGTTTCTCGGCCGGCGTGTCCGGGGCCGTAACGCTGGATTATGGCACCACCAGGGCCGAAATGCGGGGCGGCACGGCTAAAACCGACCTCGGCGACGTGCTGGTGAGCGCCCAGACCTCTCTGGACGTTCTCAGCTTCACCTTCGCCGTGGCCGGCGGGCTCGTCGGCCTCGGCGGCAGCGGCTCGGTCACGGTCATGTACGGCAACACCGTGGCCAACATCAACAAGACCAGGATCGACGCCGCCGGCTCGGTGGATGTCGACGCCCTCTTCGGGCGGCCGAAGATCTCGTTGGATTGGAGCACCATCTCCAAGGGCTCCGGCTCGGCGCTCGGCGAATTTATCGGGAAGGCCCAAAGCGCCCTGGCCGAACTGACGAGCAGGACCAACAGCAACGACAAAGAGGGCAACGATCCGAACAAACAGAAAATCGAGGGCGGCGGGCAGAGCGTCGACTTCAAGGACAGCTTCACCCCCAGCGGCATCATGGCCCTGTCGTTCTCCGCCGCCGGCGGGGTGGCGGCCGCTTCCGGGTCGGCCACCATCAGCATGATCATGGGCAGCGTCTCCTCGTCCATCGTCGGCAATAACGACGCGACCACCGACATCAAGGCCGCCGACGGCGTGAACGTCGACGCCAACCTGAACACCAGCATTTCCTCGATCGTCTTCTCGGCCGGCATCGGGGCGGCGGCTTTCTCCGGGGCCATCAGCGTCAACGCCATTTTGGGCAAGACCACGGCCACGATGAAAAACGCCCGGGTCAACGTCACCGGGGCTGGTGACGCCCTGTCGGTCAACGCCAACCAGAACCTGAACATCACCAGCATAGCCGCATTTCTGGCCGGCGGGGCCGTTGGGGTCGGCTTCGGCTTGATATTCAACAACATGTCCGGCCAGGCCCAGGCCTTTATGGACAGTTCGTTCATCACCATGGGCGGCGGCGCCGCCAGCCAGGTCTCGGTCAACGCCAACCGGTGGTTCAACATCAACAGCTATGCCGTGGGCGTGGCCGTGGGCCTCGGGGCCTTCGGCGGCGGCGTCATCCTGAACCTGATGGGCGGCCAGACCAAAGCCGACATGTATAATTCCACGATCAGTGGGGTCGGCAACGTGACCGTCCGGGCTTATGACAAGACCACGGCCAGCGTCCTGGGCGCCCAGGCCGCCGGCGGCGTGGTCGCCGCGGCCATCGGCCTGGCGGCCACGGTGGCCACCAGCCAAACCCAGGCCTTTATCAGTAATTCCGACATCACCGCCAACACCGTCAAGGTCGAGGCCGATTCCGAGGCCGACCTGAGGATGCTGGGCGTGGGCGCGGCCTTCGGCGGCCTGGCCTTCGGCCTGGTGTCCTCCACCAATGTCCTGGTCAACACCGTCGATGCGGCCATGACCGGCGGCACCGTGCATAATGCCGCCTCGGTGGAAGTGGCGGCCAAGGGCGACTGGAACATCTTCACCTTCAGCGTGGCCGGGGCCGGCGGCATTTACGCCGGGGCCGGCAGCCATTCCACTTCATTTTTGAAGACCAAACTGAATTCGACCATGTCCGGCGTCACCCTGGATAATGTCGGCCGGGCCGACGTGCTGGCCGCCGGCACGCCGAAACTGGTCACCGTCAGCGCCACCCCGGCCATTGGTCTGGCCGTGGGCGTGGGGGCGGCCCTGGCCACCAGCCACATCGGCGCCCAGGTCACCGCCACCGCTCAAAACCTCAAGAGGACGGGCACGGATCCGGCTCTGAACGTCAACGCCTCCCTGACCCCCAAGGGCGATGCGCCCAGCGCCCACTCCACGGTCATGGGGCTGGCCGTCGGCGGCCTGGCCGGCATCGGCGTCAGCGTCGCCCTGGTCGAGAGCAATGCCAAAGTCATGGCCCTGGTCAAGGATATGAGCAACCTGAACCTGGCCAGCCTCACCGTGCAGGCCACCAACGAATCGTATCTGAAAACCACCGGGCTCGGCTTCGCCTTCGGGCTGGGGGCCGGCATCGGGGTGGTCAGCAGCGAGATCAAGTCCACAAATGTTACCCAGGCCCTGGTGCAGGGCAAGAACACCATGGACATCGCCGGTGATCTCGCGGTCAACGCCCGGGCCACCATCCGCACCGACCAGTACACCCTGTCCGGCGCGGGGGCGGTCGGCCTGGCCCTCGCGGCCGCCGGGGGCTCGCAGACCATCACGGCCAACACCGTGGCCAGCCTGGGTGATGAAGCCGTCACCAACCCGAGCACCATCAAGGTCGGCAAGAAGGCCTCGGTGGTGGCCGACACCCTGATCAACGCCAACCAGTACCTGGAATCCGTAGCCGTGGCCCTGCTCAGCGGCGGGGGCATGGTCGGCGACATCACCATGAACGTCACCACCCGCTCCGCCGCCGGCAAGAACCTGGACCTGACCGCCGAGGACATCGAATTCCTCAGCGTCAACACCCTTGAACGGGGCACCACGAGCGGCAGCAAAGGGAACGGGCAGGACGGCACGGCCGTCGGGCTCCTCAGTGTGGGGGCCGCGGTCAGCAAAACCATCATCAACGCCTCGAGCGACGTGGTGATCCATGACAACGTGAGCCTGAACGCCACCGGCAAGACCACCGACCGCGGCACCACCGACCACGCCGGAAAGGATCCCCGGTTGCGGCTGCTGGCCTTCAACCTCACCGACCTGAGGGATTCCATCGCCTTCTTCACCGGCGCGGCCATCGGCGTGCCCATCCTGAAAGGCCACATCGACCTTCAGAAGCTGGATTCCGGGGTGACCGTCGCCAAGGGGGCGAACCTCAAGACCTCCAGCGTCTACGGCGCCGACATCCTGATCCACGCCGGGGCTTCCGAGAATTACGATCTCACCGGCGGGATCAATTTGTGGGGGCTCTGCGGGGTCGGCAACCTGTACCTGGGTGTGGACCTGCGGGGCAAGAACCAAATCGTCATCGACGAAGGGGCCAAAATTTACAGCACGGGCCACCTGTCCGTGATCGCCGGCTCCATGGCCGTGGTCGGCGGCATCGGGGCCTATGAATACACGGGCCGGGGCAACAAGGTCTATAAGATCGGGAACATCAAAGTGTTGCTGCAGGGCGACATTTACGACAAGACCGTGGCGCCGGCCTCCAGCACCAGCGGCGGGCTCAACTGGGATCTCACCAACACCATCGACATCCGGACCGGCGCGGAGCTTCTCAGCCGGGGCAATGTGGATTTGAAGGCCAAAACCGGCCAGTCCGATCACCACACTTCCCTTATAGCCCATAACTGGCTCAGCGCCATTTTCGGCAGCATCGCCGACACCTTCGCCAGCCAGAAGGTCAAGGAAAACTACGCGGTCACCGTCAACGGCTCGGTCACGGCCGGGGTGGACAACGTCCTGAAAGCCACGTTCTATACCATGAACAAGGAAAATTGGGACCTGGTTGAAAGTGACAAAATCAAGGTTTCGGCGGCGGAAAAGGCCCGCCTGGATACCGCCCTGGCTGCTTTCAAGGCGATGACGGGTATCTCGTATTTCGACTATCTGGCCAAGCCGGAAGACGGTTACACAGAGTTGGCCAAAGGCGTCGAGACCTCCCTTAACAACCTCACCAAAGAGCAGTGGACCGCCTTCATCAACGATCTGGACAAGTATACGGATGTTCTGACCCTCAGCTATGCCGACATACAGGCCTGGTTCGGGCTGTCCGGCAGCGACATGACCAAGCTGCTCGATGCCACAAAGTTCAAGGCCCTTATCGCGGCTAAGATCACCGAGTTGAGGATAACCGAGGACATCCTGTCGAAGATAGACCCGGCCAAGATCAGCGAAGACATCTGGATATCCCTGCGGGACAACATGAATGCGGGCACGCCCCTGTCCCCCTCGCAGAAGCAGTGGATCAATGTTCTGCTCACCAAGAACTGGACCGCCTGGGCCAACCTGACTCAAACCATCTATTCCTATTACGGCGTGAGCTCGTCCACGGAGATCGCCGGCAGCACGTATCTGAAAGATCCGGACAATCTCACGGACAGCGGCTGGGCGAGATTTTACAACTGGTCCCAAAGCGCAAGAAACACGAACACCGACTGGAAAACCGCCATGGCCGCCGTCCGGAAGGAGGTTACCGAAAATAACGTCACCACGGTCACGTGGGATTACAGAGGGTTGACCAACGCCAACAAGGCCCTGGTCACGGAGGCTTTGGCGGCCTGGATCACTGCGGAGGCCGGCAACATCACGGCGGCCAACGTGGGCGGAACGGCGGCCGACGTGGGCGGATGGTGGAAATCCACCGTAGCCGTCCGACAGGCCATTGGCAGCTTCATAAGCGCCGGCGTGTCGATCGACTTCCTGACCCCGTTGAAAGCCGAGGTTCTGGGCCAACACACCAAGTATTCGGCCCATATGTGGAATGCGGTTCTGACCACGGATATCTATGGGGCCTCCAAGCCCAACATCTCCACCGATGCCAGGACCGTCATGACCATCTTGAAAAACCTGGGCAACGTCAACAACACCGCCGCGTATGCCGATTTCGTGGATTCGTTGCGCTCCAACCTGGTCAATGCCTGGATCATGCGCACCAACCCGTATGAGGACGCCCAGGCGGTGCTCGACGGTCTGGCCTATATTCTGGCCGACGGCGTGAATGAAGATTCGCTGACCATCGAAGTCGGCGCCAGCACCGATGAAAACAAGCTCATTGAGGAATACAATTACCTTGTGGACATCCGCGATACCCTGGGGATCAACAATACCGCGAACAATGCCAGAATAGAAGCGATTCAGGGGATCCTGGAAGGGCTCGGCCTGGGCAAATGGGTGAAGATCACCGTAAATGGTGTCGCCAGGGATGTTTTTGAAATCAATGATACAAACATCGGCGCCATGGTCACGGCCAAAGATGTGACCATGCTTCGGGGCAATGTCCGCATCGATACCCATACACTTGGGGGCTACGGCACCCTGGAGGCCCAGAACAAGGCCGAGGTCGCCATCACCAACGAGAGCACCACCCCTATTTTCCGGGTTACGGACATCACCATCGAATCCGGCTCCGGCGGCAAGGTCATCGCTTACGTCTCCAAGGAAACCGGCAACCTGAAGAAGATACAGGATGCCACCGAGGCGAACAATTCGCCGACCATCGACATAATTCAGAACGTCGCCGGGGTGACCCTGGACGTGGCCCGGCTGTATAACCTCCTGGGCACCACCACCCTGGACAGCCAGGGCGACCTGTACATTCGCGGCGATGTTTTCGCCAGGACTCTGAACGTCTCTTCCATCGGCATGATCACCATCGACATGCCCGGCACCGATTCGCTCTACAACGTCGGCGGCTTGCCGCTGACCATCACCAGCGACGCCGTGAGAGACAGCAACGGCAAGCCGGTGCTCGAAAACGACCATCCAAAGCACAACATCAAGTTCAACACCCCTTCACCCGGCGGGCGCCTGGTGGCCCTGGGAGACATTTTCATCTCGGCGGCCTATATCAACGTCAACGGTTTGATCCAATCCGGCGTCAAAGCCATGACCGCCGACTTCACCAGCGGCACGAGCCAGAAATTCAAAATCAACAGCGACGGCACGGCCAACCTGGCCTATACCATCTCGGGTAACGACATCACCATAGCCGCCTTCTATGCCGGCGGCGGCAATATCTACCTCACCGGCGAAATCATCAACACCTCCATCAATAAAGGCCTTATCGCCTCCTACACCAACCCGGATGTGACCATCGACACCACCACCAACTCGGCTCTGGCCGGCAAAAACATCATCCTCAAGGAAATCGACACGGGCGACGGAAAAGCCGGGTATGTGTATCAACGGGCCCGCGGAGCTACGGACTACAAGGTGCTCGGGCTCAACGCCAACGCCATGTATACCCCGACCGGGAACCTGTATTACCATACCGTGAGCGGCAGCGATTGGGCCACGAAAACGACGTATACCAAGAGAACGAACAAACTTTGGGGAGTCGGCGCGTTTGACGTTGGCACCTATGTTTCCTGGGATGAAGTCGTCACACAATCGGGTGATCTCACTCCCTTGGATAAAAATGGCGGGTTTATTAACTCCTCCACCATAAGCCAGATTTTGGCGCAAGTCCAAAATGAAGGGGGAGGCTCGAAGAATAAGATCCTGCAAGGCAGCACGCAAATCGATCCAACCACGGGCGTCAGCGGTTATTATATAACCTATACCTATACAACCGCGGTCGACGATTTCACCGAAGTGAAGGGCTACCCCAAAAGCAAATGGAAGGGTTTCCCGCCGGCTCTCTGGAAAGAATACACCTACAAATACGAACGGGGTTCCACCCACACCACGGTGATCTATGCCGTGGTCAGCGCCAGCCAGCCGATAGCCGTGCTTCAGGGCGGGGCCAACGTCAACACGGCGAACACGATCATGACGGGCTCCTATGGGCTGTCGGGCAAATCCACGGGCAGCGGCAACGTCAACGTCACGGGCTCCGGCAACATCACCCTCACCGGCGCGATCACCGCCAACGGCAACGTAAGCCTGAAC
Source organism: Candidatus Adiutrix sp. (assembly GCA_031553735.1). GTDB lineage: Bacteria > Desulfobacterota > Desulfarculia > Adiutricales > Adiutricaceae > Adiutrix. The sequence continues at coordinate 41,476 of JAVBLB010000165.1, forward strand.
GCCAAGGGCGACCTCGTGGACGCCGGGCAGAACTGGATTACGGCCAAGGGCGCTTCCGTCAACTTGACCGCCTCGCAAAGCAACAGCGCCAACGCCTCTTCGGTGGGCACCGAGAGCAACCGCATCAAGATCAATACCCGCGATGGCCAGACCATCGTGGCCAGCGGCGGGAAAAACATTTTCCTCCAGACCGTCGGCGACACCACGCTGAAAGCCGACGTCAGATCCGCCGTCGGGGTGGTTGACGTCGTGACCACCGGCAACCTGGCCGGCTCGGCCACCGCCGACAAGCTGGTTTTGTCGGCCAGCGGCAACATCGGCAGCCAAACGGCCGACTTCGTGGCCAAAGCCGTCACCAGCCAGGGCGTGATCGACCTGAACGCCGCCAGCACCTCCGAAAACGGCGGCATCTACCTCAGCAGCGTGAACAGCCTGAACCTGGGGCGGGTCAGCGCCGGCGACACGGTCAGCCTGAAGACCGACGGCAGCCTTTTGGACAACGACGACCGCTCCGTCACCGACGAACGGGATATCGCCCGCCTTGAAAACATGTGGGAACGCCTGGGCATCGTGGCCGCCGGCCCGGAAGGCAGTGACGCGTTCAACCAGCAGGTCGACGGCAAAGCCGAGGTCCAGGCCGGCCGGATGTCCGCCACTTACAAGGCCTATTGGGAGCTGCGGAAAAAGCTGGCCGAAGGCGACGAAGCGGAGATGAAGCAGGATTACATGCTCAAGGGCGACCACACCCAGGCCGAAGCCGATGTGTGGTATCAGAACATGCTGGATCAGTTGACCGAGTGGGCCACCGAGCTCAACCGGTTCGATTCCCAGGGCTATGACCGCTATATCTACCTCAAGGGGCTGACCGCCGATCGGGACAAGGCCATCCAGGATTACATGAAGGACAACGACGTCAAGACCCGGGACGCCAGGGCCTGGTTTGAGGACCGGGTGGCGGAACTGGCCGCCCTGGAACCCCTCTACGGCGGCGGCGCCTCCGGTTCCCTGACCTCGGGGCCTTACGAGCCGGGCCGGGAATTCACCTTCGCCAACATGACCGAAGACCAGAAGGAATACCTCCGCAACCTGGTCCGCGACTCCCTGTGGCAGAAAGAAGACCTTGAAACCGCCGTCTCCAACGCCCTTTACGGCGGCACCACCACCACTTTGGAGATCGAGGCCGCCAACATCGTGGCCGCCAACGTCAAGCTGGTGGCCGGAGGCGACATCGGCAGCTACCGGACCGGCACGGTCACCATTGAAAACTATCTCCATAAACTGGCCAACCCGGATGAGTTCACGGATCAGGACAAACTGTACCTCTGGAGCTCGGAAGTGACCGACCGGGTGGCGGATGGCAACGATCTGAAGATCTGGCTGCATGACGATTTGAATATCTTCATGACCAGCCCCAACGGTTCCCTCAGCTTCTATGCCGGCGGCAACGCCCTGATCGGCACTGGCGCGATGGACCTGTCCTACAACAGCGAGACGGGCCAGTATGTCCTGGGCGACTACGCCGAGGCGAACCTGTATGTGACGGCCGGCGTGGCCGCGGGCTTGAACGGAGCGACCGGGGAACTGCGCCTCAAAGCCGACGGCAACGTGGTTCAGGCTTCCGAGGCCGAGGTCGACTTCGGGAGCAAGGGCAAGTACCAGGGCCTCCATGCCGCCGACTATCTGGTGGTTGAGGCCAGCAACGGCGGCATCGGCGCCGAGGGCAAGCCCGTGCTGATCGGCGATCACCGGCTGGCCTTCTTCCGGGCGCTGGGCTCCGTCTACGTCAAAGGGCTCAACGGGCTTAATATTGACGGCATAAACACCGACGGCCTCATCGAGCTTGAGGGGCAAAACATCAACCTGGCGCGGACCGATCTGGTCATCAGGGACGGCTCTAAACTCACAGCCTGGGATACCCTGTCACTCCAAGGCGCCACCATCACCATCCAGGACGGCGCGATTCTGGCTTACGGGTACCTGGATATCTGGCTGAATCACGATCTGGCCCCCAAGAATACTTCCACCCGGCTCACCATCGCCGACGGGGCCGTTTTCACGGAACTGCCTCTCGGCGTGACCCCGCCCGAGGGGACCCTGCGGGCCAATATCCGCACCACGGCCGGCTTCAAGAATGACATTCTCGACCTGCAAAACAGCGGCCTGGATGCGGACTGGGTCTTCACCGGGGCCAACAGCGGCTATTACCAACAGAGCACCAGAACCCGCATGGGCTTCGACGGCATCGACGTCTTCCTGGCCGGTGACGGAAAGGATACGCTGCGGCTGGAAAAAGACAGCAGCGCCAACGAGTTCAGGGCCGGCGACGGCCGGGTCGAGGCCACGCTCGAAGAATCCGCGTCCATCGAGTTCTTCGATTCCGGAGTGGGCGACAGCGAATTTGACCTGGGCAAGAACAGCCGCATCGAACGCATCTATACCGATGACGGCGACACCAGCATCAAGATGGGCGACGGCGCCCGCCTCGGCGAATTCGACGGCGGCGACGGCAACAATGACGTCACCACCGGAACCGGCGCCACCATCGATAAATGGATTTCGGGCGACGCCAATACCAATACATTCAATTTGGGCAACGAAAGCACGACGGGCTCGGTCAAAACCGGGGACGTCGGGAACACTCAGATAGTCACCGGCAAGGACAGCGAGCTGGGCAGCTACGAAACCGGCGACGGCGATTCGGTCAACGTCACCACCGGCGACGGCAGCACCACCGGCTCGATCAAGACCGGCGACGTCGGGAACACCGACATACGCACCGGCACGAACAGCGGGTTGGGCATCTACGAAACCGGCGACGGCGAGAGGCTCAACCTGAACACCGGCGACGGCAGCACCACCGGATCGTTCAAAACCGGGGACATCGGGAACACTGAAATACGCACCGGCACGAACAGCGGGTTGGGCAACTATGAAACCGGCGACGGCGACACGGTCAACCTGAACACCGGCGACGGCAGCACCACCGGCTCGATCAAGACCGGCGACGTCGGGAACACCGACATACGCACCGGCGCGAACAGCGAACTGGGCAACTATGAAACCGGCGAC
>JAVBLB010000042.1:0-6115 GCA_031553735.1 Candidatus Adiutrix sp.
GCCGCTGCCCAACCACGCCGCCAGCGACGGCGCTGACCTCCGAAACTTCGCGTCGGCGACGCGGTCGGGGCCCACGCGTCCGCCCTCCGAAGTATTACCGGCCCGCCTCACCTGACTGACTTGGCCGACGAAATAAAAGCGTGCCTGATGGGACTTGGTATACGGTGGGTTGAGGCCGCATGGGCGGCTGGCGCTGTTGAGGAAAATAATGATTTGGGGGAGTGATTTGAAAAGGGAACGGAAACAAAGCCTTCAGCGATAGATGAGTCGCGCGTACGGAAAGTTCACGCCAGCGAAGCCGGGGCGGGGCCGGAAAGTCGGCATTTTAAATCTGGGGTTCCACCGCGAATCCCGGCCTGGGACAGGCCGCCCCATGAGCCACTCCGAAACCAGCCGTCCCCGGCTGGTTTCGGAAGGGGTCCAGGGGACTGCCTTTCCCGGAAACCCCTGGCGGGGCTTGGGGCGGAGCCCCATACTTTAAATCGCCGCCTTTCCGCCGCTCCCCTGGGTTTCGCGGGTGAGAATTTCGCCGAGGAGGCGGGCGGCGGAGAGGACCAGGCCGGTGCAGTGGCGCAGGCTTTCGGGGGAGTGGGGGGTGAGGCCATCGGTCAGGACCCGGCAGCAGGTGGAGCGGTTGGCCTCGCGGAAGCGGTTGTGGAGCTCCTGATTGAGGGCCCGGGAGTGTTTGACCGTCTCCAGGTCCTGTTGGCCGTCGGGTCCGCTGTGATAGCCGAAGACCGAGCTCAGGATCATTTCAGCGGCGGCCAGGGCTCCGCAGAGGCAGCCGGCGCCGCCCAGGCCCCCGCGAAAGGCGCTGGCCATGGCCACCGCCGTCGGGGGCAGTTGGTCCGGGCCCAGGGTTTCCTGAAAAGCCAGCATCAGGCATTCGGAGCAGCCGAAGCGGTGGGCGGCCATCAGGGCTTCGGCCCGGCGGGCGGCGGCTTCCCAGGCCTCCGGGGTGACGGCGGCGAGTTTGTTCAAACGTTCGTTTTTTTCGGTCATCGTGGTTTCCGCTCCCCTGGCTTCTTAAATCAGAAGTTCCCGCATCCAGTCGGGGATCTTGCAGACCTTCTGCGTGGCCTTGTCCAGCACGGCCAGGGTGGTGTAGCCGCCGACCCGGGTCTCCTCCGCCCGCTCCGGCAGGAACAGGCGGTAGTCGAAGCGGAAGCTGGCCCGTTTGACGTCCGAGATCCAGCATTCCATGGCGATGACCTCGTCGTAGCGGAACGAGGAGTAGTAGTGGGCGTAGGCCTCGGTCAGGGGCGTGGACAGCCCCCGCTCCTCGATGGCGGAATACGGCAGGCCCCGCTGGCGCAGGTATTCGTCCCGGGCCCGTTCGAAGAAACGGAAATAGGCCCCGTTGTAGACGATGCCCATGGCGTCGGTGTCGGCGTAGAGCACCCGGTGCTGGCTGCGGGCCACGAAGGCGGTGGGATCCGGTTTGGTCATTTTTCAGGTCCGAAGAGCAGTCGGCTCAGGTCGGCGCCGGGGTCCACCAAAAGGCCGGTGGCGGCGGCGTTTTTTTCGTTGTAGGCCAGGCCGCTGGGCCGGGCGTCTCCGGCCTGACTGCCGTAGACTATGAAAGGCACCGGCTCGGCGGTGTGGGTGCGCAGTTCCAGCGGGGTGAAGTGGTCGCAGGAGGCCAGGATCCGGAAATCGCCGAAGCGGGGCAGGGCCCGCAGTATCGGCCCCACCACCCGGGCGTCGAAATCGGCGATGGCCTGGAGCTTGGAATCCAGCTCCCCCTGGTGGGAGGCCTCGTCCGGGGCCTCGAGGTGGATGACCAGGAAATCCAGCCGTTCCAGGGCTTCCAGGGCGGCCTCGACCTTGCCCTCGTAGTCGGTGTCCAGCCAGCCGGTGGCTCCGGGAACCTCGAGGGCTTCCAGGCCGGTGATCTTGCCCAGGCCCTTGATGAGGTCCACGGCCGAAACGGTGGCCCCGGTCAGGCCCCAGCGCTCCCGGTAGGTCCGGACCTGCGGCGTGAGGCCCTGACCCCAGAGCCAGGCCGAGTTGGCCACAGGCAACCCCTGGGCCTTCCGTTTTTGATTGACCGGGTGGTCCTCCAGGATGGCCCAGGAGGCCCGGACCAGATCCATGATGGGCCGGGCCGCCGGGTCGTCGATCATGGCCGAGACGTCCCGGTCGCGGAAGTCGTGGGGCGGCCAGGAGGGCTGACCCGACGGGGTCGGGGCCGGCCAGGTCAACAGGTGGCGATAACTGACGCCGGCGAAAAGGCGCTGGCCGCCGGTCAACGGCAGTTCCTTCCGCAGGGCCTCCAGGAGCTCCTCGCCTTCGGCGGTGGGGATATTGCCGGCGGCGTGGTTGCGCATGTAAACCGCCGCTCCGTCGTGCTCCACCGTGACCAGGTTGAGGCGGAAGACCAATTCGTCCGGGGCGGTCTCCAAACCCTGGCTGGCTGCTTCCAGCGGCCCCCGGCCGGAGAGGACGCCCTGGGGATTGAAACCCATCAGGGACATGATGGCCACGTCGGAACCCGGGGTCATGCCCGGGGGCACGGTGCGGGCCAGGCCCAGGAGGCCGTTTTGGGCCATGAAATCCAGGTTGGGGGTGGGGGCGGCCTCCAGCGGGGTGCGGCCGCCGAGTTCGGGCCGGGGCCAGTCGCCCATGCCGTCGCCGATCAGGAGTACGTATTTCATCAGAGTCTGGTCTCCACCCGAATGAGCATGGTCTGGGCCAGCACGGCCGGCAGACTGTCGACCTCTCGTAAGGCGGCGGCCATGTCCCGCTCCAGGGCGGTGTGGGTCAGCATGACCAGGGGCACGGCGGTCTCGCCTTCGGCGGCCCGCTTCTGGATGACCTGGGCGATGCTGATGTTGCGCTCGGCGAAGATGCCGGCGATGGTCGCCAGGACGCCGGGGCGGTCGGCCACGGTCAGGCGCAGGTAATAGGCGGTGCTGACCTCGGCCATGGGTTTGGGCTTTTCGTCGGACAGGTTGCACCAGCCCAGGGCCGGCACCCGCTGGGCCGAGCCGGAGCGGTCGGCCCGGGCCAGTTCCATCATGTCGGCCAGAACCGAACTGGCCGTGGGCATCATGCCGGCCCCGGCCCCGGTGGAGAGGATGTCGCCCACGGCGTGGCCGTTGACCAGCACCGCGTTGATGGCCCCGTTGATCTCGGCCAGGAGATTGTCCTGGGGCAGCATGGCCGGGTGGAGCCGCACTTCCAGGCGGCCGTCCTTTTCATCGCGGGAGGCCATGGCCAGGAGCTTGATGACATAGCCCAGTTCGGCCGCGAACTCGATGTCTTCCGGGGTCAGGCGGCTGATGCCCTCGACGTGGATCTCCTCGAGGGTCGGGAGGGTCCCGTAGGCCAGGGCGGTGAGGATGACCAGCTTGTGGGCCGCGTCCAGACCTTCGACGTCGAGCGTGGGGTCGGCCTCGGCGTAGCCGGCCCGCTGGGCCTCGGTCAGGGCGGCGGGAAAATCCAGGCCTTCGCGGCTCATGCGGGTCAGGATGTAGTTGGTGGTGCCGTTGAGGATGCCGAAAAGGTGGCGGATGCGGTTGGCCGACAGGCCTTCCTTCATGGTTCGGATGATGGGGATGCCCCCGGCCACGGCGGCCTCGAACATGACCTCGACCTTGTTGGCCGCGGCGGCTTCGAAGATCTCCCGCCCGTGCTTGGCCAGAAGGGCCTTGTTGGCCGTGACCACGTGCTGGCCGCTGGCGATGGCTTTCAAAATGAAGGTCCGGGCCGGCTCCAGGCCGCCCATGAGCTCGGCCACCACCTGGATTTCGGGGTTGCCGACCACTTCCGAAGCATCGGTGGTCAGGAGCTCGAAGGGCGGTTCCCAGGGGCGGGGGTCGCCGAAGTCGCGCACCGCGATCTTGACCAACTGCAGCGGCCAGCCCATTTTTTGATTGATGAAATCGCGGTCTTCCAGAAGCATCCTGGCCACTCCGGCCCCGACATTGCCGCAGCCTAACAGGCCCACTGTTGTTTGTTGCATTTTCACTGGAAATGGCATCCTTTGATCGTTGGAATATAAAAATTTCGTGGCGGGCGGCATCCGGTTCCGCCGGGCAAAGCCAGTGGCCGGCACGCCCGCGTCCCGGCCACTGTGCGTCAAATAATTACGTGGTGGCGAAAAACTCTCGTCTCGAACACCGTTTCGGGGACCGCGGCCGGGTCAATCGCCTTCGGTCTTGGGCGGCTTACTTGGGCGGAGAGTCTCCAGGACGCAGTTGGGGAGCGGATCTTCCGGCGCGGCCGGGGGCTCATCCAATTTGAGTTCCCGCAACAGGGCGTCGAGGTTGGCCGCCCCGTAAATCCCGTCGATCGGCCCGTCGTCTTCCAGGGGCTGGAAAAAATCCTCGCTCACCGGCGGCGGGGCCAGGTAGAAATACTTGGCCCGGACGATCTCTTCCAGGACCATGCGCACGGCCTTCGAAACGGGCAAGCCGGCTTTGTCCAGGATGGCCGTGGCTTCGGCCAGATCCTTTTCCTCGATTTTGAAGGTGATGGTGGTCTCGGTGATCACGGCCGCACCTCGAGTCGGGCCCGCGCCCTCGCTGGTATTCGGTCAGGCGGACAGGGCCTTCTTGATGCCCCTCACCGCCTGGTTGATGCGCTGGACGTTTTCCACCAGGGCGAAGCGGACGTAGCCCTCGCCGCCGGCGCCGAAACCCAACCCCGGCGAGACGGCCACCTTGGCTTCCCGGATCAGCATCTTGGAGAATTCCACCGAATCGAGATGGCTGAACTGCTCCGGGATCTTGGCCCAGATGAACATGGCCCCCTTGGGGGAAGGCACCTGCCACCCGGCCCGCTCCAGGCCGCCCACCAGGGCGTCGCGCCGCTCGCGGTAGATGGAGACGATCTCGTCCACGCACTCCTGCCCCTCGTTCAAGGCGATGATGGCCGCGATCTGGATGGGCTGGAAGGCGCCGTAATCCAGGTAACTTTTGATGCGGGTCAGGGCGGCCACCATTTCCCGGTTGCCGCAGACGTACCCGATGCGCCAGCCGGCCATGTTGTAGCTCTTGGACATGGAGAAGGCCTCCACGCCGATGTCTTTGGCCCCCTTGACCTGAAGCAGGCTCGGGGCCTGGTAGCCGTCGTAGCACAAATCGGCGTAGGCCAGGTCATGGACCAGCAGAATCTTGTTTTCCTTGCAGAAATCCACCACCTTCTCGAAGAAGGCCAGATCCACCACCGTGCCGGTGGGGTTGTGGGGGAAGGATATGACCAGCATGCGCGGCCGGGGCCAGGTCTGGCGCACGGCCACCTGGAGATCGGCGAAAAAGTCGCGGTCCGGCCCGATGGGCACGCTCCGGAGGTCGCCGCCGGCGATTATGGCCGCGTAGGAGTGAATAGGATAGGTCGGATCCGGGGCCAGGACCACTTCGCCGGGGGTGATGGTGGCCAGGGTCAGGTGGGCCAGGCCTTCCTTGGCCCCGATGGTGACCACGGCCTCGGTGTCCGGGTCGACGTCCACCCCGTAGCGGCGGCCATACCAGTTGCTGATGGCGTGGCGCAGCTTGGTGATGCCCCGGGAGGCCGAATAGCGGTGGTTGGTCTCCTTGGCCGAAGCCTCCAGGAGCTTGTCGACGATATGTTTGGGGGTGCCCATGTCGGGATTGCCCATACCCAGGTCGACGATGTCCTCCCCGGCCCGGCGGGCGGCCATTTTGGACTCGATGACCGTGGCGAAGACATAGGGCGGAAGGCGCTTCATTCTTTGAAATTCAAACAGGCTCATACTCTCGGCTCCCCTTCGGGGTAAAGAATCGGTGGCGGCGGAACCCCCGTTCCGAACCCGCCTGGCGGGGCGAAACGGGGTCAAGGTACTATTATTATCCAAAGCGTCGGCCTTGGCAACCGGAATTTTGAGCGACAGGCCGACGCATTCAGCGGAAAAGGGCGTTTTTTGCTGGGGCGCCGCCTCCAACCCCCCGCCAATAGAATCCGACCGAGGTCATTTCCATTCAATATGGCATTGTCATCGGCCGTACGGCGACCGGGGCCGGTCATACTTCTCCGGTTGGCCGCTGCCCAACCACGCCGCCAGCGACGGCCCTGATCTCCGAACTTTCGCGTCGGCGGCGCGGTCGGGGCCCACGCGGCCGCCCTCCGAAGTATGACCGGCCCCGGTCGC
>JAVBLB010000014.1:0-30716 GCA_031553735.1 Candidatus Adiutrix sp.
CGTCTTTTTTCGACAACGGCGTCCCTGAGGCGCCGACACGTGTCGAAAAAAGACAGCTCTCTCCGAAAACCCTCGCCGATCAAGGGCCTCGCCATCCCCAAAAATTAGCCGCCAATTATTAATGCGTCAGGCCCTGAGGCGCGTCGCCGCGATTTCGGGGCTCCGGCCCGGAGCCCGTCGGCTCAGGCCAGGTGGAAAGCCGGAAAATTGACGGCGGAGCGCGGCATTTCGGCTTTGCTCTTTTCGGCCAGCTCCTTCATGGTCTCGCGAAGTTTGGATTCCTCGCGTTTGAGGCGGCGGTGTTCATAAATGATGGATCCGAACATGGCGGCCAGGCAGACTCCGGAATAGATGTAGGGCATAAGGCACCTCCTGGAGATGATTTTCTCGCCCGGCCCCCGGGCCGCGGCTGATTTCAACCAGTTACAAAGCAAGTTAAATGCCAAAGATCGAAACCGGGGAAAAGGTCAAAAAAAGACTTGAAAATCAAAGCTATTGACAGTATTTTAAGCCAGTGGCCGCCCGGCCGAACTTGCCGCGGCCGTCAAAAATTGCCCAGTTCTTGGTGCGCCGTCCGCCGGGGACCACAACCGGTGCGGCCGCCATGGAATCGGGAACCGGCGCGGGCCGCTCCGAAAAGGCTCCGCGCCGCCGACCACGGGCCGGAATCAAAAATCGACACGCCTCACCCTCGCTCCCATATTCAGCCGCCGGACACCGGCGACATCCCCGGAGAAAAACCATGCCGCAACTCGCCTCACGTTTGGACCTGATCGCCCCCTCCCCCACCCTGGCCCTGGACAGCAAGGCCAAAGCCCTCAAAGCCGCCGGACACGACGTCATCGGCTTCGGCATCGGCGAGCCGGATTTCGACACCCCCGAGCACATCCGGGAGGCGGGCATCAAGGCCATCCGCGACGGCTTCACCCGGTACACCCCGGCCGACGGCATCGTGGAACTGAAGGAAGCCATCTGCGAAAAATTCCGCCGCGACAACGGGCTGGATTACAAACCCTCGCAGGTGGTCGTCTCCAACGGCGGCAAGCACACCCTCTACAACATTTGTCTCTGCCTCTTCCAGCCCGGCGACGAGGTCATCGTGCCCACCCCGGCCTGGGTCAGCTACCCGCCCATGATCCTTTTGGCCGGGGCCACCCCGGTTTTGGTCAAGACCCGGCCGGAAAACGGCTACACCATCACCCCGGCCGAGCTGGAGGCCGCCGTCACTCCCCGGACCAGGGGCATCCTCATCAACTCGCCCTCCAACCCCACCGGCATGGCCTACGACGCCGGGCGGCTGAAGGAACTGGCCGCCCTGATCCTCAAGCACCGGCTCTGGGTGGTCAGCGACGACATCTATGAAAAAATAATTTTCGACGGCTACACCTTCCGGAACCTCCCGATGCTGGAGCCGGCCCTCTATGACCAGACCGTCATCGCCCACGGCCTGTCGAAAACCTACGCCATGACCGGCTGGCGGGTGGGTTTCATGGCCGGCCCGGAGAAAGTGGCCAAAAGCGCGGCCAAAATCCAGAGCCAGACCACCTCCAACCCCTGCTCCATCTCCCAGAAGGCCGGGGTGGCCGCCCTCAACGGCCCGCAGGAGGCGGTGACGAAAATGGTGGAATCCTTCGTCCGGCGGCGGGATCTGGTGTTGAAGCTGCTGGCCGACATTCCCGGAGTGACCTGCCCCAAACCCCAGGGCGCCTTTTACGTCTTCCCCGACGTCTCGGCCTATTTCGGCAGAATGCGCGGCGATCAGGTCCTGACCGGCTCCGACGCCATCGCCGACTATCTGCTGGACGCCGCTGGGGCGGCCATCGTGCCCGGCAGCGGTTTCGGCGACGACAACACCCTGCGCATCAGCTATGCCGTCAGCGACGAGGACATCGTCCGCGGCCTCGGCCGGGTCAAGGAGGCCCTCCTGGCTTTGAAGTAACGGCGAACGGTCGCCGTTCGACATGAAAAAACCGCCATCCCGAGCCGGGATGGCGGTTTTTTTGGATAGCCCGGAAAGGCGATCGCCTAAAAAAGGCTTAGGCCTCGATGATGCCTTTGCGGAAAGCCTTGAGGTAGCGGACGCAGCTCTTGTCGCGGCCGGCCAGGGCTTCAGCGGCGGCGATGGTGCCCATCATGCCCTTATCCATGGGGTTGATGATGGCGCCGTCAAGGCCGGCGGCAATGGCCTGAGCCATGAAAATGCGGTTGACGAACTTGCGGGCCGGCAGGCCGTAGCTGATGTTCGACAGGCCGCACATGAGATGGACGCCGGGGAACTTCGTGGCGATGGCTTTGACCGCGTTGATGAATTCCACGCCGAAGGTGTGATCGGTGCCCAGGGGCTGGACCAGCGGGTCGACGTAGATGTTGTCCAGGGGCAGGCCCTTGGCGGTCAAGCCTTCGATGAGCTTGTCGGCGATTTTCAGCCGGTCTTCACAGCTGGTGGGCATGCCTTCGTCGCTCATGCAGAGGGCCACCACTTTGAGCTCTTTGTTGTTGGCCAGGATGGGCAGGAGCTTCTCCCAGCGGTCCTTTTCCAGGGAAATGGAGTTGAGCATGGGGGTGGACTTGCACAGGGCCAGGGCCTCTTCGATCACCTTGGGATCGGGGCTGTCGAGGGCGATGGGCTTTTCGGAAACGCTCTGGATGAGCTCCACCAGCCACTTCATGTATTTGCCTTCTTCGCCGACGAAGATGCCGGCGTTGGCGTCAATATAGGTAGCCCCGGCCTGATCCTGGTCGATGGCCACTTGTTTGATGTATTCGGCATCCCCCGCTTCGATGGCGGCGCCGACGGCCTTGCGGCTGGCGTTGATCAATTCCCCAACAATAATCATGATTTCTGCCTCTGGTATTTCATGCGTTGATGGTGTCGGTAAAAAAACCTCCGCCGGGGCCGGATAATGGCCCAGGCGGAGGTTGAGGGCCTTGAAACCTGTCAAACCCCGGTTTAAGCTTCGGCCGGGAGCCGCGCCGGTAACCAAGCGCCGGATCGTGCGGTCGCGAAGAGACGCCCGGCGATGCGACTCGACCAGCTTTGAAGCGCCGGCCTTGACAGGTGAAATCGAGAGCGGCCCGGCAAGGGGCCGCCGTCATAGCCCCGAATGGACGGGGCACCGCCGCGATCACGGTGAAACCGGATCGCGGCGGCCGAAACGAAGGCGGAGCCGCCTTCGCGCCGTATTACTTCGCCAGCTTGCGGGCCAGTTCGACCGCGCTGGGGGCGTCTTCGGAATAACCGGCGGCGCCGATCTTGTCAGCGTAGGCCTGGGTCACCGGGGCGCCGCCGATCATGACCTTCACTTTGCTCATGCCGGCTTCTTTCAGGGCGGCCACGGTTTCTTCCATGGCGGGCATGGTGGTGGTCAGCAGGGCGGAAAGACCAACGATGTTGGCGTTGAACTTCTTGGCGGCTTCCACGAAGGCCTTGGGTTCGACATCGACGCCCAGGTCGTGGACATCAAAGCCGCCGCCTTCCAACATCATGCCGACCAGGTTCTTGCCGATGTCGTGCAGGTCGCCCTTGACGGTGCCGATGACGCAAACGCCAGCGGCCGCGGCGCCGCCGGCGCCCAGTTTCGGCTTCAGCACTTCCAGGCCGGCTTTCATGGTCTGGGCGGCCATCAGCATTTCCGGAACGAACAGTTCGCCTTCGGAAAAGGATTTGCCGACCGCATCCATGGCCGAAATGAGGCCTTCCTGCAGCAGCTTGTTGACATCGGTCCCGGCCGCGAGTTCCTTTTCGATCAACCCGGCAATGGAATCTTCTTCAAAATCAAGAACCGCCTGATACACATCTTTGATCGCCATTACAATTCCTCCTGAGGTGTGGCTGGTCCAATTCGCCGGGATTGAAGACGAATTGGAAATCAAGTTAATTGCTCCAGGCCGCCGAACGGTCGACCATGGAATTCGCGGGCGAACCCGCGGTCGATTATGGCGTGGTCACACGCCGGTCCGACCTGGAGTGGAACAGGCCGAAAACCATAAAAACAACTTTGTTTTCCATCCACGCCCAACCTGCGCTCCATATTGGAACACAGATTTCACCGAAAAGGGCGCGTTTTAAAATCTCCAGCAATCTAGATCGGAGACTTTTGTCTGTAATTACCACCAAGCCGACTCAGCGCCGATATGAAATTTTGGGTGGTTTTCAACTCAAAACCGGCTCAAAAAAACGGCCACCGAAAATTTTTGGACAGCCGATCGACTTGAATCGCTTCTCCGATTATTCTATTCCGACATTCATGAGAGAGAGGATAGCACAAATTTTTAAAATTTGCCACTACAAAATGACGTTTCAAGATTTTTTTTCATGGCGAACTATATCAGGCTCTTTGTTCATAATTTATTGAAAATATTTAAACTATACTAATCCGATCGTGATTGTAATTTTACTCATATCTTTTTTTGCTCTCCGGAATATGGCCGGCGGCCTTTCGGAAGCCCCTTTGAGTCCATACCGATCTATATTGGAAAGAACCGATTCGGGCGCTCTCTTGCGTCGTCCCCGAATTTGCGACGTCGAAGCCGGCCGTTAGAAAAAACAGGCCCGGGCGATTGAATGCCGCCTGTTACAGCCAAAATACGGACGACGCCGAATCGCGTCGAAAACCGGGGAATCCTGTTTTTCAACGAAATTCGGCGTCGTCGAAACATCGGCCGCCGGCGGGAAGCCGGGATCAGGTCAGCGGTTCGTAGGCGGTGTTTTTCACCGGGGTGGTCAAGGTGTTCATGGCCCGCTCCAGCAGCACCTCGTGATGGTGCCCCAGTTCGCTCTCCCGATAGCCGAAGGTGGCGCGGATGGTGGTGGCCACGAACTGGGCGCTGCGGTCCATGGCCACGGGCAGGCTGTCGCCCTGGAGCAGGCTCCCGGTCAGCACGCTGGCGAAGATGTCGCCGGTGCCGTGATACTGGGTGGGCACGAAGGGCCGCTGGGTGATCCAGAAGCGGCCGTCGACCCGGTCATAGCCGATGACCGTGGAGGCGTTGGGCCGGCTGGCCACGGGCGCGCTGGTGATGACGGCCATCTCCGGCCCCAGATCGGTGAGGGCCCGGAGCCAGTCCTTGGCGTCCTTTTCGGTGATGGCCTCCGGGGTCTCCCGCCCCAAAAGGAAGGCGGCCTCGGTCAGGTTGGGGGTGATGACCTTGGAAATGCGGGCCAGTTTTTTCATTTCGTCCACCATTTCCGGAGGCATGGTGGGATAGAGCTTGCCGTGGTCGGCCATGACCGGGTCCACCACCACCAGGGTGTCCGGCCCCTGGAAATCGCGGATGAAATCGGCGACGATGTCCACCTGGCGGGCGGAACCCAAAAAGCCGCTGTATATGCCGTCGAACCGGAGGCCCAGCTCCTTCCAGTGGTTGATGATCCGGGGCAGTTCGTCGGTCATGTCCAGGATCACGAAATTGGGAAAGAGGGTGTGGGTGGAAAGGACCGCGGTCGGCAGGGGGCAGACCTCGAAGCCCATGGTGGACAGGATGGGACTGGCCACGGTCAGGGAACAGCGGCCGTAGCCGCAGATATCGTGAATGGCCGCGATGCGCGGCAGCGGATTTTTCATGGGCGACTCCTTGCGTCGAGCGTCCGGCTGCGGGGGCTATGCTCCTCCCCGCCGCCCGGCCGCCGAGATATTGACCCGCCGACTAAACGTATTCGGCGTGATTTGGTCAAAGCCCCAAATCACAATGCCTCGGCCGTCCGAGAAGGGACGTGCTTAGCCACCGGATCGATACTGGATAGAACGTCAGAAAAAAACCGGCCATTCAACGCGCCGGCGCTGAAATGAAGGCTTTCGTCCCGGTCGGAGCCCCCTCTTCGGGAAGCCCGCCGGCCGCGGCGACCACCGGTTTTTTTCACGGCGAAAAAACTTTAGGTCGATCGTTTTTCAGACTGAAAGGCGGGCGCCCTTCATTGATCATCTGAAGT
Organism: Candidatus Adiutrix sp.; assembly: GCA_031553735.1. Classification (GTDB taxonomy): domain Bacteria; phylum Desulfobacterota; class Desulfarculia; order Adiutricales; family Adiutricaceae; genus Adiutrix. The sequence goes on from JAVBLB010000014.1 coordinate 5,930, forward strand.
TTTGTCGGCGGAAGCTCCTTTGGACGCAAAAGAGGCGACAAAACCAATCAGGCCCACCAGACCCACAAGCAGGGTCAGGCTGCCGGAGAACACCAGCATGACGAAATAGTGAGGCTGGTCGGTCCCGAAAGCCCCACGCAGGACAATAATCCCCGCTGGCGTAAAAAGCAGGGCCACTCCGGCCAGAAGGATACGGACATAGATGTTTCGGGTATCCATGCTTCCCCTTCCGACTCCCGGGGGCCAAACGCCGCCGCACCCCCGTCGTGGGCGTGTTCCGGCGGCCGGACCGGAGGCTCAATGGACTCCGGCTTTTTATAAAAAAGGCCCGACACCCGCCTTGCGGTGGACGCCGGGCCTCAAACCGTCAACAAAAGCCGATTAGACTTCGGTGATGGTGATGGCGTCGGTTTCGCAGGCCTCGACGCAGGATTCGCAGCCCAGGCACTCGTCGGCGTTCACGGCCACGGCCTTGCCGCCTTTGATTTCATACACGTCAACGGGGCAGGCGTCCTTGCAGTTGCCGTCGCCGTTGCATTTACCGGCATCGATTTTAATGTCCCAACCCATAATGGTGACCTCCATGGAAGAAATTAATGTGTCCGGCCCGACCAGGCGATGGCAAGACATTTGTATGACCGGACTGAAACCGCCCGGCCCGATAGAGACTGGTGAGTCATAAATCGCGTGTCAAATATAACCAACCCCAGCGGATTTTGCAAGTGGAAACGGAACGCGGCGACGCAATTTTTTCCCCGGCCGAAAAGCCCCGGCCAATCCCGTGCCCCGAGGGGCGGCGCGCCGCAATCATGCTTTCATACCCGAACCGGCGGCGATCGGGATCATCACGAAACCCTTGACGTGTGTAGGTTTTTTTGTTATATATAGACCTAATTGAAGAATTTTGACAGCCCGGCCGAACTGTGGATTATTGCGCGGTAGTGTAAAACACTGCCAGTTTTGTTGCCGGGCCTAGCCGGCCCCGCGACCGGGCCGGCGTGATCGGGCCGATACGGGGTCGGCCGGGTCGCGGGCAGCGCCGCGAAAACGCGATCGCCTCCGTCTTTTCTCACACCGACAAGGAGCCGGGATATATGAAATTTTTCGACCTGACGTCCAAGCGGTTTACCTGGTCGATGTTCGCCCTGGGCGGACTGATCGCCGGGCTGGGGTTGTATACCGTTTACATTTCCCGAGCCTGGTCCTATATTTCCGACGACCCCGCCGTCTGCGTCAACTGTCATATCATGGCGCCTTACTATCAGGCCTGGGACCACAGCTCCCACGCGCCCTGGACCACCTGCAACGACTGCCATGTGCCCCAGAACAACATCATTTCGAAATATTCCTTCAAAGCCCTGGACGGGCTCTACCACTCGGCGGTCTTCACCGTGGGGGCCGAGCCTCAGGTCATCCGGCCCCGGGAAGGCAGTTCCAGAGTCATCATGGACAACTGCATCCGCTGCCACACGCCGCTGGTGACCGAATTCGTCAAAATGGGCGGGGGCTATGAGGCCTCCGTTAAAGGCGACATCAAAGCCTGCTGGGATTGCCACACCCAGGTGCCCCACACAAACATCAGCAATCTAGCTTCGGCCCCCGGGGCCATCGTGCCCCTGCCGGCTTCGCCCGTGCCCCAGTGGCTGAGCGACATGATGGGACCATCCAAGAATTAGAGTGCGATAACCGCCGGCGCCCGGCCGGACAAACGATTCTGGGCCTTAAATATCGGGAACCATATCCATGGGAGATGCGCTATGAAGTTGAGTGAGTATCCGAATCAAAAACCGATCGTCGTCGGGTGGGTCATTTTCGTCGTGGTCATGGTCGGGGTCTTCCTGCTGGGCATTCTGGCGGCGACCATCACCGTGCGCCGGGCCGAGGTGGCTTCGATCTACAACAACAAGAAGGTCGAGATCACCGGCATCGAACCGCACAGCGCCATCTGGGGCCTGAATTTCCCCCGGGAATACGAGACCTGGAAAAAAACCCAGGAAATGGATTTTAAAAGCAAGCACCTCGGCAACATGATGGACGACGTGCTGGCCAGCCGCCCCGACATGGTCGTGCTCTGGGCCGGCTACGCCTTCGCCCGCGATTATTCCGCGCCCCGGGGCCACTGGTACACCATCGAAGACATGCGGGTCACCCTGCGCACCGGCTCGCCCGGCGTGGACGGCATGAAGGACCTGCAGCCCGGCACCTGCTGGACCTGTAAAAGCCCCGACGTGCCGCGCGTGATGCAGGAAATGGGCGTGGCCGAGTACTACAAGGCCCCCTGGAGCTCCCTGGGCGCCCAGATAGTCAACCCCATCGGCTGCGCCGACTGCCACGATCCGGCCACCATGAACCTGACCATCACCCGGCCGGCCCTGATCGAAGCCTTCCAGCGCCAGGGGCGGGACGTCAAGCAGGCCACCATCCAGGAGATGCGCTCTTTGGTCTGCGCCCAGTGCCACGTGGAGTATTACTTCAAAGGCGACGGCAAATACCTGACCTTCCCCTGGGACGGCGGCTTCACCATGGAAGACATGGAAACCTATTACGACAACGCCAACTACGCGGACTGGACCCACGCCCTGAGCAAGACCCCCATGCTCAAGGCCCAGCATCCCGATTACGAGCTCTTCATCATGGGCACCCACGGCCAGCGCGGCCTTTCCTGCGCCGACTGCCATATGCCCTACATGTCGGAAGGCGGCATCAAGTTTTCCGACCATCACCTCATGAGCCCGCTGAAGAACGTCGCCAACACCTGCCAGACCTGTCACCGCGACAGCGAGGAGAATCTGAAGAACTACGTCTATGAACGTCAGGACAAGATTCTGGAAACCCGCGACCGCCTGGAACCCGAACTGGCCAAGGCCCACATCATGACTAAGCTGGCCATGGACAACGGCGCCACCGACGAGGAACTGGCCGAGGCCCGCAAACTGATCCGGGCCGCCGGCTGGCGCTGGGATTTCGGCGTGGCCTCTCACGGGGCCTCCTTCCACGCGCCCGTGGAAACCCAGCGGATTCTGTCCCACGGCCTGGACAAGGCCCTGCAGGCCCAGTTGCTGCTGCAGAAAGTGCTCTTCAAGCACGGCGTGACCGAGTTTGAAATGCCCGACCTTTCGACCAAGGACCTGGCTCAGGCCTACATCGGCCTGGATATGGCCACCCTGCGGAAGCAGAAAGCCGACTTCATGAGTACCGTGGTGCCGCAGTGGCTGGAAGAAGCCAAGAAGAACAACCGCATCTGAGCGAAGGGCAACGGCCGCCGTCATGACCGGGCGGCGGCCGATGAGATGAAGGTTCAATCGACTCCATCCTTCATAATGGGCTACAGCGGCCGGGACGGGGCTTCATAACCACCACCCCAGTATCTGAAACGCGGGCCGACGGCTCCGTTTCAGATACTTTTTTATGGCTTCAGGAATCGGAATTACGTGAATCAATGAATGACGAGACGCGAAGAATGTGGAGTTTTCCCTGGCGATACCGCGAGGGGTTCGCCGTGGCGGCCGGCCTGGCGGCGGTGGGCTTCCTCTTGCAACTGACGGTCGGCCCCTTTGATTTCTATCTCCTGCGCCAGCCGGTGAACTATCTGACGGCCGGGGTGATTCTCGGCCTGGCCGCCCTGAGTCTTTTGGCCCCCAAGAATCGGATCATCCAATGGCTGTCCGGGGGGCCCCTGGCCGTGGCCCTGATCACCGGGCTGCTCCTGCTCAGCCTGATCATGGGTCTGACCCCGCAGTTGCGCGTAACGCCGCCGGACGGGGATATCTTCATCCGCCTGGGTTGGGCCGGGGTGACCAGTTCCTGGCCCTTCGTCCTGATCTATCTGGTCACCCTGCTGTCGCTGGCCCTGGCGGTGGCCAGGCGGCTGAAGCGGCCCCGGCGGAACCTGGTTTTCCTGCTGAACCACGCCGGGTTGTGGCTGCTGCTGGCCGCGGCCGGGCTGGGCGCGGCGGACCGGGAACGCCATGTGATGCACGTGCGGGAAGGCGAAGTGGAGTGGCGGGTTTACGACGACCGCAACGAGGTGCTGGAGCTGCCCCTGGCCGTCCGGCTGGACGATTTCGACCTGGAGGAATACCCGCCCAAGCTGGCGGTGATCGACCGGGCCACTGGCCGCCCGCTGCCGGAGGGCCGGGCCGACTGGTATCAGATCGATCCGGAAAAGCCGGAGGGACGGCTGGGCGACTGGGAGATAAAACTGCAGCAATATATTCATCAGGCCCTGCCGGCCGGGAATGGCGACTGGCAGGAATCCCCCCGGCCGGAATCGGCCCAGGCGGCCAGGGTCATGGCCAGGAACACGGCCACCGCTGAAATGCGCCAGGGCTGGGTCAGCGCCGGCAACAGCCGCATCCCCCCGGCCTACCTGATGCTGGACGACAACCGGGTGCTGGTCATGAGCCGCCCGGAGCCCAAACGCTTCACCTCGGCCATCAAAGTCTACACCCGGGAGGGACGCGAACGGGAGGCCCGGGTGGAGGTCAACAAGCCCCTGGCCATCGGCCAGTGGATGATCTATCAGCACAGTTACGACGACCAGGCCGGCCGGATGTCCGACTACAGCGGCTTCGAGCTGGTCTACGATCCCGGCCTGCCGTTCGTCCACGCCGGGCTGATTCTGATGACCCTCGGCGCCGTGGGGCTGATCTGGCAGGGCCGGTCCCGGCCCACAAATAAAAGGGCGTCCGCAACGGCGAATGACCAGGACGCCGCCCCGGCGGAAAGGATATCCCAATGACCTGGACGACCTTCAACTGGCTGGCCCCCCCGGCCATAGCGTGCTGGCTGATCGCGGCCGGCTGCGCCTGGCGCCGGAAAAATGCCCTGGCCGACCTGGCCCAGACGCTTGGGATTCTGCTCCTGGCCGTGTTCATCACCGGCTTCTGGCTGGAAATGGGCCGCCCGCCGTTGCGGACCATGGGCGAAACCCGGCTGTGGTATTCCTTCTTCCTGGCTACGGCCGGCTTTCTGGCCTACAAACACTGGGGGTATCCCTGGCTGCTGGCCTTCTCGGCCGTCCTGGCTTCGGTCTTCAGCCTCATCAACCTCTTCAAGCCCGAGATCCACTCCGTCACCCTGATGCCGGCTCTCCAGAGCTACTATTTCGTGCCCCACGTCACGGCCTACATCCTGTCCTATTCCATCCTGGCGGTGGCCACCATCGCCGCCGTGGTCCAACTGACCCGGCTGCGGCGGGGCCGGCCCGACGCCCGGCTGTACGCCTTCCTGGACAACGTGGTCTACATCGGCCTCGGTTTTCTGATGCTGGGGCTCCTGAGCGGGGCGGCCTGGGCCAAGGAGGCCTGGGGACATTACTGGTCCTGGGACCCCAAGGAAACCTGGGCCTTCATCACCGCCGCCGCCTACCTCCTGTACATCCACCTGCGGCTCCGGGACGTCAACCCGAAGCTCACTTTGCTGACCCTGCCCCTGGCCTTCATTCTTTTGATGATCACCTGGCTGGGCGTTTCCTATCTGCCCACCGCGCCCGGCAGCGTGCACGTGTATTCCTGAGACGCGGCCCCCCGGCCGTCCGGACCAAGATGAATGGCTGGGGGGAACGGAAAAAGCCGCGTTGCGCGGCTGTAAGAAAAGTGACGGGCAAGTGGGGTCGGTGGGTGGTTAGGGGAGATGGTTACGGCTGGATGGTTCACCTGCCATATATATCGGGCGCTTCAAATAAAACCTTAACAAATAACGAACTAAAAATCAATACAGGCCTATTTTATGACATTACTTCTGAACAATAAAATTATTTTAAGATCTGGTTTGTCATCATCATAGCAAATCATTTTTTGACATACGGAGCCAAGAGGGGCCCGGGGCAATGGGCGAATGCTTCTCCCGGCAACGCCTTGCAACCCACCTGACAAACAAAAATCCCCGCCAAAAACTTCCTGGGGTTTTTTGACGGGGAATTGCGGATTGTATTTTGATCGAGTACTCGCTCAATAAATTGACGTGTACTCGTCAATTTATTGAGCGAGGGCGCATCGCCCCATTCGGGGCTCGGAATCAGTGTCCGCAGCCGCCGCAGACGGAATCCAGGGAGAAGGCCGGCAGTCGGCCGTCAATGAAGGCGTTCACCGACTGGCCCACGGTGGGTTGGTCGCCGGCGAAGAAGACCTCGATGCCGGCCTGGTGGAAACCCAGCAGCGGACGCCGGCCCATGCCGCCGGCCAGAAGCTTGGTGACCCCCCGGTCGGCCAGGAGCCGCACCGGGGCCAGGCAGCCGCCCTCCTGATGGGGCGGATTATCCATGACCTCCACTGTTTTGATGCCGTCGGGGTCGATTTCCACCAAGGTGTAGCGGTCGCAATGGCCGAAATGGCCGCTGACCCGGGCGTCCAAGCCGCCCAAACCGTCGGACGGCACCGCGATTTTAATGATATTCATGATTCTTCCTCCTTATGCGCGCGGGGACCGCGTCGGCCCCGGCAGTTTCGTGTTCCAGGGGCGGAGGCGGTCGGGTCTCCGTCCCGGTGTTCGTCGTCCGGCCGGGCCGCGGCGGCGCATGGCCTCTCCGTGACCTGACCTTCGGAATTCGGTTCTGCCGGCCGCCCGGCGGCCAGCACCCACTGCCCGCCCTCGATGCGCAGGGCCAGCCCCTCCACCAGGGCCCGGGCGACCACCCGCCGGGCTTCGGCCAGAACCCGGCCGAAGGTGTGGCGGGAGACCCGCATCCGCCCGGCCGCTTCGGCCGCGCCCAGACCCTCGAAATCAGCCAGGCGCAGGGCCTCCAGGCCTTCCACCGACAGGCGGGCTTCCTCCAGATACACCATCGGTATGCCCTGGGGCTTGAAATAGCTCACCCGGGGCGAATCGGCGACGTGGCGGTCATGTTTCGGGCGGGGCATGGATACTTTCCCTCGGCATATTGCTCAAATGAGCATAATCATTTTTCCGATCCCTGTCAAGGCCCAAGGGGGCCGCACACAGGGGAATCGCTTCTTATGTGGGGGATGTGAATCGCGGCGGTGTCGGCGGCCGCCGGGGCGCTGCCCCGGACCCCGCCAGGGGAGGGTGCTGCGCGCACCCTACCCTGGACCCACCCGCGCCGGGGGCTTCGCCCCCTGGACCCCCGAAGAAATTTCCGTTGTGTCAGTAAATCCCCGTAAGCAGCGCCAGAACTCGCCTGAACGGCTCAAACACCTGGCGCTGCGGAGACATTTTTAGCCAGGCCGCGACGGCAAAAGCTTTTGGGCGGGAAGAGACCGGCGTTATCAGCTCAAACCCGCCACCGCGCCGCCGGGTGTTTGAGCCGTACAGGCGAGTTCCGGCGGCGCTACGACCGGGTATCTGACCCAACGGTATTGCCTTTCGGGGGTCCAGGGGGCGACAGCCCCCGGCGCGGGTGGGTCCAGGGTAGGGTGCGCGCAGCACCCTACCCTGGCGGGGTCCGGGGCAGCGCCCCGGCGGCCGTCACGACCACCGTGAGTCATTATCCCGTCTTTCAGGCGACTGCCCTGGGGCCGCACGGCGGGATGCGGCGGCCTGGGCTGACGTGAATGCGGGCCGGTTGAACAAAAGCCGCGCCGGATTACGGATGAACGGGAGGACGGGTGGTGAGCGGCAAAGATCTGGCCATCAAATCGGAAATTGAACGAATATTGCGGAGCGAGGCCGTCGGCCTGAATTTACAGTCATACTTCGACGCCTTGCCCGAGGCGAAGATACGGAGGGCGCTGACCGTCCTGTCGGCGGTTTACCCCGATAAAACCGCTATTCCAAACGATGAATTTGAATTTGTCGCCCAGATGCTTTCAAACGAAAAATACATGGAGCAAAAAAATTTTTCCGGATTCATCAGTTCGATCAATAGCGTTGATTTCACGGAAGACCAGAAAGGCATACTGGCCGATGCGGTCACCCGAAGCATCGAGGCCCTGTCCCGGCAATGCACTTTCGAACTGGACAGTTTCATGACCAAGATATTCAAGCCGCGGGCTCTGCTCCAGTATATGGAATCGTTGATTGATACCGGCGGCGCCGTTGTGCTCGAACATTTTTCCGACATCCTGAGGCACGAAGATTTTTCCGGCGACGGGGTATCCGATGAAGCGCTGGCAGCGATAAGACGTAAAATAGATCAAAAACTGCGACACGACTGAACCGTGGTCTTGCCGGCATTCGCACGGTGGGGCGGGCCGGTAATACTTCAGAGGGTGGCCGCCAGGGCATAGCCCTGGACCCAACGCCGCACCCGCTTCGCTGGGCTTGGGTTCAGGCAACGTGTGGGCAGCCGAGACCAGCTTGGTCATCCTCAACGCGAAAAGGAGGGAGCGACCGCGCCATACCCTATGCCTTTTAAAGGGCGCTTCAGCGCCCGCCCCGACCCTGAAAACGACCCCGATGGTCCCGGCCGCCCAAACGTTGCGGCCTCGGCCGTCCAGCGAAGCGGGTTCGGGGAGGATGCGCCGGCAGGCGCATCCGGTGGGTCCAGGGCTCAGCCCTGGTTGATTTGGGGTTGGGGAGTGTGGTATAAAAGTATGTTCAGCGCTTTGATTCGGAGCCCCTAAGGCGGGGCGGCAACCAAGCTGTCCACGGACGACCCAACTTCAACCAAATCGCTTTTCGGCGGCGCTATAATCGCAAACACGTTTGCGATAATTAGAGATTACCCGTCAGGGTAAAGATCCCCATTCGGGGCAAGGAAGTTTATGAACGCCCGCGAATACCTGAAAAGTTTCTGGCCCTGCCTGGGCTTTTTGAGCATCGTCCCCACCGGCCGGACCACTCCGCTGACCCCGGGGGAGTTCGGCCGGTTCCCGGCGTTCTACCCGATGGTGGGGTTCGTGTTCGGGCTGGACATGTTCATTCTGTGGCTGCTGGCCGCACCGTTTCTGCCGGCCCGGGCCGCGGCCATCCTCGTGGTCACCTTCCTGGTGGTGGTCAACCGGGGGTTCCACCTCGACGGGCTGGCCGACGCGGCCGATGCCCTGTTCTCCCACAAGTCGCGGGAGCAGAAGCTTTTGATCATGAAGGACAGCCGGCAGGGCACTTTCGGGGTGCTGGCCATAGTGCTGGATATTCTGATTAAGGTGGAATTCGTGGCCGTGGTGGCCCCGGCGGCCCCCTGGGCCCTGATCATGTGGCCGGTGTGGGGCCGGGTGGCCTGTTCGGTGGTCGCGGTCCAGGGGACCTATATCGGCTCGGAATACGGCCTGGGCCGCTGGATGGTGGAAAATTCCAGCCCGAGGGAACTGTTCTGGGCCGCCGCCTTCACTTTATTTATCAGCCTGTTCGGCGGCTGGCCGGCCGTTCTGGCGGCTCTGGCGGCCATTGCGGCCGGATTCGCGCTGACCTGGGTCTGGCGCCGGGCCCTGGAGGGCGTCACCGGCGACCTTCTGGGGGCCACCATCGAATTGACCGAACTGATCTCCATTTTCCTGTTCCACATTTTTATTTCAACCGCAAACGGAGTCACCGCATGAGCGAAATCATCACCCTCGGCCCGGACGGCCAGTTGATAATACCCCAAGGCCCCACCATTCCCATCATCGTCGGCGACGGCATCGGCCCGGACATCTGGCGGGCCACCCGGCCCATCCTGGACGCGGCGGTGGCCAAGAGCGGCCGCAAAGCCATCGAATGGCTGGAAGTGCCGGCCGGGCAGAAGGCCAAAGAGGAAACCGGCGACTACCTGCCGGCGAGCACCCTCGACGCCCTGCGGAAATACCGGGTCAGCCTCAAGGGCCCCTTAGGGACGCCCGTGGGCGGCGGCCTCCGGAGCCTCAACGTGGCCATCCGCCACCAGTTGGACCTGTACGCCTGCATCCGCCCGGTGAAGTGGATCCCCGGCTCGCCCAGCCCGGTCAAGCGGCCGGACCTGATGAACATGATCATATTCCGGGAGAACACCGAAGACGTCTACGCCGGGCTTGAATGGCCGGCCAAAAGCGACGCGGCCGACGACCTGATCCGCTTCGTCGATGAAAAACTGGGGGCCAGGATCAGGCCCGGCTCGGCCGTGGGCTTGAAGCCCATGAGCGAATTCGGCTCCAAGCGGCTGATCCGGATGGCCATGAAATGGGCCCTGGACCTCAAGGCCCCCAACCTGACCCTGGTCCACAAGGGCAACATCATGAAGTTCACCGAAGGCGCCTTTCGGGCCTGGGGATATGAACTGGCCGCCGAGGAGTTCGGGGGCCTGACGGTGCCCGAGGCCGAGGCCCGGGACGGCGAAACGCGCCTGGTCGTCAAGGACCGCATCGCCGACAACATGTTCATGCAGACTTTGCTCCGGCCCGACGAATACTCGGTGCTGGCCATGCCCAACCTCAACGGCGACTATCTTTCCGACGCCCTGGCCGCCCAGATCGGCGGCCTGGGGCTGGCCCCCGGCGCCAACGTGGGCGACGGGCTGGCCGTTTTCGAAGCCACCCACGGCACGGCCCCCAAATACGCCGGGCAGGACAAGGTCAACCCGTCCTCGCTGATCCTGTCCGGGGCTTTCATGCTGGAGTTCCTGGGCTGGGCCGACGCCGCCGATCTGGTGCGCGGCGCCCTGGCCCGGGCCCTGGCCGACAAGATCGTCACCTATGACCTGGCCCGCCAGATGGAAGGCCGGGTCAGCCCCGTCGCCACTTCGGCTTTCGGCCGGGCATTGGTGGAAAGGATTTAGTTATGAATCTGGTTCAAAAGATAATCAAGAATCACCTGGCGGCCGGCGAGATGATCACCGGCCAGGAGATCGGCCTGGCCATCGACCAGACCCTGGTCCACGACGCCACCGGGCAGATGGCCCTGTTGCAGTTCGAGGCCCTGGGCTATCCCCGGGTGGCCACCAAGCGCTCACTCATCTACACCGACCACAATATTTTGCAGGTGGGTTACGAAAACGCCGACGACCACGCCTTCCTGGCCTCGGCGGCCAAGAAATTCGGCCTGTATTACGCCAAGACCGGGGCCGGCATCTGCCACCAGGTCAACCTGGAACGCTTCGCCGTGCCCGGCCAGACCCTCCTGGGGGCCGACAGCCACACCACCACCGGCGGGGCCGTGGGCCAGCTGGCTATCGGGGCCGGCGGGCTGGACGTGGCCGTGGCCATGGGCGGCCGGCCGTTTTTCCTGCCGATGCCGGGGATCATGAAGATCGAACTGGTCGGCCGCCTGAAGCCCTGGAGCCGGGCCAAAGACGTGGCCCTGGAGATATTACGGCGCCTGACCGTCTCCGGCGGGCGGGGCCGGATCCTGGAATTCACCGGTGAAGGGCTCAAAAGCTTGATGGTCACCGAACGGGCCACCATCGCCAACATGAGCATCGAGACCGGGGCCATCACCGCCGTCTTTCCCACCGACGAATTGACCCGCAAGTTCCTGCGGCGCGAAGGGCGCGAAGCCGACTTCCAGCCCCTGGCCGCCGATGCGGACGCGACCTATGACGAAGAGATGACCATTGATCTCTCGGCCCTCGAGCCCCTGGCCGCCGCGCCCCACTCGCCTGACAACGTCCACCCGGTCCGGGAGCTGGCCGGCCAACCGGTGGACCAGGTGGCCATCGGTTCCTGCACCAACGGTTCCTTCGTGGACCTGATGACCGTGGCCGGCATGCTGCGCGGCCGCAAAATCGCCGAGCGGGTCAGCCTGGTGGTGGCCCCCGGCTCCCGGCAGGTCATTCAGGAACTGGCCAACCGCGGAGCCTTGGCCGACCTCATCTCCGCCGGGGCCCGGATCATGGAAGTGGCCTGCGGCTTCTGCAACGGCGTCGGCCAGGCTCCCCGCAGCGGGGGCATTTCGCTCAGGACCTCCAACCGCAACTTCCCCGGCCGCAGCGGCACGGCCAACGCCGGGCTTTACCTGGTCAGCCCCGAGACGGCCGCGATGAGCGCCCTGACCGGCGTTCTGACCGATCCCCGGGACTTCGGCGAACCCATCTCCATTGTCCTCCCGGACCGCTACGTCCTCGACGACAGCCTTATCGTTCCCCCGGCCCCGGAGGCCGAGGCCGCGAAGGTGGAGATCGTCCGCGGCCCCAACATCGCCCCCCTGCCCCGCTTTTCGGCCCTGCCGAACCAGTTGGAAGGCGAGGTCATGCTGGCCCTGGGGGACAACGTCACCACCGACGACATCCTCCCGGCCGGGGCCCACATCCTGGCCCTGCGCGCCAACATCCCGGCCATCTCCAAATACATTTTCTCCAATATCGATCCGGAATACCACATCCGGCAGAAAGCGGCCGGCGACGGCTTCGTCGTCGGCGGCCGGAACTACGGCCAGGGCTCCAGTCGGGAACACGCCGCCCTGGCGCCCCGCTACCTGGGGCTCCGGGGGGTCATCGCCGAGAGCTTCGCCCGCATTCACAAGGCCAACCTGGTTAACTTCGGCATCCTGCCCCTGGAATTTGTCCGGCCGGAAGACCGGACCGGGGTGAAACCGGGCGACCGGCTGGCCGTGGGCGGTCTGGACCAACTGACGCCCGGCCTGGTGCTGACCGTCCGCAACCTGACCCGGTCGACCTCCTTTGAAGTGCGGCTGGATCTTTCCGAACGCCAAACGACCATGCTGAAGGCCGGGGGCCTTTTGGCCCAAGCCGCCGGAGGGCGTTGAACGGCCGTGAGCGGCCGGGAGGGGGATGCGTGCGGGTATTGAAATACATTATCGCGGTTCTCATCCTGGCCGGTTTCCCGGCCGTCGGGGCGGCGCGGGCCGATTCCATTCCGTCCCAAACCGGGACGGAGGCGACGGAATCCACGTCCCGGCCGCCAAAGCCCGATGAGAGCGAAACCACGGCGGCGCCCCGTCCCCCAGGGGCCATGGTCGTTTTCGTCCCCAGCTTCAGCAGCTATTCTCCGGACAACGACTACGCCCGCCTGTTCCGGGAGGACCTGGAACGGCACTGGCGGGGCCGACCCATAGAGCTGCGCTCCTTCCCGGAGGCCGTCGCCGATCAGCCGGCGGAAATCAGCCGGCTTCTGACCGCCCTGGCCGACGAGCCGCACCTTCAGGCGGTGATCGTGGCCGAATGCCCCGTCGGCTGCTTCGACGGTCTGTCCCGGCTGCGGGCCCGGCGACCGGATCTCTTCGTCATCGCCATGGATCCCCGGGAAAAACTGGAGAAAGTCGCCCGGGCGGCCACCTTGACCGTGGCCCTCAACCACGCGGTCCAGGGTTACCTCTATCCCACCCTGGCCCATCGGATGGGCGCCCGGACCCTGGTCTATTTTTCCTTTCCCCGCCACTTGAACCGGCCACACCTGAGCCGGCAATACCGGATCCTGACCCAGGCCACCCGGGATATGAACATGATCCTGGTCAGCGATATCGACGGCCCCGACCCCCGGGCCCCCGGCGTGGACCGGGCCGCTCTGGAAGCCTATCTGGAACAGGCGGTGGAACGGTATCTGGACCAATACGGCCCGAAGACGGCTTTCATCACCACCAGCACCCTCCACAGCGACCTGCTGGTGCCCATCGTCATGCGCCGGGGCGGCCGGGCGCTGCCGGGCTACCAGTCCTCGCTCCTGTTGGGCTTTCCCGAAGCCCTGGGTATGGAGGAGGAGGCCCGGTCCCTGTTCGGGCAGTGGCGGGATCTCCTGGCCCTGGAGGATGAAAAAATCATGGCCGACCGACCGGCCGGAGAATTCGCGGTCTGGACCTATCCGTACCCCCATTCGGCCCTCCTGGCTGTGGCGGAGATCACCCGGGCGGCCATCGACGAAGAACGCGACATCTACGACATCGCCAAATTCCAGGCCGCCCTGGGCCAATACGCCCCCGGCGTCAAGTGGCTGGTGACGCCCCACATGGATTACACCGCCGACCGCCTGGTGCCCCAGGTGCTGCTGTTGCTTCAGGACAGCTACTGGTTCGGCCACGGGTACCAGGGGACGACCTGGCTGAACATGCCCAACCGGTATTATCACATTCAGTGACCACCGGCGGCCCGACGGGTCCCCGAGACATCGGAGCTCAACGGCCGGGATGAGACCGCAACCGCCATGCCCCGCGAGGGGCAATGCCCGCCGTAACCGCTTTATGGCGAACTATATCGGCCAAGACGGAGGTTCAATCACCTCCATCCTTCAAACCACATTCCCGGAGGACCATCCTTATGTCCAACGCCTTTATTTTTCCCGGCCAGGGGGGCCAGTTCATCGGCCAGGGCCGGACCTGGGTAGACCGGCGGCCCGAACTGATGGAAGTATTTGAAATGGCCGACGACCTGGCTGACCGCCCCCTCTCCCGGCTCTGCTTCGAAGGCCCTCAGGAGGAACTGTCCCGCACCGTCAACCTTCAGCCGGCCGTGCTGGCGGTCAGCCTGACCGCCCTGCGCCTGATGCGGGAACAGTGGGGCCGACCCGACTTCGCGGCCGGCCACTCTTTAGGTGAGTTCGGAGCCCTGGTGGCCGCCGAGGTGCTGGACGAACGCACGGCCCTCAAGCTGGTGATCAAACGGGCCGCCCTGATGGACCAGGCCGCGGCCGACAACCCCGGGGCCATGATGGCCGTCATCGGCCTTTCGGCCCAGGACCTGGAAGGCCTGTGCGAGCTGGCCCGCAACGAGGGCCCGGTGGTCATGGCCAATTTCAACACCCCGGAGCAGATCGTCATTTCCGGTTCGGCCCGGGCCGTGGCCGCGGCCGGCAAATACGTCAAGCTCAAATCCGGCCGGGGCATCCCCCTACCCGTCTCCGGCGCTTTCCACAGTGAATTGATGGCCGCGGCCGAGAAGGCCTTCGCCGCCGTTCTGGAGCCGGTGGAGTTCAAGCCCCCGGCCTGCCCGGTCCTGCCCAACGCCACCGGCCGGCCCACCAGCGACCCGGCGGAAATCAAGGCCCTCTTGAGCCGTCAGATCACCTCCCCGGTCCGCTGGTCCCAGACCGTGGACAGCCTCGTGGCCGCCGGGGCGGACACTTTCATCGAAGCCTGGCCCAAGGCCTATCTCGGCTCCATGGTCAAAAAATGTCTGCCGGCCGGCCACCCGGCTTCGGTTGTCTTCCAGGAATAGATCCAACCGATCGGCCTTCCCCGCGACGGCCGACGCCAATTCTTCACCGTCCCGCCGGGCCGGGCGCCAGCCGGCCTCGGCGGTGTTCCACCCCCCTCCGGGGTCAAGGGAGGCCGCCCATTCCGACCACCGAGCCCAAACCGTCCGTTCCCGCCGGCTTGGGGCCGCGCCTAAAACCGGCCCTGGTTTCAATGGGGGGCTGCTTTCTGAGCCTCCTGGCCATCGGCGCTCTGACCTGGCATTTCTTTCCCCATACCGAGCACCTGCTGCTGATGGCCGCCTTCGGCAGTTCGGCCATTTTGATCTTCACCATGCCCGCCGTTCCCGCCGCCCAACCCTGGGCGGTGGTGGTCAGCCACACCACGGCCGCCCTGGTGGGGGTTTTCGTGCGGCAGCACGTGCCGCTGCCTCACTTCGTCAGCCTGGCCGTGGCCGTGGGCCTGGCCCTTTTGGTGATGCTCCTGACCTCCAGCCTCCACCCCCCGGCCGGGGGCACGGCCATCGCGGCCCTGAACGCCGACGGCTTGCTCCACTCCCACGGCTACTGGCTGGCCGTGTTTCCCGTGGCCTCGGGCATGATCATCCTGGTGGCCCTGGCCATCGTCTACCTCAACCTGTTCACCGGGCGGCGCTACCCTCCCCCGCGCCGGGCCCGCCCCGCTCCGGCCCCTCATCCCCCCCGAAACGACAGCCATTAGGAGAGCCAAATGCGTTACCCCGTCCGCGCTTTCATCGTCATCCTGGTGACCACCGCCGTGGCCGGCGGTTTCGCCCTCCTGGCCCTGGTGGAAAACCGGGCCCTGGGCGAACGCCTGGTGATCACCAAGGAAGCCGAACTGACCCGGATGGTCTCCCTTCTGGCCCAATCGGCGGAACGAAAATACGGCCCGGACGTCATTTACAACGAATTCCGGGCCTGGGGCCAGACCGTGAACCAACTGAGCGGCTATCGCCTGAGCCTCATCAGCCATGAAGGAGCGATTCTGGGCGACGCGGGTTTGTCGAACGATCAGGCCCTCCATGCGGCCGACAACCAGGCCAGCCGGCCGGAAGTGGCCGGAGCCCTGAAAAGCGGCCTGGATTCCAGCCGGCGCTACAGCGCCGCCGAAGGCCGGGACTATCTGTTCGTGGCCGCCCGCATCACCTTTCGCCGGGCGCCCGACGCCCCCCCCCTGGTGCTGCGCCTGGGTTGCCCCATGGCCCTGATCCGGGAGGCCAAAAACGCCATTCTCAAGCGGTACGCCGTCGGGGCCCTGATCGTCACCCTTCTGGCCGCCCTGGCCGCCGCCCTGGCCACCCGGCCCCTGGACCGCTCCATCAAGGAACTGACCGGAGCCGCCCGCGACCTGGCCGACGGCCGTCTGTCCCGCCGCCTGGTGCGTCAGCCCCGGGGCGAGCTGGCCCTGCTCGGGCTGGCCTTAAATCACCTGGCCAGCCGTTTTTCCCGGCAGGCCGCCCGCGACCAGGCCACCCAGGAGCGCCTCCTGACCATTTTGGAAAATATGGCCGAGGGCGTTCTGGTCACCGACGCCTCGGGGCGCATCACCCACTCCAACCCGGCCCTGTGCCGCCTCTTTCAGTTGGAAACCGCGCCCACGGGGCTGCCCGGCGAATCCATCCGCCACCCGGAATTCATCGAGGCCCTCAGCCGGGCCGGCCGGGGCGAGCGGATCCCGCCTCTTCTTTTGACCCGGCCCGGGCCGCCGGAAAAATTCATCGAAGTGCGCCTGAGCCCCTTGGGCGACGAATATCAGCCCGCCGGCGTGGTGGCCGTCTTTCACGATCTCACCAGTCGCCAACGCCTGTATCAGCTTCGCCGCGACATCGTGGCCAACGTGTCCCAGGAGCTGCGCCAGCCCCTGACCGCCCTGGCCGCGGCGGCCGCCTCCCTGGCCGAGAAAACCGACCACGACCCCGAACTGCGGCCCATCGTGGAGGTGATCGAGCTTCATCACCACCGGCTCGACGAACTGTCGCGCGACCTTTTGGAACTGGCTCGCCTGGAATCATTCAAAACCCGGCCGATCGACCTGCCCTCGCTCAAGGTGGCCGAGCTTTTCGAAGAAGCGGCGCGGATGCTCCCATCGGACGACGCCTCCCAAACCGACCGCCTGAAAATCACCATCGAACCGGGGGCTGAAACGGTGCCCGGCGACCGCCCGGCCCTCCTGTCGGCCTTGCGCAACCTCATCGACAACGCCCTGAAATACAGCCACCCCGGCACCCCCGTCACCCTGGCCGCCCGGACGAGCGGCGGCGGGAGGACCATGGAACTGACGGTCGGGAGCCAAGGCCCGGTTCTGACCCCCGAAGATCTGGAGCGGGTGTTCGAGCGGTTTTACCGGGGCGAAAAAAACCGCCTGCGCCACCCGGACGGGGCCGGCCTGGGGCTGGCCATCGTCAAGCACGCCGCCCAGGCCCACGGCGGCACGGCCACGGTGACCTCGCGGCCCGGCGGCGAGACCGTCTTCACCATCTCCCTGCCCCGCAACCCGGCTTCGACCTAAAGGGTGACTACATGTATATACCTGATAATCAGGTTATTATAAGGAATATATAATGAAATACTCAGACCTGAAAAAAGACGGCTTTCTCCCCCAACGGCAGGACGGCTGGTTCAGCCTGCGGCTCAAAGTACTCGGCGGCCGGCTGGAATCGGAAGAACTGGCCCTGGCGGCCCGCCTGGCCGAGACTTACGGCCGAGGCTACGTGCACCTGACCGTCCGGCAGAGCCTGGAGATTCCCTTCATCAAGCTGGAAGATATCGAAACGGTCAAGCGGGAACTGGCCGCCGGGGGGTTGCGGTCGGCCTCTTTAGGCCCCGGGCTGCGCACCATGACCGCCTGCCCGGGCTCGGCCTTCTGCCCCAACGGCCTGACCGCGCCCCAGGATATGGTCGAGATCCTGGACCGGGAGCTGAACGGCGAAGGACTGCCCCACAAATTCAAAATCGGGGTGACCGGCTGCCACAACAACTGCGTGAAAGCCGAGGAAAACGACATCGGCCTCCGGGGCGCCCTGGTGCCCATCTGGGCCCGGCCCGACCGCTGCACATTCTGCGGCCGCTGCCAGCGGGCCTGCCCGGCCGGGGCCATCACCGTGACGCCCAACGACCTGCGCTACGACCCCTACCTGTGCGTCCACTGCGGGCGGTGTTTCAACAAATGCCCCGAAGGCTGCTGGAACGGGCGGGCCGGCTGGCACCTGTTTTTCGGCGGGCTCTTCGGGAACGACGTGCGGCTCGGCCGCCGTCTCCTGTCCACTCTGACCGAGGATCGGGATATCCTGGCCGCCCTGGACCGGGCCCTGGATTTTTACCGCCGGGAAGGCCGCCGGGGGGAGCGCTTCGGCCGGACCCTCAAGCGGGTGGGCTGGGAGCCCTTCGAGGAGTATATGCAGAGCCGCTGAGGGCGATGCGAGGCAAAGCGAGAAGCCGTTTCATCAAAGCCTTGCTGATGAAACGGCTTCTCGCTTTGCCTGGGTGGAGGCGGGGAATCGCCCGCTTTGGGGCGGTTTCGGTATCTTTACAAGCCTATCAGCTTGAATCTCAATATATCACAAGGGGTTGCGAGTTGGGGTCCAGGGGGAAATTCCCCCTGGCGGGGTTTGGGGCGGAGCCCCATTTCTTCTATTTTGAGAATCGCGACCCGCCAGCGGCCCGGCCGCATCCCAATGCGACAGCGAAAAAAAAACTCCGCCGGACGGGCCCAAATTTCGTCGTTCCCGCTTTCAGGGGGATGGCGTGAGCCGGCCGCCCAATAAAATACATTTTGGTATCTTTATGCAAACGACGCCAACGGTCTTTAAAATCGTTGACCTCGATACGCCTTTTTGGTATCATTTTAAATATAGCCACCAAACATACCAAGCCGTAACAATCGGAGTCCCCATGAACCCAGCCCCCGCCCTCCTCCTCCTGGCCGACGGCGCGGCCTTCCCCGGCCTGGCCATCGGCCCGCCGGGCGAGGCCCTCGGCGAGGTGGTCTTCAACACCTCCCAGACCGGTTACCAGGAAATCCTCACCGATCCGTCCTACACCGGCCAGTTGGTCAACTTCACCTTCCCCCACATCGGCAATTACGGAGTGAATCCCGACGACGACGAGGCCCCGGCCCCCCGGGCGGCCGGCCTGGTCTGCGCCGAGTTGAATGCCGACCACGGCCACTGGCGGGCCAAAAAAAGCCTGGCCGCCTGGCTGGCCGAACATACTATCCACGGCATCAGCGGCGTGGACACCCGGGCCCTGACCTTGCACCTGCGCAAACACGGCAGCCAGAACGGCTGCCTCAGTTCCCTGGACCTGAACCCGGCCTCGCTCCTGGAAAAAGCCCGGGCCCTGCCGAGCATGGCCGGCCTGAATCTGGCCGAGCGGGCCGGCTGCCGCGAGCCCTACCAGTTCGCCGACGGCCGGCCCCGAACCGTGGCCGTGCTGGATTTCGGGGTCAAGCGCTCCATCCTGGCCCAACTGGTCCGGGCCGGCTTCGGCGTCCGGGTCTGGCCCGCCGGCAGCCCGGCCGGGGAGATCCTGGCCTCCGGGCCGGCGGGGGTGCTGCTCTCCAACGGCCCGGGCGACCCGGCCCCGTGTCTGGCGGCCATCGCCACGGTCAAGGAACTTTTGGGCCGGGTACCGCTCTTCGGCATCTGCCTCGGCCATCAGATCCTGGCCCTGGCCCTGGGCGGCCGCACCTACAAGCTGCCTTTCGGCCACCGGGGGGCCAACCACCCGGTGCGGGACGAAGCCACCGGCCGCATCAGCGTCACCAGCCAGAACCACGGCTTCTGCGTCGCCCCCGAGGGCCTGCCCGAGGCGGCGGTGGTCACCCACCGCCACGCCAACGACGGCACGGTCGAGGGCCTGGCCTGCCCCGACCGCCACGCCTTCTCGGTGCAGTATCACCCCGAGGCCTCCCCCGGCCCACACGACGCCCGCTATCTGTTCGACGAATTCCGCCGCCTCATCGAAGCCTTCCCCGGCGCCTGAGCCCGCCGGAATCATGCGCCGCCGGCTCTAAAGGCGGCCTGGAGCGCCCATCCATGCCCAAAGATCCCACCCTGAAAAAAATATTGCTGCTGGGCTCCGGCCCCATCATCATCGGCCAGGCCTGCGAATTCGACTACTCGGGCACCCAGGCCTGCCGGGCCCTGCGCGAGGAAGGCTGCGAGATCGTCCTGGTCAACTCCAACCCGGCCACAGTCATGACCGACCCCGCTTTGAGCGAGCGCACCTACCTCGAACCCCTGACCCCGGAGGTGGTGGCCGAAATCATCCGCCTGGAGCGGCCCGACGCGGTGCTGCCCACCTTCGGCGGCCAGACGGCGCTCAACCTGGCCATGGCCCTGTCGCGGTCGGGGGTGCTGGATGAATGCGGCGTCCGCCTGATCGGGGCCGAGGCCGAGGTCATTCAGCGGGCCGAGGACCGGGAGGTCTTCCGCCAGTTGATGGCCGACCTGGGGCTTTACATGGCCGCCAGCGCCGCGGTCCGGAACTTTGAAGAAGCGGCGGCCTTCGTCGGCTTGGGCGGTTTTCCGGTGGTGGTGCGGCCCTCCTTCACTCTCGGCGGCACCGGCGGCGGCATCGCCTACAACCTGACCGAGCTGCGGGAAACCGTGGCCCGGGGCCTGGCCGCCTCGCCGGTGGGCGAAGTGCTGGTGGAGGAATCGCTCCTGGGCTGGAAGGAGATCGAGCTGGAATTGGTGCGCGACCGGGCCGGCAACGCCGTGGTCATCTGCGGCATCGAAAACCTGGACCCCATGGGCATCCACACCGGCGACTCCATCACCGTGGCCCCCATCCAGACCCTGGCCGACGCGGAATACCAGGCCCTGCGCAACGAGGCCATCGCCATCGTCGGCGCGGTTGGGGTGGAGACCGGAGGCTGCAACATCCAGTTCGCGGTCGACCCCCGCACCGGCCGCCGGGCGGTCATCGAGATGAACCCCCGGGTCTCCCGCTCCTCGGCCCTGGCTTCCAAGGCCACGGGCTTTCCCATCGCCCGGGTGGCGGCCAAATTGGCCCTGGGTTATCACCTCGACGAAATCCCCAACAGCATCACCCGCCAGAGCTGCGCGGCCTTCGAGCCGGCCCTGGATTATTGCGTGGTCAAGGCCCCGCGCTTTGATTTCGAAAAATTCCCCGGCAGTGATCCCGCCCTGGGCTTCCAGATGAAATCGGTGGGCGAGACCATGGCCCTGGGCCGCACCTTCCGCGAAGCCTTGCAGAAAGCCCTGCGGGGCCTGGAGATCGGTCAGAGCGGCTTCACCGAGCGCCCGGCCCGGCCCGGCGAAACCCCGGCCGCGCTGGACCTGCGTCTCCGCCACCCCGGCCCCTACCGCATCTTCCACCTCAAGGAGGCCCTGCGCCGGGGCTACAGTCTGGAGCGGCTCAACGAACTGACGGCCATCGACCCCTGGTTCCTCCACCAGATGCGCCTCATCCACGAGGAGGAAAAGCGGCTGGCCGAGGACCTCGGGCCCCTCTTCGCCGACAGCGCGCCCCAGCCCGGCCCGGCCGAGGCCGCCCGCTGGCGGCGCTTCAAAGCCCAGGGCTTTTCCGACCGCCAGATCGCCGACGCGCTGCGGCGCGACCTGGCGGACGACCGCCTGGACGAGGCGGCCGTCCGCCGGCGCCGCCTGTCGGCCGGGGTCCGGCCGGTCTTCCGGGCCGTGGACACGTGCGCCGGAGAGTTCGAAGCCTACACCCCCTATCTCTACTCCACCTACCAAGCCCTGCCGGGCACCGGCGAAGTGCCGGCTTCCTCGGGCCGAAAAAAAGTCATGATCCTGGGCGGCGGCCCCAACCGCATCGGCCAGGGGGTGGAGTTCGACTACTGCTGCGTCCAGACCGCCCTGGCCCTGCGGGAGGCCGGCTGGGAGACCATCATGGTCAACTCCAACCCCGAAACAGTCTCCACCGATTACGACCTGGCCGACCGCCTCTATTTCGAGCCCCTGACCGTGGAGGACATCCTGGCCATCTGCGAAGAGGAGAAACCCCACGGCCTCATCGTCCAGTGCGGCGGGCAGACGCCGCTGAACCTCTCCCGGGCCCTGCAAGCCGCCGGAGCCCCCATCATCGGCACCGCCCCGGACGACATCTTCCTGGCCGAAGACCGGGGGGCCTTCAACCGGCTGGCCGCCGGCCTAGGCTTGACCCAGCCCGAGGGCCGCCAGGCGGCCAACGTGGAAAGCGCGGCCCGCATCGCCCAGACCGTGGGCTACCCGGTCATGGTCCGGCCCGATTTCGTGCTCGGCGGCCGGGCCATGCGCATCGTCCACGACGAGGCCGAACTGCGCCGTTACTGGGACGAGGCCCTGTCGGTCTCCTCCGACGGCACGGTCTTCATCGACCACTTCCTGGAAGACGCCATCGAACTGGACGTCGACGCCCTCTGCGACGGCCGCGAGGTGCTGGTGGCCGGCCTGATGGAGCACGTCGAGGCCGCCGGCATCCACTCCGGCGACTCGGCCTCTTCCATCTTTCACCACAACCTGACCGGCCGCCAGGTGGAACACATCAGGCGCCACACCCGCGATCTGGCCCTGGCCCTGAACACCAAAGGCCTGATCAATGTGCAATACGCGGTGCAGAACGACCAGATATATCTGTTGGAGGCCAACCCCCGGGCCTCCCGCACCGTGCCCTTCGTGGCCAAGGCCACCGGCTGGCCCCTGGCCCGCCTAGCCGCGCTGGTCATGACCGGCACCCCGCTGGATCGCCTGCCCCCGCCCCCCCGGGCCCGGCGGGATTACAACGCGGTCAAGGAAGTGGTGCTGCCTTTCGACCGCTTTCCCGGCAGCCGGTATGAGCTGGGCGCGGAGATGCGCTCCACCGGCGAGGTCATGGGTATGGCCGAGAGCTACGGCCTGGCCTTCATCAAGTCGCAGTTGGCCGCCGGCCTGGACATCCCCCGCCAGGGCGGGGTGCTTTTGTCCATCTGCGACCACGACAAGCCCCGCCTGGCGCCTCCCGCCCGCATCCTGGCCGGGCTCGGCTACCGGCTCTTCGCCACCCAGGGCACCTGGCGGCACCTCAAAGATGCCGGGCTGGAATGCCAGTTGGTCAACAAGATGAACGGAGCCCGCCCCAACCTGCTGGACCGCATCTCCGACGGCCACATCCAGATGGCCGTCAACACCATCTCCGGACAGGATTCAGCCCGTGACAACCAGCTCATTCGTGGCGAAACCCTCAAACGCCGCATACCCCTCATCACCACCATGAGCGCGTTCATAGCTCTGGCCGAGGGGCTGCAACAATGGGGCGGCCGCCCCCAGGTGGCCGCTTTGCAGGATTTTTATCAGGTCTGATTTTTTTATGGTGCGCCCCAAAGGGGCGGGCCAAATAAAAAAAGCCGACTCCGATATTCTTCGGAGCCGGCTTTTCCATTCGTAACCGGGAAACTGAAAAAGTGCTGGATTCAGCGCTTTTTCTGTTTCTGCTGACCCACGCGCTGTTTTTCGGCGCCTTTGGCGGTTTCGACTTTAATGTGCGTGGCCATGCTGCAGGGCCCCAACCGCCACTTGGTGTCGGGAAAGGCGAAAGCCGAGCAGATCTTGCCGTCCCCCTCGGCCGAAACGCGGTCGCAGCCGTTACACTGCTCGATGATGGGACGACGATCGAGATTGACGTTATTGAGGGCGGTGCCGTTCATGATATTCACCTTTGCGCGCCGGATTTTTTTCGGGACGGAGGCGACTGTGAGCCTTGTCCCGGCCGCCGCGGTTCGGCCATGAGTGGATTGCGGCGGCGCATGGCCCCTTTGGGACCCGGATAATTAATCTTCACTATGTTAGTCTGAAAAAAAGATTTGTCAAGCCATTTTTATCCCCCGCGAAGCCCGGGGCTCCGCGGCCGCCCGGAAAGCGCCTTATTCCACTTGGCCCGGAGAAGCCGCCGCCCGGATTTTTTTCCGCCGCCGGGTCAGGCCTTCCAGGCCGCCGACCACGCCTCCCAGCCAGGCGGCCGTGGCCAGCCACAAATCCGGAGGCAGCATGAAAACCAGAGTCAGAAGCGGCACCCGGAACAGAGGCAGGGTTACCGCCAGATAGCGGATGAAATCGGCCCAGTCCGCCCGCCAGGAGGCCAGCCCCAGATTCGGCCAGCGCCCCTTGGTCCGGCGGAAGACCAGGGTCGACATCCCCAGGCGCTGCAGGGCCAGCAGCACCGGCACCGGGCCGAAGTTGACCAGGAGGCTGGTGAAAAAAGGCTCGGTGAAAAAGAAGCTGGTGAAAAACCCCCGCAGCGGGCTGGAAAAACTGCCGAAACCGCCGCCGGGCAGAAGACCGGTGGCCTGGGCCAGAGCCACCCCGCCGTTGAACACCCAGAAAATCACGGCCAGGGCCAGGCCGTGCAGCCCCCACATCGCGGCCGAGGCGGCCAGGAGGCTCGGCGAGGGGTAGCCGCGCCCGGCGAAACGGCCGGCCAGGGTCTCTCCCAAGGTCCCCATCAGGGCGAAGGCCACCAAACCCGTCAGATACCGGTGAGCGGAGGCGGCTTCCCGAAGCAAATCGTGGGCCTCCGGCAGCATCAGCTGCAGGCTGGCGGCCGCGAAGACCGCCAGCCAGATCAGGTCGCCAAGTTTCACGATCGCCTCCAGCTCAGGAATGGGCCCGCGGCTGGTCCCCGGAAGAACCGTGAGCCGCCGCGGCCGCTTCGACGCGCGGCGGTCTGGAAGAGGATTCCGGAACCGCCCACCGTCGGAAAAGGACGTATCGGGTCAGATAAAAAACCACCAGCCCGGCCGCGGCCGCGGCCGCCCCCCCGTAGACCGTCCGATAGGTGCCGGCCGGGCCGGCCCGCCAGCCCACAACCAGCGACCCGCCGCCCATGCCCAG
>JAVBLB010000118.1:0-22261 GCA_031553735.1 Candidatus Adiutrix sp.
CCTTCCCGCGCGCGGCCGTGACGGTTGCGTTTTATTTAAACGGGGGTGCCCGGTCCTGAATCCCCGGACGGGCCACCCGCTTTTTCATATCCGGCCGGGGCCGGGCTGTATTCATCCCGCTCAGGCGTTGACTGCGCCCTCCAGGGTGCCGTTATTGAAGTAGCCGATCATCTGCTTGGCCACGGCCACGGCCACGTTGACCTGGCTTTCGGCGGTGGAGGCCCCCAGGTGGGGGGTGGCGATGAAGTTGGGCAGGCTCAGCAGCGGGTGGTCGGCG
The DNA here is from genome assembly GCA_031553735.1 of Candidatus Adiutrix sp. Classification (GTDB taxonomy): domain Bacteria; phylum Desulfobacterota; class Desulfarculia; order Adiutricales; family Adiutricaceae; genus Adiutrix. The sequence continues at coordinate 278 of JAVBLB010000118.1, forward strand.
GGGGCCGGCTCGGCGTCAAAGACGTCGAAGGCGGCGCCGGACAGCTGGCCGCTCTTGAGGGCCTCGCCCACGGCGGCCTCGTCCACCAGACCGCCCCGGGCGCAGTTGATGAGGATGGCCCCCTTCTTCATCTTCCCGATGACCTTGGTGTCGAACAGGTTGGCGGTCTCCTTGGTCTTGGGGAGATGCAGGCTCACGAAATCGCTGGCCGACAGGATTTCCTCGAAGGTCGCCGGCTTGGCCCCGGCGGCCTGGATCTGCTCGGCCTTCAAAAGCGGATCGTAAGCCAGAACGGTCATGCCGAAGCCCTGGGCCAGGGCGGTCATGCGGCGGCCGATGGCCCCCAGGCCGACCAGGCCCAGGGTCTTGCCGCCCAGTTCGGTGCCGGACAGGGCGTTCTTTTCCCAGCGCCCGGCCCGCAGGGCCACGCAGCCGGTGACCACGTGGCGCACCAGGCTCAGCATCAGGCAGAAGGCCAGTTCGGCCACGCCGTTGGCGTTCTGCCCGGGGGTGTTCATGACGATGACCTTGGCCGCGGTGGCCGCCGGGACGTCGATGGTGTCCACGCCGGCCCCGGCCCGGCCCACGACCTTAAGCCGGGTGGCGTGCTTCAGAAGGTCGGCCGTGACCTTGGTGCTGCTGCGCACCACCAGGCCGTCATATTCGCCGATGATGCCGGCCAATTCTTCCGGGTTCAACCCGGGGCGGATATCCACAGTGAAGCCGGCCTCCTGGAAGAGTTTGGGGCAGACGGGGTCTATCTTTTCGCTGATGAGAATCTTGGGCATGATTATCCGTTCCTCCGCTGAAATTCGGCCATGAATTCGACGAGCGTATCCACCCAGCCCTGGCAGACGGCGTTGTAGAGCGACGCCCGAAGGCCGCCCACGCTGCGGTGGCCGCCCAGGCCCACCAGGCCCGCTTCCTGGGCCTCTTTCTTGAACTTCTTGTCCAGGTCCTCGGAAGGCAGGCGGAAGGTCACGTTCATGGGCGAACGGCTGCCGGGACGGGCCGTGCCGCGATAATAGCCCTGGCTGTCGTCGATGGCCTTATAGAGGGTCGCGGCCTTGATTTTATTGATGGCCGCCATGTTGGCCAGCCCGCCGACGGTGTTCCGCAGCCATTTGAAGACCAGGCCGGCGATGTAGATGGACCAGACCGGCGGGGTGTTGTACATGCTCTCGTTTTTGATGTAGATGGGATAGCTGAGCATGCTGGGCACGTCCAGCCGGGCCTTGTCGGCGAAGTCGCGGCGCAGAGCCACCACGGTCACCCCGGCCGGGCCCACGTTCTTCTGGGCGCCGGCGTAGATGAGGCCGAAGTGGGTCAGGTCGATGGGCCGGGAGAGAAACTCGGATGACATGTCGGCCACCAGCGGCGCCGGGGCGGTGGTCGGGAAGTGGGACCACTGGGTGCCCCGGACGGTGTTGTTGGAGCACAGGTAGACGTATTTGGCCTCGGGGTCGAAGTCAAAGGCCTCGGGAATGTGGGTGAAGTCGTCTTCCTCGGTGGTGGCCGCCAGCCGGGGCTTGGCCCCGCAGATCTGGGCCTCCTTGTAGGCCTTGGTGGACCACAGCCCGGTGTTGATATAGTCGCAGCGACCGCCGGGACCGGCGAAGTTCATGGCGATCATGGCGAACTGGAGGCTGGCCCCGCCCTGGGTGAAGATCACCGCCCATTCGTCGCCCAGGCCCAGAAGGGCGCGAAGGTCGCTTTCGGCCTCTTCCACCATGGCCACGATTTCCTTCGAGCGGTGGCTGTTTTCCATGATCGACATGCCGGTGCCCTTCCAATCCAGCATATCGCGGGCGGCTTCCTCGAGCACGTCCACGGGCAGGGCCGCGGGGCCCCCGTTAAAATTGGCGATTCTCATATCGTCTCCCCGGCGCGCGCTTCGCGCCTGTTTCAGAAAATAACCTTCCATTGGATAGGTGGGTAACAGAGAATTATACAATTGTCGTTTGCCTTCGTCAATATTTATTGTGCGCCCTATCGGGCGGGCATTAGAAGTATGGGGCTCCGCCCCAAGCCCCGCCAGGGGAGGGTGCTGCGCGCACCCTACCCTGGACCCACCCGCGCCGGGGGCTTCGCCCCCTGGACCCCCTTGGAGTCGGTGATGAAGCCGCGATGACCCGTCAGCAGCGCCACAACTCGCCTGAACGGCTCGAACAAGTGGCGCTGCGGCGGCGACCGGTGCGGGATGCGATGGGGCGGCCACCACAAAAATAGTTGGTTCGGGAACCCGGTTGCATTCTAAAGAGAATATGCGGCTGCCATTAAACTGTTGATGTAGAACACAACCCGTCTTACTGACCAGGCCGCCGTCCCAACGGTCCTCCGCGCAGCGCTACTTGTTTGAGCCGAAGGCGAGTTGTGGCGCTGCCTACGGGTCATCGCGGCTTCATCGCCGACTCCAAGGGGGTCCAGGGGGCGAAGCCCCCGGCGCGGGTGGGTCCAGGGTAGGGTGCGCGCAGCACCCTCCCCTGGCGGGGCTTGGGGCGGAGCCCCATACTTCTAATGCCCGCCCGATAGGGCGCACAAAAAAACCGGCCCCAACGGCCATTGGGGCCGACTTCTCTCTTCACGCCGTTCAGCCGTGAAAAACATCCATGGTCGTTGAAAAAACCAATCGGATGATTACTTTAAAGCCGAAGCCTATCGGGCTTCGACCGGGCTCACGGAATATTCACGGCCACCCCGGCCGGAACCGTCCCGGTAAGCAGTTGGGGATTCATATCCCGAAAGGTCTTGTAATCACATTTATATTGGGCGGCCAGCGCCCGGGCGGTGGTGGCCGCCTTGACGACATCCCGCTTGGTGGAGAGGGCCGGCCAACCCCGGTCGGTCTGGGTATAGCCGAAAGCGGCGGGATCCTGGAAGACGGCCTTGCCGGCCAGAACCGAGGCCGGCAGTTGGTCCTGGCCGTCGGGCAGATAGAGCCGGTAAAAGTTCCGTTCGCCTCCGGCTTCGGCCGCGGCCTGGTTGATGAGCGTCTCGCCCAGAAGATAGGCGGCCATGGCCGTGGTCCAGGAACCATAGGCGTCTTTGAGACTTTTCAAACGTTTGGCCGCCGCCTGGGTGGAGGTCACCGGGTCCAGCCGCTCGTCCACGTCGCCGTCCACTCGCAGCCCCAGGGCCTTGGCCTCGGCCTCCTTGAGCCGCCACGGGCCCCGGCCGCCGCCGGCGTTGTAATCCGGGGCCAGCCCGGTGATGGTCAGGGGGATATAGATGAGGTCCGCCGGAACCCCCGCGCGGTTGAGTTCGGCCTCCATCGCGGCCCGGTAGCGCCCCGATCGGCGCAGGGCCATCCAGACCCGGCTTTTGCTCTCGGCCAGCAGCACCAGATTCTGGTCCACCGCCTGGTAGACCTCGCCGCGGTCCAGGGGCACGGCTTCGCCGCAGAAAGACAGCCCCCGGCCCAAATGAAAGGAATAATCGGCCATGGCCGGGGCGGCGGCGAAAAAGACCGCCAGGGCACCGGCTAGGAAAATTTTTTTCAGCATCTTCACCTCGGGCGCGGGCGATGGCCCCGGAAGGGGTAAGCCCGCAGAATCGTTTGATAGCTCTCCGATGCTTATGATAGCGCCAACCTTGGAATAATGCCAGAATTTCTTTGCCCCGAATGGGGCAATGCGCCGCCGAAAAGCGACCTGGCTGACATTTGGTCGTCCGGGAACAGGCTGAATCGCTTCCTCACCTTAGAGCCGCTTTCTGTTTTGAAGCGTGCGGGATGATGGCTTAGGTCTCGTTCGCTATAATGAAACGGGGGTTTAAAAATCACAAGATTTTTCTTGACACCGGCCGCTTCTTTGTGGAATATTAAAACATTCATCTATAGAAGTTGATTCGATATTCCGGGCTGACTATCGATCCGGGCCCACAGAGCCCGCAGGCCGCCGCGACGCCCGGAAAAACGGCGGCCGAGTCGAAAAGATCACTAGCCAGAGACTCTTAATAAAAAGGGGGAACCTTCAAGATATGGCGACCAAAAAAGTGGTGGGCGCGGTTCTGGTGGCCGGCGGCGGCGTGGCTGGCATGCAGGCCGCCCTCGACCTGGCCAATGCCGGCTATTACGTGTACCTGGTGGAAAAGTCGCTGGCCATCGGCGGGCGCATGTCCCAGTTGGACAAGACCTTTCCCACCAACGACTGCTCCATGTGCATCATTTCGCCCAAGCTGGTCGAGGTCGGGCGGCACATCAACATCGAGCTCCTGACCCTGACCGACGTTCTGGCCATCGACGGCAGCGAGGGCGATTTCCAGGTTCGGGTCCGCAAGAACCCTCGCTATATCGACATGTCCAAGTGCATCGCCTGCGGCGAGTGCACCAAGAAATGCCCGGTCAAGGTCGATAACGAGTATAACGAGCTTCTGGACAAGCGCAAGGCCGTCTACGTGCAGTATGCCCAGGCCGTGCCGCTGAAATACGGCATCGACGCCGAAAAGTGCCTGATGCTGACCAAGGGCAAGTGCGGCTCCTGCAAGAAGGTCTGTCCGGCCAAGGCCGTGGAGTATGACCAGACGGCCGAGGAGGCGACGCTGAACGTCGGGGCGGTCATCCTGGCCCCGGGCTTCAAGCCCTACAGCCCCCAGCAGTTTGAGACCTACCGCTACGCCGACGATCCCAACGTCATGACCGCCCTGGAGTTCGAACGGCTCCTGGGGGCCACCGGCCCGACCATGGGGCACGTGGTCCGGGCCACCGACCACAAGGAACCCCAGTCCATTGCGTTCCTCCAGTGCGTCGGCTCCCGCGACATCAACCGGGCCGACAACGGCTACTGCAGCTCGGTCTGCTGCATGTATGCCATCAAGGAAGCCATCATCGCCAAGGAGCACGCCAAGTACGACCTGAAGGTGACCGTCTTCTACATGGATATCCGCAGCTTCGGCAAGGACTTCGAGCGGTATTACGAAAAGGCCAAGGCCAAGGGCATCCGCTTCGTCCGCAGCCGCATCCACACCGTCCAGCCCCTGAAGGACGGCGGGGTCCGCTTCCATTACGTCACCGACCACGGCCAGTCGACCACCGAGGATTTCGACATGGCCGTCCTGTCCCACGGCCTGGTCATCACCGGCGAAACCCAGGACATGAGCCATAAGTTCGGGATCGCGACCGACAAATACAACTTCGCCCGGACCTCCACCTTCAGCCCGGTGGCCCTGTCCCGCCCCGGCATCTACGCCTGCGGCGTCTACACCGGCCCCAAGGACATCCCCAGCTCGGTCATGGAGGCCTCGGCCGCGGCCGCGGCGGCCTCTTCGAAACTGGCCTCGGCCCGGGGCAGCCTGGCCAAGGTGGTCAACGTCCCGGCCCCGATGGACATCAGCGGCGAGCCGCCGCGCATCGGCGTCTTCATCTGTCACTGCGGCATCAACATCGCCGGGGTCATCGACGTGCCCCGGGTGGTGGAGTTCGCCAAGACCCTGCCGTTCGTGGAGTTCGCCTCCAACACCATTTTCGCCTGCTCCCAGGACAGCCAGGAGCAGATGGTCAAGCTCATCAAAGAACAGCGCCTCAACCGCATCGTGGTTTCGGCCTGTTCGCCCCGGACCCACGAGCCGCTGTTCATGGAGACCCTGGCCGCGGCCGGCCTGAACAAATACCTGTTTGAAATGGCCAACATCCGCAACCACGACTCCTGGGTCCACGCCAACAACCCCGAGGAAGCCACCCGCAAGGCCATGGACATGACCGAGATGGCCGTGGCCAAGGCGGCCCTGCTCTCGCCCCTGACCGAAAACGTCATCGACGTCGATCCCCAGGCCCTGGTCATCGGCGGCGGCGTGGCCGGCCTCAACGTGGCCCTGACCCTTTCCGACCAGGGCTTCAAATCCGTGGTGGTGGAAAAGTCGGAGCGCCTGGGCGGCATCGCCAACCGCATCGCTTCCACGGCCAAGGACGAGTCGGTGCCCGACTACCTGGCCAAGCTGCGGGAAAAAGTGGCCGCCGACGGCAACATCTCGGTGGTCCTCAACGCCGAGGTGGATACGGTCGAGGGCTTCGTCGGCAACTTCGAAACCACCCTGACCAACGGCGAGACCGTCAAGCACGGGGTGACCGTCATCGCCACCGGGGCCCAGGAATCCAAGCCCGTCGAATACCTCTACGGCCAGAACCCGAAAGTGGTCACCCACCTGGAGCTGGACGAGAAGATCAAGGCCAAGGACGAGGCCGTGGACGCCGCCAAGACCTTCGTGTTCGTGCAGTGCGTCGGCTCCCGCGAGCCGGGGCGCATGTATTGCTCCAAGGTCTGCTGCACTCACACCGTCCACTCGGCGGTGCACCTGAAGAAGGCCAACCCCGAAGCCCGGATCTTCGTCCTCTATCGCGACATGCGGACCTATGCCCAGAAAGAGGACATCTACAAGGAAGCCCGCGACCTGGGGGTCATCTTCATCCGCTATGACCTCGAGGCCAAGCCCCGGGTCAGCGAATCCGCCGACGGGCTCGACGTCCTGGTCCACGACCCGGTCTCCGGCCGCGACCTGTTGATCAACCCCGACTTCCTGGTTCTGGCCGCGGCCATCGTCTCCGGACGGGAAAACGCCCTGGCCATGAAATACAAAGTCCCCCTGGACGAGGACGGCTGGTTCTTCGAGGCCCACCAGAAGCTGCGGCCGGTGGATTTCGCCACCGACGGCATGTTCATGGCCGGCATCTGCCACTATCCCAAGCCCATGGACGAGGTGGTGGCCCAGGCCCAGGCGGCCGCGGCCCGGGCGGTGACCGTGTTGACCCAGCCCAAGATGACCGTGGGCGGCATCGTGGCCGAGATCAATCAGGCCAAGTGCTCCGGCTGCGGGGTCTGCGTGGCTGTCTGCCCGTTTTCGGCCATCAAGATCGAAACGGAAAGCGGTCCGGGCAAGTTTCCGGGCAAGGCCGTGGTCAACGAGGCCATGTGCAAGGGCTGCGGCACCTGCTCCTCGTCCTGCCGCTCCGACGCCCCGGCCCTGCGCGGCTTCACCAACGCCGGCCTCTTCGCCCAGATCGCGGCCGCCCTCTAACCACCAGGGCAGAGCCCTGGACCCCCAGATGCTGGCGCATCTGGCCCGAACCCGCTTCGCTGGACGGCCGAGGCCGCAACGTTTGGGGGGGCCGGGACCATCGGCCCGTAATGAGGGGCGGGCGGCTGCGCCGCCCTGGGGTTGGGCGATGATTGTTCATTACAAGGGACGTTTCGTTTCTTAAGGGGATATATGACATGAGCGACTATGAACCGAAAATCGTGGCTTTTTTCTGCAACTGGTGCACCTATGGGGCCGCCGACCTGGCCGGCGTCAGCCGGCTGGAATACCCGCCCAACTTCCGGGTGGTGCGGCTGCCATGCACCGGCCGGCTGAATCCCAAATATATTTTGGAAGCCTTCAAACGCGGCGCCGACGGCGTCTGGGTCAGCGGCTGCCACCCGGGCGACTGCCATTACATCGCCGGCAACTATCACGCCCGCCGCAAGTTCATCCTGCTGCACCACATGCTGGAAGCGGTGGGCCTGGAGCCGGGCCGGCTCCACTTTTCCTGGATCTCTTCGGCCGAGGCCACCAAGTTTCAAGAGGTGGCCAAGGAGGTGGTGGAAAAGGTCCGGTCCTGCGGGCCCAACCTGAACTTCCGCAAAGCGGAACTTGATTTAGGCCTGCCGGAGGTGGCCTGACCATGATGTCACTGGAAGATACCAGCCGTAAAATACAGGAAAGCGCCAAGCGCCTCCTGGCCGAGGGCAAGGCCGAGGTGGTCATCGGCTATACCCGGGGCTCCACGCCCCTGGCCGTGGCCCCCTTCTTCGCCCGCACCCTGGAGGATTGCGAGAAACTGGTCTGGTCGAACTTCGCCCGGATCAATCTCTCCACCTACCTGCCGAAATATCCCGGCAAGGTGGCCATCGTGGCCAAGGGCTGCGACGCCCGCAACACCGTGGGCCAGGTGGTGGAAAACCAGATCCTCCGCGACAACCTCTATATCATCGGCGTGGCCTGTAGCGGCATGGTCGATCCGGAGCTGATCCAGGCCAAGGAACCGCGCCCCATCCGTTCGGCCGAAGAGGACCAGACCACCATCAAACTCAGCGGCGACGACTGGAACACCAGCATCCCCAAAGATGAGGTGCTGCGCCGCAACTGCCGCACCTGCATCAGCCGCACCCCCACCGACACGGCCGATGAGATCATCGGCGAGCCGACCCAGCCGCTGGCCGCCGACGACTACGCCGACCTCAAGGCGCTGGCCGGCAAGTCGCCCGCCGAGAAGATGGCTTATTTCAAGGGCCTGGTCAAGGATTGCCTGCGCTGTTACGCCTGCCGCAACGCCTGCCCCCTGTGCTATTGCCCGGTCTGCTTCGTCGATGAAACCCGGCCCCAGTGGCTCGGCAAATCCCAGGACGAGATGGATACCTACACCTTCCATCTCCTGCGGGCCTTCCACTGCGCCGGCCGCTGCACCGCCTGCGGCGGCTGCGAGGCGGCCTGCCCCCAGGACATCAAGCTTCGGGAATTCAACCGGATTCTGGAAGAGGAAGTCCAGCGTGATTGGCAGTATACCCCCGGCCTGAGCTGGGAGCAGAAGCCCCCCCTAACCACCTACCGGCCCGATGACGAAGCCGAATTCATCAAGTAGAAAGGGCGCGGACAATGGCTGAATATAGCGTCAAGAAAAGTTCGCTGCCGGACTTTTTCCAGGCCCTGACCGAGGGCGGCCGGCGCCGGCTTCTGGCCCCGGTCAAAGCCGGCGATAAACTCGAGATGGCCGAGGCGGCCCCCGGGGACATCTCCCTGGATTACACCAACACCCACCTGTCGCCCAAGGGCGTCTTCTTTCCGCAAACCGAGCGGATGATGGCCTTTCATAAAGAGGTCGCCAAAGGCGACGCCTTCGTCTACCAGCCGCTGGGGCTCGACCAGGTCAAACCCATGGTGCTCTTCGGCATCCGCCCCTGCGACGCCCGGGGGCTGGTGGTCTCCAACCAGGTCTTCCAGAACAATCGTTTCACCGACCCCTATTGGAAGACCAAATATGAAGCGGCCGTCAAAATCGGCCTGGCCTGCGTCAAGCCGTGCCCCAGCTGTTTCTGCACCGCCGTCGGCGGCTCACCCTTCAGCGAGGAGGGGCTGGACATCTTGGCCTTCGTCCGTGACGACGGCCTGGGCCTCAAAGCGGTCACCCCCGCCGGCGAGGATTTCCTGAAAAGCCTCTCCGGGCTGGAAAACGCCGATCTCTCCGCCGAACTGGCCGAAAAGAAGAAGACGGCCGAAGCCATGCTGCCCGGCCCCCTGGATCAGACCAAGGTGAACGCGGCCGAGGTGCTGGATCTCTTCAACCAGCCCCACTGGAAGGACACGGCCGACCGCTGCCTCAACTGCGGCACCTGCACCTTCTTCTGCCCCACCTGCCACTGCTTCGACATTCAGGACGAGCAGAGCGAAAAGGGCGGGGTGCGGATGCGCAACTGGGATACCTGCATGAGCTGGCTCTACACCATCCACGGCACCGGCCACAATCCCCGGCCCACCAAGACCGAGCGGATGCGTCAGCGCTTCATGCACAAGCTGAAATATATCCCCATGAAGCAGGAGGGCGGCTGCGGCTGCATCGGCTGCGGCCGTTGCGTCGTTCTCTGCCCGGTCAACATCGACATCCGGGAAGTCGCCCGGCAGATGAACGGCTAGGCGCCGGGCCGCCGGATACTACGTATCCTCTCCGCACCCGCTTCGCTGGTTCTGGACGTCCGACCCGGACAGTGAAGCCGAGCCGGGGCTTTCTGTAATCCAAGGCCGAACAGTAATCTCGCCTTGGCTGCCGCATTATTGTTCGATGTGGTGATGGCGGCGGATCGCTCCCTTTTGCGGGGCTTGGGGTTATCTCATATCGTCTTTCAGGAGGGCCATAGTGCACAATCCATATTTACCGTATCCGGTGCGCATCGCCATGATCCGGGTGGAAACCGAGGATAAGAACCTGCGCACCTTTAAATTCGAGTTCCTCAATCCCGCCGATGAGGAAAAGTTCGCCTACCTGCCCGGCCAGTTCGCCGAACTGTCGGTGCCCGGCCAGGGCGAGATTCCCATCGGCATCGCCTCCTCGCCCACGGAAAAGGGCTTCGTCCTCTTCACGGTCAACCGGGTGGGGCAGGTCTCCAACTTCATGCACAACATGAAGGAAGGCGACGTCATGGGCATCCGGGGCCCCCTGGGGCACCCCTATCCCCTGGACCGGCTGGAGGGCAAGAACCTCCTGATCATCGCCGGCGGCTTCGCCGTGACCACCCTGCGCTCGACCATCACCTGGCTCCTGCAGCCGGAGAACCGCCCCAAATACGGCAAGATCACCTTCGTCTACGGGGCCCGGACCCCGGGGCTCCTGCTGTATAAGGAAGAGTGGAGCGAGTGGCAGAAGCGCGACGACATCGACGTCTTCGTCACCATCGACCGCGAGGCCCCGGGCTGGACCGGCAAGGTCGGCTTCGTCCCGGCCGTGACCAAGGAAGTCTGCCCGCCGCCGGCCGGCACCGCGGCCATCATCTGCGGCCCGCCGGTCATGATCAAGTTCACCCAGCCGGTGCTGGAAGAGGCCGGCTATTCCACCGACGACATCATCATGAGCCTGGAAAACCGCATGAAGTGCGGCCTGGGCATCTGCGGCCGCTGCAACGTCGGCCCGGAATACGTCTGCAAGGACGGCCCGGTCTTCACCCTGACCCAGCTCAATCAGCTGCCCAAGGAATACTGAGACCCGGCTGAACCGCGAACGATCGGTTCCAGGCTCGCTGAAGGGGGATGCTCTTCGGCGAGCCTGGTTTTTTGGATCAGAACTGGTATAATAGAACCCACAAATACAGCGTCAGGGTTTGACGAGCGAATGAACAAGGGGTACGGATGGCCGAACAGCGGTCTGAACCGGGGTCGCTCCTGTCCATGGAGAAAGACGGGTTCAGGATTCAGTGGAAAAACGACGGGACGGATTATCCCGCCCTGTGGGAAGCCTATCGGCGGGGCGAACTCCAGCGAACCCCCCTGGCCCGGGGGCGGCCCTTCCGGGAGGCCGACCTGGTCGAGGCCCTCGGTCGCCGCTTTCTTATGAAGCGCGACTGGCACGTGGAAAAGCGCCTGGAAAAGCGGTTCTGGTATCGGGTGTGGGGCGCCACCCGGTATTCGCGAATCATCCGGCTGATCAATAACGCCGTCCGCCAGGGCTGCGACGTGGTGCAGGACGTCTTTCTGGTGGCTGAGCGGATGTCCGGCCCCATCTGTCAGGAGGCCTATCTGATCGCCGACTACATGGAAGGCTCGGTCCTGCCCGCGAAGGAGGCCGATCTCTGGCTGGCCGATCTGACCCGGTCCATCGCCCGGATACATGAGTTCGGGCTGGCCTGCAACGACATCCAGTCCTACAACTTCATCCGCACCACCGAAGGGATCATCAAGGGCATCGACCTGGACATTTCCAGCCCCCTGATCATCTGCCAGGTCAACGACGCCCTGGAGATGAAGCGGCGCTTCAATGTCGACCTGCCCCTGAAAGGCCCGGTCCGGAAGGTGCTCTATCACCTGCTCTTGGCCAGAAATCTCATCCGGGCCCGGTCCCGCCAACTGCGCGGCAAATCCGACCGGTACATCCGCCGCTCCTGACCGGTCCCGGACGTTCATGACCGCCACCCAGAAACCGGCCGGGCCGGCCCGCATATTGGAAACGAAAAACGACGGCTGGCGGATTCGCTGGCGCGAGGACGGCGTCGACTATCCGCATCTCTTGGCCGAGTTTCGGGCCGGGCGGGTTCCGGCCACCCGCCTGACCACCGGGTCGGGCTTTCGGGAGGTCTACCGCCTGGAGACCACGGGCCGCCGTTACGTGGTCAAGCGCGATTGGGAAGTGGATCCCCGTCCGGAAAAAAAGCTGTGGGACTGGCTGGCCGGCACCCCCTACGCCCGGCTGCTCAAACTGACCAACCGGGCGGTGGGCCGGGGCTGCCGCATCGTCCAGGACGTCTACCTGGTGGCCGAAAGGCTGTCCGGCGGGCGCTGCCTGGAGGCCTGGATGGTCGCCGAATACGTGGAGGGCACGTCCTTCGTCGAAGAATTCGTGGACGGCCGGCCGGCCAAGGTCGGGAATTTCAGGCCCTGGATTCCGGCCATGGCCGAAACGCTGGAGGAACTGCACAACTGCGGCCTGGCCTCCAACGATTTCCATCCCGGCAACTTCATCCTGACCGATCAGGGGCTGAAAATCATCGACCTGTCCCTGGACAGCCCGGTTGTCATCGGCCAGGCCAACGACGCCCTGACCATGCTTCATTTTTTCAAGGTGCGGCCGCCGTTGAAAAGTCCCTGGCGGCGGCTGGTCTTCGAGCTGATGCGCCTGAGGCGCCGCCAGAAGAATTTTTTCCGGCGGCTGCGAAGTCCAAAATAAACGTTTGTTTGGGAAGGTGAGGCTCGTGAAATTCAAATTTTTTGGCGTTGTTCTCGCCGCCTTTCTGGCATTGGCCGGGGTTGGCGGCTTCGATGGCGGCCAGGCCCGGGCCCAAAGCAAAAAGGCGGCTCCGGCCGTCGCCGCCCCCCCTCGGCTGGCCCCGGCGGAGACCGTTTACCAAGCGGGCGAGGTGCATGCGGGAAGCACCATCAGCCACGATTTCGAGATCCGGAACACCGGCGGCCGGGATTTGAACATCCTCAAGGTTTCCGCCGGCTGCGGCTGCACGGTGGCCAGTTTCGACCGGGTCATCGCTCCCGGCCAAGCCGGACGGATCACGATCTCGGTCAATGTCTACGCCGACTGGGCCGGGCACCCCATCAGCCAGTCCGCCGTGGTGGAATCCGACGATCCCGACACCCCCCATCTCACCCTGACGGTCAAGGCCCAGGTGCTGCCGCCCGGCTGAGACCGGGCCTGCCTACCGCCCGGAGGTTGATGATTTCGGCCGCCTTCCGCTTTCGCCGCCTGGGAAATCCTTCCCTCCGAAGCCCCCGCTCCGGAGGTTTTTTTTGCTTCCTTTCAACCGCGAAATACTATATATTGGGATTTCGGTGCGAGACCATACCACACTCATGGCCTCGCGCTTTTCATTCCCGGCCCTCCAGGAGCCGTGCGCCGTCCCGGCGGCGCCATGGCCGGGGATTTTTTCGCTTCGCCAGCGCCTGAAAACCGGTTGGGCTAGAGCGCTTTTCTATTGTAAGGAAATGAGCATAAAATGAAAAGCGCTCGGATGTTTGCGCGTTTTACAATTTATTGAAGACAGATAAATTGTAAAACGCTCTAGTCCGGGTTCGGGCCGCGCGCACTCTAACCACAACAAGGGGATTGTAAGGATATGCACACCACCGTTGAACAGGCCTGGCAGACCATTGACGATTACTTGACCGCCACCCGATATGCCGTGCGGGATATAAAAACCGGCCAGCCCCTGGAAAAGGATTTCGCGGAAATCGTGGAGGGGCGCCTGATCCCCAAGCTGCGCACGCTCAAAAGCCCCATCGCCTCGCCCGAGCGGCTCGATGAACTGGCCGAGGCTCTGCGCGGCCGGCGGCTCATCCCGGCCACGCCCTTTCTGATGTCCTTCGGCAATCCCCACACCCGCCGGCCGGGTTTCTTCTCCTGCTATCCCCTGGGCTGGGTCGAGGACAGCCTGGAGGACATCGAAGACATGCGCCGGAAGATGCGCACCATCTACATGTCCGGCGGCGGCGCGGGCATCGATCTGTCCCACCTGCGGCCGAAGGGGGCCCCGGTGGATGCCGGCCAGGGCATCGCCAGCGGCCCGGTGGGTTTCCTGCCCGATTTCGACGCCGTCACCGGCACCACCAACCAGGGCGGCCGCCGACGGGGAGCGCTTCTGGTGCAGTTGGATTGGAACCACCCCGACATCGTCGACTTCGTGGAGTCCAAGAATTTCAACGCCCGCCTCAACCGCTTCATCCAGACCCTGCCGCCGGAGGAGCGTCCGGCCCAGGGGACCTTGCTTTCGAACATGAACATCTCGGTCAACGCCTTCGGCGATTTCTGGCACCAGAAGGAGCTGATCGGGCTCATCGCCCGCAACATGTGGGCCACCGGCGACCCGGGGCTCCTGTTCGTCGACAACATGCTCCAGTATTCGCCCCTGCGGGCCGAGGACGAACCCCGCTTCTCCAACCCCTGCGGCGAATATCTGGCCAGCGCGGGCTCGGCCTGCAACCTCATCACCGTCAACGCCGCCCGCCTGGCCCGCGAAGTGTTCGACGGGCTCATGGCCGAGCCCGGCGCCCCGGCCTGGAGCGACGATGCGGCCTGGAGCGACGAATTCAGCCGCCGCTTCTGGGCCAGCCTGTCCCGGACCGCCGGCCTGGCCTGCTTCCTCGGCAATCTGGTGCTGGAATTTGACGAAGGCTACCCGCTGCCGGAGATCCGGGAAAAGACCCAGGCCTTGAAGCCGGTGGGCGTGGGCCTCAGCGGCTTCCACACCGCCCTTTTGCTGGCCTTCCGGGGCCGGGTGGATTACGGCTCCCCCGAGGCTCAGAAATTCGCCCGGGTCACCCAGGCCCACCTGGCGCTGGGCACCTTGAACCTGTCGGCCGAACTGGCCGACCTCACCGGCCACGTCTATGAAAACCGGCCTTTCTGGTCGACCCATCTTCAGGAACTGGCTGAAACCATGGCCGATTCGCCGGCCGGCGAGGAATCCGTCACCCAGATCGACATCCTGTCCGACTGGGTCGAGGCCCGGGGCGGTTTTTACAACAGCCTGACCACCAGCCAGGCCCCCACCGGCAGCGTTTCGGTCTTTCTGCGGAACATCGATACCGGCATCGAGCCCTTCTACGCCCTGGCCCAGAACCGCCGGGTCCGCGACGCCGCCCGGGGCTGGGTGGAGTTCGTCCTGCGGCCGGTGGAGCTGGAGGACCTGTTCCAGAAGCACCCCGATTTCCACCAGCGCGCCGAAGCCCAGACCGCCCTGAAGCTTTCGCCCTCGGAACAGTTGGCCATGCTGGCCGCCTTCCAGTATCACTGCCACACCGGCGTTTCCAAGACCATCAACCTGCCCCGGAACGCCACCGTGGAGGACATCGAGGCCCTGATCGTCGAGAGCCGCGACAAGCGTCTCAAAGGCTTCACCGTGTACCGCGAAGGGGCCCTGGAGGGCATCATCTCCGTGGCCGAGCAGCCCGCCGACCCGCAGACCCCACATCACAGCCCGGTCCCGGACATCGGCGGCGACCGCGAAGGCCGCACCTTCACCGCCGAGAGCGCCAACCTCACCGCCCACATCACCCTGACCCACGACGACCGCAAGAACATCCGCGAGGTCTTCGTTTCGGCCGGCGACGTGGGGGCCTCCATCAATTCCATCTTCACCGCCCTGGGCATGATCATCTCCGTGGCCCTGCGGGAGGTCCCCAGCCTTTTCGACCGCTTCGTCAAGGTGCTCTGCAAGGTCTCCATGGGCGAACGCTATATCGTCCGCACCCGCATGTGCAAGACGCCCATCGTCGGCGGCAGCCTGCCCCAGGTCATCGGCCGGCTGATGATGATCCGCAAGGAATTTTTGCAGAAATCCCAGAACGGCGAGCCCCTGGAGGCCCCGGCCGAGCGCGGCGGCTACGACCTCTGCCCCGAGTGCCACGAATTGACCATGCGTCGCGAGGGCTCCTGCCGCAAGTGCGACCGCTGCGGCTTCAGCACCTGCTGAGGGAAAGAGCCCTTCGAGGTTTTTTCCGAACCGTGAGCGCGGTGAGGAGTGATCATCATGTGTTGAAAAAAATCTTCCTTCCGGGGTGATCCGGGAGGAAGATTTTTTTTGAAGCAAACGTCAAACCTCATTTATTACAATGCGAAGATCATTTATATGCTTGACTATTCCTTTTAATATTGGTATTTTGTACATTGTTTGTTTTGGTAGAAAAGTATTGTTTATCTTCGGCGCCATTGACGTCGATAAAACGAAAAGCCGCGCCAGTCAGGCCGGCGGTAAGGAGGGCCCCATGTTTCCGGAAAAATTCATGAACGTCATCGCCCACAACGGTGTGGTTTCCATCGTTTCCTGGGCCGACAGTGAGGATGCCCACGTCGTCAACACCTGGAACAGTTATCTGCGGGTTGTGGACGGCGATCGGTTGCTTATTCCGGCGGCGGGCATGCGCCACACGGAAAAGAACGTCATCCGCAATCCCAGAGTCAAATTGACGCTGGGAAGTCCTGAAGTGCAGGGTTTCAAAAATATGGGCACCGGTTTTTTGATTGAAGGCACCGCCAGGTTTGTGGTGTCCGGTTCGGAATTCGATATGATGAAGGCCCAATATCCTTTTTTGAGCCGTGTTCTGGAAATAACCGTGTCTTCCGTCAAGCAAACGATATGACGCCTCGATGATGGCGCGAAAATGCGCCAGGCCTGTGGGGCGGCGAAAATAAAAGGGCGAAGTTTTGAAAAAGCGCCTCTCCCGGTTGCCGGGGGAGGCGCTTTTGTACCCTCCAGATGTACGGGCGTCACTCTTTCGCCGGCTCCTCCGTCGCCCGGTCGTAAACCAGGGCGCCGTTCACATAGGTCCGCAAAACGCGCACGGTTTCGATGTCCACCGGATTCATCTCCAGGATGTTGCGGTCGATCAGCACCAAATCGGCGGCTTTGCCGAGCTCGAGGCTGCCGGTCGTCTTCTCCCGGAAGGTGAAGAAGGCGTTGTTGATGGTGAAGCTTTTTATCATATCGCCCGCGGAAACCCGCTGCTCCGGCCACAGCGCGTAGGGCCCTTCGTCCATATCGCGGATTTCATATCCCGGGCCGACGTAGCCGTCGGTGATGTTCCGGGTGACGCCGGCCTCGATGGCCACGAAGGGGTAGGAATAGGGCGTGACCGGCGAGTCGGACGACGAAGCCAGGACCACGCCGGCTTCCAGCAGCGATTTCAACGGATACATGTGCTCGGCCCGGGGGCCCAGAAAAGGCGACTCCACCGTGTCCCAGTAGCCGGGAAATTTGACGATCCAGTAGGGCTGCATGCTGGCGATGACGTCCAGCTCCTTGAAGCGCGGCACGTCGGCCAGGTTGCAGATGTACAGATGGGTGATGGCGTTGCGGTAATCGCCCGCCGGCAGTTTCGCCTTGGCCAGGGCGTAGGCGTCCAGCGTCTCGGTGATGGCCGCGTCGCCGATGCAATGGACGTGGTTCTGGAGGCCGGCCTGGTTGGCTTTGACCATGGCCTCGGCCAGCCGGTTCTTATCCCACAGGGCTTCGCCCCGGGTGCTCGGGTCCGAAGTGTAGGGCTCGGCCAGGTAGGCCGTTTTGGAATCCACCACCCCGTCGGCGAAGTATTTGGCGATCGTCAGTTGGGCGCCGTCGCAGTCGTATTCCGCCTTCAATTTCTTGATTTTATTGAGCTGCTCGTCCACATCGACCCCGGGCAGTATGGTGAAGGAGGTGTGCACCCGGAGGGTGAGTTCGCCGCGGTCATGCATTTTTTTATAGACCGACCAGTGGCTGTCGTCCTCGAAAGCCGAAATGCCGTTGATGGCCGTGTAGCCCCAACTGTGCAACCGCTTTTGGAACAAGAGGAACGTTTGATAGATCATGTCGTCGGTGAAGGCGTGCTTGGGGACCAGGTCCATGGCGAATTCCTTCAAGGTGCCCCAGGGTTGGCCGGTCTTTTCGTCCACTTCGATGATGCCGCCCGGCGGGACTTTCGACTGGGCGGTGATGCCGTATTTTTCCAGGGCGGCCGAATTGAGCCACATGGAGTGTTTGTCATAGGCGGTGATGATGACGGGCTTTTTGCTTTCAATGGCGTCCAGCCGCTTTTTGCTCGGGCCCTTGGTCAGTTCGTCCCCCTCGGTGAAGGCCGTGATGTTGTAGGCCTCTCCGTAGTAGACTTCCAGATCCGGGTGCTCTTTGATGAACTGTTCGATGGTGGCCATGGTCTTGTCCAGATCGTAGATGCCGGCCAGGTTGATCTCATACAGCTCGGTCAGCATGGTGCCCGGGGCGTGGAGGTGCGTGTCCATCATGCCCGGCAGCAGCATCTGGCCCTTGATGTCGACGACCTTGGTGTCGGGCCCCTTATAAGCGGTCCCGTCGGCTGTGGAGCCGACGAAAACTATCCGGCCGTCCTTGACCGCCAGGCATTCGGCCAGAGTGTCCTTGGAATCCGCGGTGAAGACGACCCCGCCTTCGAAGATCAGATCCGCCTTCGTTCCCGTTTCGGCCCGGGCCTGATTTCCGCCGATCGACACGCCCAGAGTCAACAGCCCTAAAAGAATACACGCCAACAGAGAAAAACATTTCATGGGCAGGCTCCTTTCCGATCCCGTTTCCGTAACACCTGTTTTCGGACGGCGCCGCTCGGGCAGCGGGCAAAACGATCCGATCCCCGGCGCGCCGGACGATGCTGGCCCGTCCGGCCGACGGCCGAACGGTGATTAATATGATTATGGATTGTAGAGCAAGGTGAATGCCAGGATGGGGCGTGGCGAAGTGGCTGGTAAGTCCGCGAGATGGATGTGAAAAAATGAAAAGCGGCGCGGCGGCTTTCTATTTAGAAAACTTTTAGAAAAAATAGAAAATAGTTTCTTTCTAAAATGGCTAATAGAAAGAGAAAATTTTCGTTTAAATCGACCAGCCAAATTCCGGAAGGGTTAAGCGGCGTCCCAGCCGCGTCATGGCCGGGTGACAACGCTTTCGTCTCTTGATAGTATCGGGGAGGTAACGAATCGGGCTATACAGGATATTTTTTGAACGCATCGAATGTATAGTTACCAATTCTCCTTCAAGATGGCGTTATCAGGGTCCGTACGGTGGGTCGGGCCGGTAAAACTTCTCCGGTCGGCTGCTGCCCAACCACGCCGCCGGCGGCGGTCCAGGCCTCCGGGGCTCCGCGTCGGCGGCGCGGTCGGGGCCCACGCGTCCGCCCTCCGAAGTATTACCGGCCCGACCCACCTGACTGACTTGGTCGACGAAATAAAAGCAATCCTGATGGATAATTGATATTATACCGGTTACGCGTCCGTCAGGTCTCGATAAATGGTTTTGATGATTTTATTTGAATTTATATTTTTGTTTATTGGCTTCTCGCAAATATTGGTTAGCGGGTCGCTGTCCCGCCACCAGCGTTCCGGTCCCGATTTTCTTTTGCGGGGCTTTGGCAACCGTGGATTTGCCGCTTCCGGAGTTGCCCCTTAATATGATGATCCCGGGCATATAGTTCCCCTCGCTCACTCATGATGCCTCCAACAGCGGAAACACGACGATCAAAAAGTTAAGGAGGAGCGAAGCTCCTCCTTCAGATTGCTGACAAAGTCGCCAAATCAGACCACTCGGCGTTCGAAACTGATTAGGGGGAGGGGCTGTGCGCCCCTGCCCCTAAAACCCCACCGTACCAGGGGACACCCCCTGGACCCCCGATGTACCTAAAAGTGTTGACCCATAAGCGTCGCCACAACTCGCCTGTACGGCTCAAACAAGTGGCGACGCGGTGGCCTCCGGTATCGTCGGCCCAAGCTTTGCCCGCTTTATTGGCCATCTGGTGAGCCTTCGGGGTTTGTCAGCAGCCTGAAGGAGGAGCTTCGCTCCTCCTTACTTTTGTGCCTTTTGCCCTGAAAACGACCCTGATGGTCCCGGCCGCCCAGACGTTGCGGCCACCGAAGCCCAGCGAAGCGGGTGCGGGGAGGATGCGCTCTTTGCCCTAAGGGGCAATCTCAGAGTTATTACAATTCTTTCGAATTGTAATTTGCATCCGGTGGGTCCAGGGCTATGCCTTGGAGGCGATTTCGCAGGCGATGACGGTCGGGTCGTGAACGACGGAGAAGGGGGGGGCATAGGCGGTGTCGAGCCCGGCCACTTCTTTGACCGTGAGACCCGCGGTGATGGCCGCGGCCCAGGTGTTGATCCGTTGACCGACGGCCTCCGCCGGGCCGCCCAACTGGCCGCCGAGGAGCCGGCCGGTGAGCCGGTCGAAGACCACCAGGGCCGTGACCTCGCCCGATCCGGGATAATACCGGGGCTTGGAGGCTTGCTTGACGACCGTCTTGACCGCCTCGCGGAAGCCGGCCGCCCGGGCTTCTTCCAGGCCCAGGCCGGTCCGGGCCAGACCCAGGTCGAAGATTTTGACCACGGAGGTGCCGAGAACGCCGGGTGATTTTTCCACCCGTCCGCCGATGTTCCGCCCGGCAATCCGCCCCTGGCGGTTGGCGCCCAGGGCCAGGGCAATATAGATGCCGCGCTTGGTCACCAGGTGATAGGACTCCGCGCAGTCGCCGGCGGCGTAGATGAACTGGTTGGAGGTCCGCTGGTGGCGGTCCACGGCGATGGCCTGGCGTTCACCCAGGGTCAGGCCGGCTTCGGCGGCCAGTTCCGAACGGGGTTTGACGCCGGTGCCGACCACCACCAGGTCTCCCGCCGCCGGCGGGCCGACGCTGGTCTCCACCAACAGGCCGCCTTCAGGGTTCGGCTTGAGGCCCACGGCATCGGTGTCGGCGCGGAATTCGACCCCTGGCCGGGCCAGGGCCGACTGAGCCAGATTTTGCAGTTCCGGTTCGAAGATCGGGGCCGGCCGGCGGCCCAGGAGGGTGACCTGGAGCCCGGCCTCGACCAGGTTTTCGGTCACTTCCAGACCGATGTAGCCGGCGCCGATCACCACCGCCCGCCGGGCGCCGGCCATGGCCTCCCGAATGCGGGCCGCCTCGTCGATGCTGCGGAGATAAAACACCCCCGGCCGGTCCGGCTCCAGGCCCGGAGGCACCACCGGCTGGGCCCCGGTGGCCAGGACCAGATGGTCATAACTCTCCTCCCGGCGCTGCCCGCTGCCGAGGTCTTTTACGGTGACGCTCTTGCGGGCCGGGTTCACGGCCACCACCTGGTGCCGGGTATGCACCCTGATGCCGCGATCCCGTTCGAATTGTTCCGGGGTCAGGGCCACCAGGTCGTCCAGCCGCTCGACCAGGCCGCCCAGGTAGTAGGGGGTTCCGCAGAGGGCGTAGGAAGTGCGGGAGCCCATTTCAAAAACTTCCACCGTCCAGGAGGGCTGGAGGCGGCGGATCTGGCTGGCGGCGCTCATACCGGCGGCGTCGCCGCCGACGATTAGTATCCTCATTCTGACTCCTTTCAAAGCCCCGCGGGGCAATGCGCCCCCGCAACCGCTTTATGGACGGGTTGCGGCGGCCGAGACGGAGGTTTAATCCCCTTCATACCTTGCGATTGCTCGACTCCGCGGCTGATGGCGACTGGATAGGTGTGGTGATTCAGATGGAGGTTGCACGATGCCGCCGGTCGGCGACTGGGACCGGGGCCGGACCAGTCCGGCCCCGGTATGTATGCGCAGGGTTGACGAAACCCCCGGAGGGGTGATGCGTCGCCGCGACTTCGTCATGGCCGGGGCGCATCATTGGTTTGTCGGGCGATAGACGGCGGCCGCTCACAGGGCGATCAGGCCGAAGATGAAGGCTCATGCGCCTTCATCTTTTTACAGGGTATGGACACCCATTCGCGGTTTAGAAAGGCAGCAGCTTGGACAGGTCGGGAATGATGTCCGGCAACAACCGGGGCCCGACGAAGACTACCGCCGCCAAGAGGAGAATCACGACCAGCAGCCCCAAAGCCCCTTTCGAGCCGCCCTTTTTCTCGCTGTAATCGGCCCCGGAGCCGGATTTGGACGAGCCCCTGGCGGAGCCTTTTTTCACGGGATCGGGTTTGACGGCGAACTTGTGTCCGCACTCCTGACAGCGGAGTTGCATTTTACCGGTGGGCCGGGGAATGTCGGCCGTGAAATTGCATTTCGGGCAGACCACGGTTTGCGAATTCACCCCGAGGGAACTCGTCGGGTACATCCCGCCCGCGAGCCCGCCGGGCTGAGACTGGGCTCCGCGGGGCTGCTGGGGCGGCCCGCCGGGCCGGGAAGGGGCGCCGCCGAAAGGCGGTTGAGCCGGGCCGCCGGGCTGGGGTTGAGCACCGAAGGGTCCGGCCGGCGGGGCCTGGGGCGCGGCGCCGAAGGGTCCGGCCGGCGGGGCCTGGGGCGCGGCGCCGAAGGGTCCGGCCGGCGGGG
>JAVBLB010000167.1:0-14353 GCA_031553735.1 Candidatus Adiutrix sp.
CAAAGCGACGGGAAGAATGTGGCGTTATCAGCTCAAACCGTCACCGCGCCGCCGGGTGTTTGAGCCGTACAGGCGAGTTCCGGCGGCGCTACGACCAGGTGCCTGATCCAACGGTATTGCCTTTCGGGGGTCCAGGGGGCGGCAGCCCCCGGCGCGGGTGGGTCCAGGGCAGGGCCCGCGCAGGGCCCTCCCCTGGCGGGGTCCGGGGCAGCGCCCCGGCGGACGCCGAAACCGCCGCGATGCATCACCCCGCTTTCAAGCGATTGCCTTGGGCCAAACATTTGCGGGTGTTGCCATGCCGGGCCGGACGGCGTATAATCTGGCCGGGACGGATGATCGTATCCCGGGAGCGGACGAATGCGTTTTTCAGTGTGTTTTTCATTGCCCCGTTTGGGGCCTCTAAGCGACCAGGTCCGGGCTCTGGCCCGTATTTTTTTGACCGCGCTCTTTTTGATCGCGGCCCTCGCCGGGCCGGCCCTGGCCGCCCCGAGTGAGACGCCGGCCAAGGCCGCGGCCAAAACCGCGGCCGCCGCGGAGCCGAAAACTTCCGAAATCCAAAAAGCCATCGCCCTGTTGGAGGACGAGCAGCGCCGCCAGGAACTCATCAAGCTCCTGAAGCTGATGGCCGCCCTGGAAGACGAAAGCAAGCCCGCCGCCGCCGAGGCCGCCGCTCCGGAAGAGCCGGCCCCCGTCGGGGTCAAAGGCTACCTCCAGGCGACGACCGAAGAGGCCTGGCGCGATCTGACCTCCTTCGGCGCCGGCCTGCGACAAAGTTGGCGGGAGACCCAAAGCGTTTTCACCGCCCTGGCCACCCGGGCGGCGGCGGACGTGTGGCGGCCCTATCTTTTGAAGATCTGCGCCTGGGGGTTGGCCTGCCTTCTGGCCACCTGGGTCATTATCCGAAGATACGGAAAACTTCCGAAGGCCGAGCAGGCCCACGGCCGCTTCCGGCGCCTGAAAATCCTGGCCCGATACGTTCTGGTGGTGGCCGGGCCCAACCTGTTGCTGATCCTTTCAATTCTGGCCGTTCCGCGTCTCTCCACCACCGCGCCGGGAGTCACGGCCGATCTGGCCATCGGGTTTTCCTTTCTTCACGCTCTGATCCAGTATTTTTTCGTCAGCCTGTCGGTGGTGTATATTTTGCTGCAAATGGCGGCGGCCCTGTTCACTCCGGGCGAGGACGGCCACTGCCTGGTCAACATCCACCCGGTTCTGGCCCGCCACTTCCTGCGCAGCTGGCGGGTGTTCGTCATTTATAACGCCGCTTTCATCTTCATCGATGAAACGCTGCTGTCCCACTTCGCCTTCGGCTCTTTCTATACCGTCACCCTCATCGCCCTGACCATTCCCATACCCGTCTATCTCACTTTCCGGGTGCTGAAGCTCAAGCGGCTGGTCCACCTGGTCAACGAAGCCGAGGCTTCGGCCGGGGCTTTCGAGGACACGGGGGATGCCCTGGCCAACAGCGAGGAGGAGGAACCCGGGCCGGTGGAGCCGCCGAAGCCGCCCCTCGATTACCGGGCCGACCTCTGGTTCCGCCGGCACTGGGCATCGCTTCTGATCGTCTGCACCTGGGTGCTGACCCTGATTTCCCTGATCAACCCCATCGACGCCAGCGAGCGCTTCATGGGACGTCTTCTGGTTACCCTGGTGATGATCGGCCTGGCCCTGCTGGCCGTCAGGATTTCGCGCCGGCTGTTGCGGCGCCTGGTGGACCGGGAGACGGAACACGGCCGGCGACTCTTGATGAACGTCGACAACCTGGCCAACATCGTGATCTGGGGGCTCCTGACGGTCGGGGTGCTGACCACCTGGGGCTTTCCCCTTGGCCGTGTGCTGCATAACGAGGTCACCCGCGACCTGATGGGCCGGGCTTTCGCCATCGCCGTGACCATCGCCGCCCTGGGGGTCTTCATCCGCTTCAGCCGCCTGGCCACCGAATGGCTGCTGTCGGTGCCCAACCTGGGTCAGAACCGCAACTGGCGCACCATGGCCCCCCTGATGCTGACCGTGGTGCGGTCGCTGGCCGTTTTCGTGGGCGTGGTGGTGGTTTTGGAGCGGCTGGGAGTCAACGTGGGCCCCATCCTGGCCGGGGCCGGCATTCTGGGCCTGGGCGTGGGCATGGGCGCCC
The DNA here is from genome assembly GCA_031553735.1 of Candidatus Adiutrix sp. GTDB lineage: Bacteria > Desulfobacterota > Desulfarculia > Adiutricales > Adiutricaceae > Adiutrix. Next base: position 2,132 of record JAVBLB010000167.1, read on the forward strand.
AGTCCCTGGTCAAGGACGTCATCAACGGCATATCCATTCTCCTGGCCGATACCCTGGCCGTGGGCGACTACGTGACCATCAGCGGCAAAAGCGGCACGGTGGACGCCCTGGGGCTGCGCACCATCCGCCTTCGGGACGCGGCCGGGAACCTGACCGTGGTGCCCAATTCCAGCGTCGACACCATCGTCAACATGACCCGGGATTATTCCCAGGATCTGGTGGAGTTCATCGCCCCCTACGACGCCGACCCCGACTGGATGCTGAAGCTGGCCGCCGAAGTGGCCCAGGATCTGAGCCAGGACCCGCTCTGGCGCCGGCAGCTCACCAGCCCGGTGGTGGTGATGGGCATCACCGCCTTCGACGCCAACGGCACCACCATCCGCCTGAAGATAAACACCGTTCCCGGCAGCCAGTGGTCCGTGGGCCGGGAACTGCGGCTGCGGCTGAAACGGCAAATGCTCCAGGACGGCCTGAAGTCGCCCTGGTTCGGCCAGAACATCACCGTTTTCCAGGGGGACAAGCCCCGGCCGACCGTTTCGTCGCCGGCGGCCGGAGCCGATGCGGAGCCCGGTGCCGATGACCATGATGAAAGCGAGAACCAATGACCCTGCGAAGCAAATGCGTTCTCTACCTGGTCATCACGGCCGTTTTGTGGAGTTCCTCCGGGGTGGTCATCAAAAGCGTGCACTGGAACCCTCTGGCCCTGGCCTCCTTTCGCAGCCTGGCGGCCGCGCTGACCATCATGTTTCTGGCCCGGCGAAGTCTGGACTGGACCCCGCCGGACCGGGGGCAATGGGTGGGGGCCGTTTTCCTGGCCCTGGTCTCCATCTTCTTCGTCAGCGCCACCAAGCTGACCACCGCGGCCAACGCCATCCTCTTGCAATACACCGCCCCGGTCTGGGTGGCCCTGGCCGCCCCCCTGATCCTTCGGGAACGCACCAGCGGCCGGGACTGGTTTTTCATCCTCCTGACCTTCATCGGCATGGGGCTGTTCTTCAAGGATTCCCTGTCCTCCGAAGGATTCTGGGGCATCGTCCTGGGCATCATGAGCGGGCTGGCCTTCGCCGGCCTGGCGCTGAGCCTTGGATACACCAAAAAGCGGCAGCCCATGAAGATCATGGTCTACGGCAATTTCCTCGCCTTTCTGGCCGGGCTGCTCTTTTGGCGGCCGCCCTGGCCCTCGGCCGCTGAATTCGGCATTTTGATCGTCGCCGGCGCTCTTCAGTTCGGCCTGGCCTATTACCTCTACACCCTGGCCAGCGTGGGGGTGACGACCCTGGAAATGGTGCTGATCACCGCCCTGGAGCCGGTTCTGAACCCCATCTGGGTCTTCCTGGTGGTGGGGGAACAACCCGGGTTCTGGGCCCTGGTGGGCGGCGGCATGGTTCTGGTCACCATCACCGCCTGGAGCGCCCTGAAGACCATCCGCCCCTCCCCGGCCGTTTCGCGAACCGATCCGGCCGCCCCGTGAAATCGCTGGAGGTATCCTATGTCCCTTAAGAATCAAATCGATCCCCGGGAGCTGGTCCACCGGCTGAACCTCAGCCCCCACCCCGAGGGCGGCTATTATGCGGAAACCTACCGCTCGGCCGGGGTCGTCCCCGCCGCCGCCCTCCCCCTTGGCTACGGCGGAGACCGGGCCTATTCCACGGCCATCATGTACCTGCTGTTGGAAGGGCAGATCTCGAAGCTGCACCGGCTGCGCCAGGACGAGGTCTGGCATTTCTACCACGGCGGCCCCCTGCGCCTGGTGACCATCGATCCCGAGGGCCGGGCCGGCGAGGTCATCCTGGGGCCGGATATCGCCGGCGGCCAGCGGCCGCAGTTCGCGGTGCCGGCCGGAACCTGGTTCGGCGCCGCCCCCCGCCCGGGCGCCGTCTACAGCCTGACCGGCTGCACCGTGGCCCCGGGCTTCGACTTCGCCGACTTTGAAATGGCCGCCCCCGCCGAACTCAAAAAGGCCTTCCCCAGCCTCTACGGCCTCATCTCCGAATTCAGCGCGCCGCATTAAATATGTGGAAGGCTTTGCATCACTTGCTGGCGTCAATCGAAGCCCACAGATCATGAAGAGGCCGTTGAAGGCTTTACGCCAAATCATCACGTACAGCGAGGCCTCGGAGCGGCGAAATGTTTCGGAGTGAGCCGTATTTTTTCGACACGTGTCGCAGCGGAGCGGAGCCGTTGTCGAAAAAATACGAGCGAACGGAGAAAATTTTCGCCGCTCCGAGGCCGGTCCGCCCTTCCCGGCTCCTTTCGTCTCAACCAGCCGAATCGACGGGTCATACAAAATAAGGTTGCGTTTTCGGAAGAAACGCTTATAATATTAATTTCGCCCGCATCCGTGGGCGACACTACGTCAAACGGGCCCATCAGACCCGTGGAAAGAAGGAGCGTTCAGCAGTATGGCGACCCATCGCGAACCCCGCTTCAAACTTTGCCGCCGCTTGGGGATCAATATCTACGGCCACCCCAAGGCTCTCAAAAGGGGAGATGGCAAAAATCAGAGGGGCGGCCGTAAGATCTCGGAATATGGTCTGCAGTTGTTGGAAAAGCAGAAGGTCAAGGCCTATTACGGCATCATGGAACGGCAGTTCCTGCGCTATGTCAAGGCCAGCCAGAAATCGTCGGAAATGACCGGCGTGCATCTGCTCAAATCCCTCGAGTGCCGGCTGGACAATCTCGTCTACCGCATCGGCTTCGCCCGGTCCATCCGCCAGGCCCGCCAGATGGTGACCCACGGCCACATTCTGGTCAACGCCAAGCGGGTCAACATCCCCTCCTTCGGGGTCAAGGTCGGCGATCTGATCGCCCTGCGGGAAAAATCCCGCAAAAACGAAATGATCGTGCAGAGCTTCCAGGAAATGGCCACCTTCAACGTGCCTTACGTTGAAAAACAGATGGACCAGTTCAGCGGCAAGCTGACCCGCCTTCCGGAGCGCGACGAGATTCCCATCGACGCCAACGAACGCCTGATCGTGGAATACTACTCCAAGTAATCCCCGCTCCCGGTCTGAACCACAACGGAACCCGGAGACCGCAAGGTCGCCGGGTTCCGTTTTTTTGTCGGCCGATCCGTGCTGGCGGTGCAATCACTCCGGCTTGGGGGGCTTTTCCACGTCGGGAGCTTCGGCGGGTTCGTTCGCCGACGGTTCCAGGGTGTGACCACCCAGTTCACCAAGCAAATACAAACAGACACAGCGACAAACTATATAAGCCACCAAAGCGACCAGCGCCATCCCCCATCCGGCTCCAAAGTACCGTTTAATAAGGAACCCGATGCCGCCGATTCCAAAAATCCCCGCAAAGAAATGTGCCACTGCGTACTTGTCGTTACGAGTCATACCCCGGGTTAGATCTCCCATGGCCGCCTCCGAAAGATTAAAAGCGAGCGCCAACGCCCCTCAAAAATCAACCCTCCGGCCGGGTCAGGTTGACCTTGGCGACCCCCTTGGCGAACAGGCCGATGCAGGAGCCGCTCTCGGCGATGACCCCGGCCACCGTGGCCGGCTCGGTCACCACCAGCCCGGAGAGGGCGGAGAGCCCGTGCCGGAACATCAGGGGGGTCATGGGCGTGCTGGGCCCCACCAGGGCCACCCGGGCCCCGCGGCCCAGGTCCAAAAGGCGCGGCAAAGTCTTGTTGATGAGGGTGGTGGCGGTGATGAAGACCACGTCCTGCTCGGGCAGCACGTATTCGGCCGCCGTGTCCGGCAGGTCCCCGGGCCCCGGGTTCCGCTCCAGGACGATCAGGCTCCGGCAGCGGGGAGCCATCTTTTCCAGCCAGGGAAAACGGCCGATGACGGCCACCTTCTTCCCGGCCATGCCGGAGAGAAACGAGTCGAAGGCATCGCCCGCGCGGGCCGCCGCCGCGACCTCCGGTCGGTTGTGCGCGGCGTTCACCGCGGCCAGCCCCACCGCCGCCTGGTTGAAATCCCAGGATTTGATCCGGCCGGCCACCTCTTTCAGGGGCCGGCCGAGGCAGTCGTCAAGCGGCCAGCTCTCGTCGCCGGTGATATTCTGGGCCAGCCCGCAGCCGCCCCCGCTGGATTCCAGCAGCAGCCAGAAATTTCCCCGCCGAACGGCCTTCACCGTTTCCCCTTCCGGCACCGAAGCCAGCAATTCGTCATAGATCCGCCATTTTTCGGAATTCATGCGCGTGTCCCCCTTTTATGGTCCGAGTGGTTCATTATATCACAGGATGGAGGCTATAGAACCTCCGTCTCGGCCGCCGCGACACGCGCATAACGAAATCACGGCGGCGCTTTGCCCCATTCGGGGCCGGGATCGCTCCGCCGGAGGACCGGAGTTCCGCTTGACAAGTGACTGAAAAAGCTTTACACTTAAGCACTTATATCAATAACCACATAACGGCTTGGCGACGATCATTATTTTTCGTCCCGGTTGCGGCGGACCATTGCCCCCGGGCTTATTTAGAGGTGTGATTATGACGACCTGGCAAGAGGACCTGGAAAAGGCCGTGGCCTATCACGGCCATCTCTGCGGCGGGCAGATCATCGGGGTGCGGATGGCCCGCAAGGGTTTGGAACTCCTGGGCCTGAGCGGCAAATGGGGCGAGGAGCTGCGCGATCTGGTGGTCTTTCTGGAGGCCGACCGCTGCATGGCCGACGCGGCCTACGCGGTGACCGGTGTGACCATCGGCCGGCGACGGGTCAAGGTGGTGCCTTACGGCAAGACGGCCATGTCGTTTCTCGACCTGAACACCGGCCGGGCCGTCCGGGTGAGCGCCCGCCGCACCGAGCGGCCCGGCCCGGACGTGGATCTGGTGGCCTTCTGGTCCCGTTACCGCGACGAGGACATGCTCCAGTGGCAGGAAGTGAAAATCGAATTGGCCGAGACCGAACTCCCCGGCAAACCCGTGGCCACCACCGTCTGTCAGGGTTGCGGCGAGGAAGTGATGGACCGCCGGGAAGTGGTGAAAGACGGCCGGACCCTTTGCCGGGCCTGCGCCGGGGAAGCCTATTACCGGCCCGTCGCCCCGGGGGCGGCCTCATGACGTTTGAAGTGGGCCGCTGGTCCTTTTATGACGAACTGATCGACACCGTGCCGGAGGCGGCCCGAATTCGTAATTTCGTGCTCGGCCGCCACTGGGTGATGATCGAATCCGACCTGGGCGGCGTCGGGCTGGCCCAGCATTTCCTTCGGGGCGAAGGCGCGGCGCCGACTCCGGAAATGGTCGGGCGGCCGCTGAAAGAAGTGGCCGCCTGGCTGAAATCCTGGGATTTTCACCTGGCCTCCCTGGGCATGGCCGCCTTGAACGCCGCCAGCAACACCCTGATGCTGGTGCCCGACAGCCCGCTCTCTTCGGCGGCCGCAAAGGCCCGGGGCTGCGCCTTCGAATTTTTCCAGTCGAAGATCGAAGGCCGCAAAGTGGCCGTGATCGGTCACTTTCCTCACCTGGAGACGAAACTCGCCGGGCATTGCCAATTGTCCATCTTCGAGCGTCGTCCCCTCCCCGGCGACCTGCCTGACCCGGCGGCCGAATACCTCCTGCCCGAGCAGGACGTGGTCTACATGACCGGCACCACCTTCATAAACAAGACCATCACCCGCCTTCTGGAACTGGCCCAAAACGCCGAAGTCTGCGTCGTCGGCCCTTCCACGCCCATGATTCCGCTGTTGTTCAAATACGGCATCCATTCCCTGTCCGGCCTGGTGGTGACCGATTACCCTGATCTGGCCCGGGCCATCACCGAGGATTTATGCGACGAAATTTTCGAGCGCGGCGGCGTCAAAGTCAACCTGATCAGGGATGGAGGCGACTGAACCTTGGAACACCGCGCCGGGCCGACCATCGAACTTTTCGAGCAGCATTGGAACCTTGATCGTCAGGACAAGGATGAACAGGCCGGCTATTGGGACCGCCGGGCCGACGCCTTCAACCGCCATAAAGAGGACAGCGATTCCCGGCAGCACCGCGAGGCCTTGATGGACGACATCATGGTCCGCTGCCGGCTCACTCCCCAAAGCCGGGTGCTGGATATCGGCTGCGGCACCGGTCACAATGCCCTGCTCCTGGCCGACCGGGTGGCTGAGGTGACCGCCTTCGATCTTTCGCCCCGCATGATCGAACTGGCCCGCGAAAACGCCCGGCGGGAAGGGAAGGAAGGCCGGGTCCATTTCCAGGTTCTGGATTGGGCAACGGCCGATCTGGCCCGGCTGGGCTGGGAGAAGCGATTCGACCTGACCCTGGCCTCCCGCACCCCGGCCATCTGCGACAAGGCCACCCTGGTCAAGATGATCGAAGCCTCCCGGGGCTTTTGTCTCATCCTCACCCTGGCCCAGCAGCACAGCGCCATGAAGACCGAGCTGAAACGTCTGATGGACCGCGACGAAGAGCGCCTGCGGGCCGGCCGCAGTTTTTATTGCTCCTTCAATCTGCTGTGGTTGATGGGTTATCTGCCCGAGATCCGTTATCTCGACCACGCCTGGGATTCGGAACTCTCCATCGAGGACGCCTATCTGGTCAACCGCCGTTTCCTGGAACAGGGCGGCCCTCTCCTGACTCCCGAAGAAGAAACACGCCTTCGCTCCCATCTCACCCGTCTGGCCGTCAACGGCCAGGTCCCCGAAAAAGTATCCGCCAAAATCGCCCTCATGTCCTGGCCCCAGGGCTGAGCCCTGGACCCACCGGATGCAAATTACAATTCGATAGAATTGGAATAACCCTGAGATTGCCCGACAGGGCAAAGATCGCATCCTCCCCGCACCCGCTTCGCTGGGCTTCGGTGGCCGCAACGTTTGGGTGGCCGGGACCGTCAGGGGCGTTGGAACGTGTAAAAGCCGGCGTTGCCGGCTTTTTTGTTTCTTACGCTTTTCAGCGGCGCATTACTCATTCTCCATCAGGATTGTTTTTATTTCGTCAGCCAAATCAATCAGGCAGGGCGGGCCGGTAATACTTCGGAGGGCGGCCGCGTGGGCCCCGGCCGCGTCGCCGACGCGTAATAACGTATGCCGCAGCCATCACCGGCGATGCGGCTGGGCAGCGGCCGCCCGGAGAAGTTTTACCGGCCCGCCCCGCCGTGCGAATACCGATAACATCACCTTGAAGAAGCAGCGGAACCCGAGATGCATCTTTCGCTCACGCTAACAAGCAAAAAAGCGGCCCGAAGGCCGCTTGATTGGAGGAACGGTTCCACAAAGATCAGAAACCCGTGAAACGCAGACCGAGAATAACCTCGTGGGCATCGAGCTTCATTTTGGCTTTACTGGAAGCCCCGCCCAGATCCGCCCCATCTATGTTTTGCGGGTTTTTGCCGCCAGTCCATTTCGGGGGGGTGCCGGTGGCCGGCTGGTTGGGATCAAAATCCTCATTTTTTACCGGGCCATCCAACCGGTAACCTGACGACCCGAAATCAGCCTTGCCGAAGGACGAATACCGGTATCCCAGATCGAGAGCCATCGTGTCAGTTAGCTGATAGGCAAAGCCGCCGCCGGCATTCCAGGCCAGGTTCCAATCGCTCTGTTCGCCTTTGTAGCTATGGGTGACGCCATACCGGTTATCTGCGGTGGTGGCGGCCTGGTCAGTATAATAGCTCTTGCTCGGATGATCAATAGCGCCATCAAACGTGCTGCGAACTCTGGCGTTCACATAGGCGCCGCCCAAACCGGCCTGGATATAGGGCGTGAAGGCGGTGTCGGTAGGGAAATCCAGCATGGCGTTGAGCATGACCGTCTGGATGGTGGCGCTCATGGAATAACTGGACGTCATGTATTGCCCGCTGGAATCCAACATGGTGACCTGAGTGGGATAATCTCCCGTGATCCTGCCGCGATACAGGTATTCCAGCTCCAGGCGGATGGGGTATTCGCTATACGCGCCGAAATCATACCCCGCCGCCACACCGCCGCCGTAGGTGTTGTCGGTGCTGTCTTTGCCTTTGTACACCCCGCTGGTGGTTTCGAATTCCTTAAAAGTGGCCTGCCCGTTGAAGTCATCTATCATCGTGTGTGAATAGGTGATCTTCGGGGTAAAGTAATACGGCTCGGCGGGCCGGTTCTGTGCCGCCGCCGGTCCACTGGCGCCCAGGGTCACGGCGCCCGCCAGCGCCAGACCCACAATGCCGTGCTTCAACTTCATCTCATTTCTCCTTTCGCCCGCATGTGCTTGCGGACTTTGACTTGATTCCGGCCGCCCATCGATCGAAATCGAAGCGGACCGGAACGGGATAGCTGACCGCGGGGCGACCGCCGGCCTTACGCCGTTAAATCGCGCCCGGGAGCAAGTTTAGTTTTCGGCCGTCCCGGGCATCCCGCGCTGGTAAGCGCGACCGGAGCCGGATCCATCACACATATCGCCCAATCAAAAACCGGAAAAACGAAGGCCGACGCTGAGTTCGTGGGCCGTCACATCGACGCCGTCGCCACCGCGAAAGCCGCCGCTGTTGCTGATCGAGCCGGGTTCGGCGGTGCCCAGGTCGAAATAGCGGTAGCCGACGTCCAAAGCCATGGTATTGTCAAAGGCGTAGCTCACGCCGCCGCCGATGTTCCAGGCGAAATTCCAGGTGTTGCCGGAGGCGCTGGCCCCCATGGACGGATTCGCGCCCACCTGGGAATGGGCCTTGTAACTGCTCTTCAGATATGAGGCCCCCAAACCGCCGCCGATATACGGGGTCAGGAAGGTATCGAGGTTGATGTCGTAAAAGGCGTTGACCATCAGGGTGTGGGCCTTGACGTTATATGACTGCTTGGCGACCCGGGTGCCGTCGATCAGGCTGGGCCCCTTGCTGAAGCTGTTATCGCCGTGATAGATGTATTCCGCCTCCAGCCGGACCGGGTATGAGGTGGAAAAGCTGAAATCATTACCGAAGGCCAGGCCGAAACCGAAATTGCTGTCCTCGTCGTCGCCGCCCAGAACACCGCTGCTCCAGACGCCGTTTCTCCATTTGGAGTCGGACAGGTCGCCCGTCTGCCAGCCATACAGAATTTTTGGGGTGACATACAAAGAATTGAATTCCTGGGCCGGGGCCTCGGTCACCGGCAGAGCCAGAGCCAGGGCCGCCGCAAACAAACCACCGCGTATAAGATTTTTTTTCATCGATTTTCTCCTTCAATGCCGCCAAGCTCAAGTGGTCCGGCCCCTGGAAGGACCTGGCGCCGCCGTGGCTTCAATGTGGCGGATCACGGCGGCCTGGCGGAAAACGTGATCGCTTCCACCCGGAATCTCACGAGCCTGTCTTTTGACAATGCTCATAATCGATTCCAAAATATTATTATTACGGCTATTTGTCAAGTGAATATATTTTAATTAAACATATTTTTATTAAATTATACCTACTAATAGTATCAAAATATGTGATTATCAATACTAAATATAGTAATACAACGCTTGCCACCCCCCAAATGTGGGGCCCCAAAAAATATTGAACCGATGATGCGGGAAAAAAGAAAAACGGCCGGAATTGAAAGAGATTCACGACTTTTATGACGCGGAAAGAAAATCGAAGCCCTGACCGGAAACTTATTTAATTATTTCAATGAAATATAGTGATATTTTTTTCAGATACCAAATGTGGCCCCGAAGATCGAAAGCGGCCACAAAATAACCCCGCCGGCTTCAAAACTGAAGCCGGCGAGGCGGCGGGCAGATATTCGGAACGCGGGACGGTTACCGGCGGCGGCGAGCTCCAGCGGGCTCGAAATCAATGAGCGGCGGACCAGTCAGGCCCGAGGCCGACGTCCACTTTCAGGGGGGCGGTCAGGGGGCGGGCGCCGGTCAGGGGCGGATCCTGGCCCACGGCGGCCATCTCGGTCCGCAGGAGTTCGCAGACCGCCCCGGCCTCCTCGGCGGGGACCTCCAGCACCAGCTCATCATGCACCTGCATGATGAGCCGGGCCCGGGGGTGCTCCAGGGTCAGGCGGCGGTCAACCCGCAGCATGGCCATTTTGATCAGGTCGGCGGCCGTGCCCTGAATGGGCGTGTTGATGGCCATGCGCTCAGCTTCCTGGCGGGCCTGGTAGCCGCCGGTCAGGCCCCGCAGCCAGCGGCGGCGGCCGAACCAGGTGGTGACGTGGCCCGTGGCCCGGGCCGCCTCGCGGGTTTCCTCCATATAGCGCCGGACCCCGGGGAAGCGGGCGAAATAACGGTCGATGAAATCCCGGGCCTGGGCCTGGGGGATGCCGAGCTGCTTGCCGAGGGCGAAGGCCCCCTGACCGTAGACGACCCCGAAGTTGATGGTCTTGGCTTCGCGGCGCAGGGTCGGGGTGACCTGGTCCGGCGGCAGCCCGAAGATTTCGGCCGCGGTCTGAGTGTGGATGTCCTCGTCGTGGGCGAAGGCCCGCAGGAGCGAGGCGTCCTGGGAGAAGTGGGCCAGGACCCGCAGTTCGATCTGGGAATAGTCGGCCGAGACGATGACCTGGCCGGGAGGAGCGACGAAGGCCGCCCGGATACGCCGACCCTCTTCCCCGCGCACCGGTATGTTCTGGAGATTGGGTTCGGAGGATGACAACCGGCCGGTGGCGGTCTGGGTCTGGTTGTAGGACGTGTGGATCCGGCCGGTGCGGGGATTGATTTCCCGGGGCAGCTTGTCGCTGTATGTGCTCTTGAGCTTGTCCAGGGAACGCCACTCGCGGATCTCCCGGGGCAGCGGATGGGTCAGGGCCAGTTCGGCCAGCACTTCGTCGTCGGTGGAAAAGCCGGTCTTCTTGGCCGTTTTTTTGAGCGGGGCCAGGCCCTGCTCCCGGAAGAGCACCTCGGCCAACTGTTTAGGCGAGCCGATGTTGAAGGGACGGCCGGCCAGGGCGTAGATCTTTTCCTCCATGGCCTTGAGCTGCCCGGCCAACTGTCGGGACAGGTCCTCCAGGGCGGCGGCGTCGATCAAGACGCCATATCCCTCCATGCGGGCCAAAAGGGCCTCCAGGGGCAGTTCCACCTGTTCGTAAAGATTCAGGAGGGCCGGCTCCTCGGCCAGTTGGCCGCGCAGAACCGAGGCCAGCCGCAAGGTCACGTCGGCGTCCTCGGCGGCGTAATCCAGGGCCGCTTCCGGGGGAACGTCGCCGAAATTCTTCTTGGGATCGGGCACCATGTCCTTGAAGGCGATGGGCTGGTGCCCCAGGAGGCGGGCGCTCAGGTAATCGAGCCCGTGGCGCGATTCCGGATCGAGCAGATAGGAGGCCAGCATCGGGTCGTCGACCGGCGGGGGCAGCGTCAGTCCGTAGCGGGCCAGGATGAGCCAGTCGAACTTGGCGTTCTGGCCGATTTTCGGCAGTTCCGGGTCGGTCAGGTAGGGGCCGACCTTTTCGGCCACCATTTCCCACTTCTGGTTGGCCGCCCCCAGGGTCTGGTGATCCACCGGGATATAAAAGCCGTGCCCGACCTCGGCGCACAGGCTCATTCCCACCAGGCGGCAGCGGCTGGGGCTGGGGCTGTCGGTCTCCAGGTCCACCGCCAGCACCCGGGCCCGGGCCAGGGCTTCCAGCAGCCGTTCCCAGGGGGCCGGACCATCCACCAGGAGATAGTGTTCGTAGCTGACCAGGGGATGTTCCACAACCTGGGGCGGGGCCGGGTCGGTTTCGGAGGCGGCCGGCAGGTCTTTTAACAGACGCGTGAACTCCAACTCCTGGAACAGGGCCATCAGGCGGGCCCGGTCGGGTTCGGCCGGCCGCAGATCCTCGGCCCGGAACTCCGCCGTGGCCCCGTGACCCAGGGAGGCCAGCTCCCGGGACAAATAGGCCGCCTCACGATGGGCGGCCAGATTGTCGCGAAGTTTTTCCGGGGTGACTTCACCCAGGTTTTCATAGATGGCGTCCAGGGAGCCGAAGCGGGCCATGAGCTTTTGGGCGGTTTTTTCCCCCACCTTGGGCACCCCGGGGATATTGTCGCTGGAGTCGCCCATCAGGGCCTGCATATCCAGAAAAGCCTGGGGCTCGAGCCCGAAGCGTTCGCGAAAGGCCTCCTGGGTCAGGGCCGAATCTTTTTTCGGGTCGGGATCGTACATGGAGACGCGGTCATTCAGAAGCTGGTAGAAATCCTTGTCCCCGGAGACGATCACCACCTCCCGGCCGGCTTCGGCGAAGCTCCGGGCCGCGACGGCGATGAGGTCGTCGGCTTCGAAGCCCGGCCTTTCCAGGCTGAACAGGCCCAGGGCGTCCACCACCTGGCGGATCGGCTCCTGCTGGGCGGCCAGGTCTTCATCCATGGGCCCGCGGTTGGCTTTGTACTCCGGGTAAATCTGGTGCCGGCGGCCCGGCCCCCGGCTGTCGAAGACC
>JAVBLB010000041.1:0-37147 GCA_031553735.1 Candidatus Adiutrix sp.
GTTGTTTGAGCCGTGCAGGCGAGTTCTGGCGGCGCTACGACCAAGTTGCTGAAAACTACGGAACAGTGGGGGTTCCAAGGGGGCGGCAGCCCCCTGGCGCGGGTGGGTTCAGGGCAGGGCCCTCCCCTCCCGGGCGGCGAAGCCGCGCCGGTGGCGGGGTCCGGGGCAGCGCCCCGGTGGACGCCGAGATCACCCCGTTTTTCAAACGATTACCCCGCCCTTGACCCACCAGGGCATAGCCCTGGAACCACCGGATGCTGACGCATCCTCTCCGCACCCGCATCATTGCCCTACCGGGCAATCTCTGGTTATCGCCCGGTAGGGCGATTAGCTGGGCGGCCGAGGCCGCAACGTTTGGGTGGCCGGGACCATCGGGGTCGTCCACAGGGCTGGGCGGGCGCTGAAGCGCTCTTTTTGGGCGTATCCATCAAAATGGCTTTCATTCAAAATTTTTGCCGGGTGAGCGGATGAAAGCCAGGGGGGGGTAATACTTCCGAGGGTGGACGCGCGGGCCCGACCGCGTCGCCGATGCGACCTATCGAGTGCTTCGGCCCTCGCCGGCGGCGCTCCGCTCCGTTCGGGGCGCCGTTCAGGCGTCCCCCCGCAGGGCCTCGGCGCCTTCGGGCCAGTAGGAATCGTCGCCCCGGCCGCCGGGGTTGAGAAAGTACTTGCGGTCCGTGCCGCAGTAGGTGTCGTCCACCACCAGGCCCTCGAGAATGCGGGCGTCCCGGGCGGTGGGCCGGTCGAAAAAAGTGAGGTACGGCCGGGCCGCGCTGTAGGGGTTGACCGGCAGGTCGGCCAGCCAGGGCCCGAAATGTGCGGCCAGGTCGCGGGCGAAGGCCGCGGCCCCGTCCTGGATGACGGGCAGCGTGCGGCGGTTGCGGGAATCCGTCAGAGGCCGGAAGATGAGGTGCGGCCGCCCGTTTTCGTCCAGCTCGGCCCGGTCCAGGGAGCCCTCGTCCCCGGGTTTGAAGAGGCTCTCAAAATAGTGGGGCTGGTATTTGTGTTTGAACTGGGCGGAAAATTTGTCCATAAAGGGTTCGAAAAAACTGTGCATCCGCCGTCCTTCCCGGTGGGGCCGGGAAGCCCGCTGGTCGAGGAACAGGTAATAGCCGGCCAGGTCGGGTCGCTCCGTCAGGTCGGCCATGGCGGCCTGGATGAAGCCCGAGAGGCCCACATCCACCACCGCCGGCCGTCGATCTCCGGGGAAGCCGGCCTCGGCCCAGTAGGCCTTCAGGGCCGCCCGGGTTTGGGCCGCCTTCTGGTACATCAGCGGGGCCAGATCCAGAACCAGCGGCAGGAAACGGTCCCGGTCGGCCATGCTCACCACGGTTTCCGGCGTCAGACCGTGTTTTTTAAAAAGTTCAGGGGGCGCTTCGCCCGCCGCGAGCCCGAACTTGTCGTCGAGATAGCGAGCCAGACTGACCGGCAGGAAATACCCCATGACCACTTCCAAAATATCGCCCGCGTCCCACAGGCCGGCCAGGAGAGTGGTTTTGCGGGAATTGTACAAATAGTGCGTCTGGACGGCGGGGGCCGTCTCCGGAGCCAGGATATCGAACACCCGCTTCAGGGCCGACCCGTCCCGGGCCAGAAAAAACAATTCACCCACCCCATCCTCGCGAACCCGCCGGGCCAGCCAGAGGCTGAAGCCGGCCAGAAGCGGGCCCAGCGCCGCATACCCCAGATGAAAGGCGTCGCCGCCGAAGAGGCTGTCCGGGGCCGGGGATTGATCCGGATCGGCGAAAAAGCGGGCCTGAGTCAGGCCCTGCGTGAGGGCCGGAAACAGGGACGGCGCGGGGAAGGCCGAATCCGGAAACCCTTTGTCGTGAAGGTTTTTGATCGCCGGGCGGCTCCGATACTCCTCCCGGGCCGGGGGCAGGCGAAAGGTTTTCAGGCCCCGCCCGGCCGGGACCTTTTCGTCGCTGATCTCGTGGTCGCCCAGGTGGAGGACCTCCGCCGGGGCCGCGCTTTCCCGGGCCAGCATCAGGTCCCACAGGCCGCCGTAATATTTGGTGGCCCGCTCCGCCGAGGACAGGTACAGGGCGTCATAATCGGCCATGCCCAGGTCCGCCAGTATTTCCCGCACCGTATCGGCCGGAAGGTACATGTCCGACACCAAAACCACCCGCAGGCCCCGCTCCCGGGCCGCGGCCAGGCACCGGCACCCGGCCTCCCGCCGCGCCAGGACCTTCTTTTCCGCCGCGATTTCCCAATCCCGGACCGCGCGGGCCTGATCGGCCGTCAGCAGGTCCAGGTCGACCAGCACCCGGTATATTTCGGCCAGGGTGTTGTCGCTGTCGCGGCGGGGGAGATTCCGCCGGGCCAGGCGGGCGGCCAGGGTCCGCGCGGTCTGGAAGGTGCGCAGCCGGCCGCCCGTGAGCGCGGCCACGCGCGGCTCCAGAAGGGCGAAGACCTCCCCCGGCGTGGCCGTCACCCGCTGGATGAGGGTGTCGAACACGTCGAACGAGGCCACCCGGAGCCCCGGATCGTTTACAAGCCGCTCCCGATACGCCGCCACCATGCGTTCACTCCCGATATGGCCCCGCCTCGTAAAAGTCACTTCCGGGACGCGCTCGTCAATCGCCGGATCCGAACAGCACCGGCGCCAACTCGGCGACCAGGGGATCTCTTTCGAGATTGGCCCAGTCCTCTTCCGTGTCGATGTCGGGCGTCGGCCGGCTGATGAAGGCCAGGCGCCTGTGGCCGTAGAGCCCCTCGCCGGTCAGGATCTGTTCGGTTTTCAACACATCCACGTAGCCGTCCGGATTGTAGGCCCGGGGACACTGCTGCCGCGGCAGGCTGATGTATTGTTCGCCCAGGAGAGCGGAAAAGGTGCCGTCCCCATTGAGTTGGAAATATTTGCAGGGCGGATAGGTCTCATGGGCCGAACACAGGGAGGTGGCGTCTGGATCGCTGAGAATGATCTCAATGGCCTGATCGATTATTTCCGGCCGTCTCAACGGGGTGGTCGGCCGCAAGTGGACCAGGTACTCGGGGATTCGGCTGTCGCCATGTTCATGGAGCCACATCAGGGCATGACGTAAAAAGTCGATATCCCGCGAGTCGTCGGCCGCATGGCGGGCCGGCCGCAGAAAGGGCGTTTCTCCGCCGTATTGGTTGGCCAAGTCGGCATAGCGCCGGCTGTCGGTGCTCACCAGCACCCGGCTGATATGGCGGGACCGGCGGGCGGCCATGATGCTCCAGGTTAAAAGCGGGTGTCCGCCGATAAGGCGAATGTTCTTGTCCGGCACCCCTTTGGAGCCTGAACGGGCCGGAATGATGGCCCAAACGAGGCCCGGAATGATATTCATAAGCCCTCATTTCCGGCCGATGGCCAGAAGCATCAATTCCCGGGACCAGCGCGGGAATTTCAGCTGCGTTCTGACCGGCACGAAGGGAGCGATCAGGCGGCAGATATGTTTTAAGGCCGGATGCCGCCACACCACCGGCAGTTGGATGAATTTTTCCACAGTGGCCGCTTTGAGCCCGTGTATCTCGTACAGTCGACGTAGGCTGATCACGGTGTAGGGCTTGACGTGGGTGAGGTCATCATAAAAGGTCTGATGGCAGGATTCCCAGTCCGGGGTCATGGTGACCAGAAGGCCCCCGGGCTTGAGCACCCTCAGGGCTTCGAGCATGTAATCGTCCGGAACGGGAAGGTGTTCCAGCAGAGATTTGGAAAAAACCGCGTCGAAGGTTCCGTCAGCGAACGGCAGCGGCTCCCGGCCCAAAGCGCACAGCCTGATGTCCAGGCCTTCGGCGTGATCCAGGGCTGAGGGGCACATATCCACTCCGGACACCAATAACCCGGCCCGGGCGAAGCCGGCCAGAAATTCCGCCCGCCCGCAGCCGATTTCCAGCAGCGTGTCGCCCGCGGCCAGGCCCAGCCGTCCGGCCAGATGGGCGGTCATGAGACCGGGATAGCCGGTGCGGGGCTTATTGTTCTCGTTATACACGCTTTGCAGATAGTCCATGTTCTCTCGGGCTGAAGCGCGGTCCCCGCGCTCACGGGATGGTCAACAGAGGGCCGGGCTTGCCTGTTGACGCGGTTTCGTCGACTCGCCAAAATCCACAAATTGGAAGCAAGCCCTTCAGTTCACGGGGCCAGGGGAACCCCCCAGAACTCGCAGCCGGCGCAGAGGGGCACCTGGTCTCTGCGGCCGGCGACATGCAGATCCAGCCAGGCCCCGCGCCTCTCCCCGTTCCAAAGCTCATCGAGGGTATTGCGCCGCAAATCGCCCAGCACCCCCAGCCCTTTGGGATCGAAGCGGACGCAGATGGACATTTTCCCCTGACGGTTGATGCAGGGGTGCTGCAGAAAATCCCAGCAGATGCCGATCTCCGGCAGGCAGGGGGACCGCTTGACATAGCCGAAACTGCCCAGGGGGTGGTGCATCACCCGGCGGACAAACGGCAGGCCAAACTTCTCATAGGGCGCCGAGTCCACTTCCCCGATCAACCGCAGAGTGACGTGGGGCTTGCGGGCGCCTTTTCTGGCCAAAAATTCTTCAAGAACGGCCAGTTGCTCCCGGGCTTCGAGGTCGTTTTCAAAAATGGAGACGGACAGGGTTTCCAGATTGTCAACCACTTCGTCGAACTTGTCCAGCAACAACTTGCCGTTGGTGACGATGTTTCTGATGTTCCCGCCGAACAAGGCCGCCGCCCGGCCGAACTCCGGATACAAAAGCGCCTCGCCGTCCCGATGGAACTGGACCACCACCCGGGGCGGAATCTGCGCGGCGATCACCTCGAGCAGGGCGAAATCCATATCGCCATACTCCAGGGCCAGCTCCGGATATTCCCGGTCCACCTTGCGGCGGCCGCACATCCAGCAGTTCTTGTTGCAGCGGCTGGTCAATTCGATGTTGATCGTTCCCAGTCCATTGAGGGCCATGAATCCTCCGGGTCATGAAAATCTTTGATTGGGCGGGTTTACAGCCCCTTGGCCATCCAGCCTCCGTCCACGTGCAGATCGGCCCCGGTGATGTAGGCCGAAGCTTCCGAAGCCAGAAAGATACACGGCCCGACCAGGTCTTCGGGGTCGGCCCAACGGCCCAGCATGGTGCGATCGCGCCTTTCCTCATAGGCGGCCGGGTCGGAAAAGCTGCCTTCCGTCAGCCGGGTACGGACATAGCCGGGGCAGAGGTTGTTGACTCGGACCCCGCCGGATCCGAAATCCCGGGCCAGGGCCTTGGTCAACAGGCGCAGCGCGCTTTTGGCCGTTATGTAGGACGGATTGCCGGGCCAGGCCTTTTCAGCGTTCATGCTGGTGATGTTTATGATGGAGCCGCCCCCCAGCCCGGCCAGGACGGGGGCCAGGCGCCCGCACAGGATATAGGGCGCTTCGAAGGTCACGGCCAGCGTTTGTCGAAGAAGATCCAGGTCGTAGTGGCCCCGGTCGACGTGGGGGCAGATGGAGGCGTTGTTGATCACCACGTCGCCGCCGCTGAGGTTTTCGGCCGCGACGTCGGCCAGGGCCTCGACCTGGGCCCGTTCCCCCAGGTCACAGCTCAAGGGGCGGCAGGTGTCCGGGTATTCGGCCGTCAAGCCATGCCAATCCGCATCGGGACGCCTGGCCACCGCCAGGACCGTGGCCCCGGCCTCCAAAAAACCCCGCAGCAGGGCCAGGCCCAGTCCGCCGGCGGCTCCGGTCAGCAGCACCTTTTTCCCCTCTACCGAAAAGCGCTGACAGATCTTCGACATATCGTTCATCCTTCCCTTTCCCGGGCGGGCTCTTCGCCGACCAGCTCCAGAAGATTGCCTTCAGGGTCCCGGGCAAAGACCAGACGGACCCGGCCGTCAGCGGACCGTTGCGGCGGCGACAGGCAAAAGCCTCCGGCCTGTTCGACCGCCGCGATCACTCGGTCCAGATCGTTCACCGTGAACGCCAGATGGGTAAACCCGGGGCGGTGGAAGGGCGGGCGGGCCTCCGGGGCGCCGTCCCAGGGCGGGGCCTCGAAGCTCAGGAGTTCCAGCATTGGGCCGTCGGAGAAGCCCGCCGCCATTTTGACCGTTCGAACCCGAACCCCGCCCGGGTCGGGCCGGCCGGCCGAATCAGGCGCCCCTTCCCGGTCCGGGTGCGGGAGCAAGGTATCCAGGGGCTGGCCGGATTCGCGGGCTTCGACGGCCACTCGCAGCCCCAGCGCCTGTTGATAGAATTCGGCCATGCGGGGCAAATCCCTGACCACCAGCCCAACGTGCCTCATTCCGGCGATCGGTTCAGGCACGGCTCGTTCCTCCAAGCCCGAAAAGCCGCCTGATGAAAAGCTCTTCCCGTTTGAAATCGTGAATCGTGGACCGGTCGTCAGTGAGAGTGTAGTAATGGTCGAAATGGTGGGCGTCTTTGACTCCCTCCTTGAAGGAGAACCCATAGACGTCTTCGGTCCGGAAATCCGGGCGGCGGCGTTTGAGGGCCGCGAGCCACTCAAAACCGCTGGACGGTTTCCTTATTTCGGGATACTCGGCGCAGCAGAACAGGCGGGCCTCGCGGGAAAAGCACATCAGCCGCTTGCGCCCCCGGCCGGAGACCGAAAGCAGGCTGTCGACCAGAGCCGGCTGATAGCGGTGCTCCCAGGGCGAGAGCATGGCCACGATACGCCTGATGCTCCCATAGGATTCCGGCCGGGCGGTTATGTTGTAATTGGTCGCCCAGACGTCGGCCCGCCGGCCGTAATCCTCTTCGTGGCCGCGCAATTTGAAATCGTTGAACCTGATGACCAGGTCGTGCCCGTCGATTTCCCGGCCTTTTCGGCGGCCTTTTTCCGCCGGACCGTTGCCGACCAGGGCGATGGAGCCGGCCCCGAAGAGTTCGGACCACAGATCGTCCGTCTGGGAGCGCAGAAAAAAAGCGTACAAGTCATGTGACCGCTTGATGCGCTCATTGCTCAGGCCCTGGCGGTGGGCGAAATGGGCGGCCGGGAGGTACTCGTCTAGAAACCGGAGGTCGGAAAGCCGCCGATGCTTTTTCAAGATTTCGGCCGCCCGGTCTTCATGCCCGTGCTCGGCCAGCCAGCCGATGATTTCCGCCCAGGTGAACTCGAAGCCGCGCCACGCCCCCTCGGTCCGCTCAAAGCGGTCAATTTGGCTCAGGATATCGAAATCCGGAGCGAAAAATTGATTGGCCGTCCAATAGATGATGACCCGGCTCAAGCAGTAGGCTCTCTTGCCGACGGTCATTTCATGATTGGCCGACAGGACGTTCAGCGCTTCGGAGACGGAAAGGGACTGATCGTGCCAAACCAGGTGGACGATTTCGTCGGTCAGAAGATCGACCATCGGCCTCTGGGCCGCCCGGAAATCGTAGTCGCGCCATAGCCGGGTCAGGTCGACCCCGGCCAGGGCGGGATTCAGGCTTCTCGGATCGAATCCCGGATTGATGACCCGCCAGGCCTCGAATTTCAGAAGGGCGGCCAGGGCGCCGTCCAAACGGTCAAGCCGTCGGGCCAGTTCGTCCAGCCGCCCGGAGAGCTGGCCCTCTTCACGCCCGAACCCGGCGATCCCGCGTTTGCGGCCGGCCCGGCGAAGCGGTTTATGGCGGGGGATGCTCATCTCGGGGTCAGCCCAGTTTGAGGTGGCCCCGGAGCTTCCGGGCCGACAGTTCCTCGTCCGGGAGCACGCGCTTGACGCCGTCGCCTAAGGCCAGGTCGATTTTGCGAACCGCCCCGACCAGCATCCGCAGCCCGAGAGGCTCGAGGGAGGCGGCCTGGTCGGAGCCGTACATGGCCCGGTCGAGCGTTATGTGGCGCTCCAGGGAACTGATGCCCAGGGCGGCGGCGGCATAGGATATGGCCAGCCCCGATTCGTGCCCGCTGTAGCCCACCGGGCATTGGAAACGTTCCTGAAGCGTCTCGATGCACCGGAGGTTGGCCTGTTCGGGCGCCATGGGGTAGACCCCCACGCAGTGCATCAATTCAAAAGGACAGCCGGCCGCCCGAAAAATATCCACGGCGCCGGATATCTGCTCCATGGTGCTCATGGCCGTGGAGATGAAAGTATGCCGGCCGCGCTTGGCCACGGCCCGAAGAAAGGCGGCGTCCGGCAGCATGGCGGAGGCCACTTTGGCGCAGCGGCAGCCGAACTGATCCAAAAATTCGAGACTGTTGATGTCCCAGGCCGAAGCGAACCACTCCAGGCCCACTTGGCGGCAGTGTTTGTCGATGGCCTCATATTCGGCCTGCCCGAATTCCAGCCCTTTTTTCTGGTCTCTCTGGGTGGCGCCCCAGGGGCTTTCCCGGGGAGAATCCAGCATCTCCCGGGTGTAGACCAGGTCTATGTCTCTTTTTTGGAATTTGACCGCGTCGCAGCCGCAGCTCTTGGCCGTATCAATGAGCTTTTTCGCCAATGCCAGGTCGCCGTTGTGATTGATGCCTATTTCCGCGATGAAAAAAATCGACATGCGCTGCCCCCTATTATTGACGGGCGGGTTGAAGTCCGAGATGGGCCGATGGATCCGCGGACAGAAGGTCGCTGAAAGTCAAGACCGTTTCCACTCCGTATCGTTCCCGGGCCAGTTGGGAGATCTCCCGGTAATTGGGAGAAAATTCGGGCATGGTGACGATGAGATCCAGGCCGTGTTCGCTGACCGCCTCCGGCGGCTCCACCGTTTTTGATCCGTATTGGCCGCCGGAGTGTCCATCCAGCAGGTGTACCCCGGGCCGAGAGGCCATCTCCGGGGTGATGACCTTTTTAAAAAGCCCCCCGATGCCCCACAGTCCGACCTGGCCGTGGTTCTCGAGGAGATAATCGATAGAGCCGCTTATCACGTCCGGGACCAGTTTTTTCGGCTCGGGAAAAACATGCCGCGTTTCGCAGTGATGACAGGCCAGCCAGGCGATTCTGTACATGTCGATGTTGCGGTAACGGCTGACCCGCCCGCAGTGGCCGCAGAGGCAGTCGACGTCCACGGCGTGACGGCCGGGGTGGGTCTTCCGGACAACCCACTGTTCGAAGTCGGGATACCGGGCGCCATGAGTCCTCATCAAGCTCGGTATTTTTTCCCGCACCAGCTCCTGGTATTCATCATCCGTCATTTTCGAGACGTTGACTTCCGGGCAGCCGTTTTTCAGAAACTCGACCGGGTCCTGAATGCGGCCCTCGGCCACGGCCCGCCAATACAGCGGGGACCCGGGGTAGCACCTGATGGGCGCGAGGTTGATCTGGTGCTGGGGGTGCCGCAACCACCAGTCTATGGTTTCGCGGCTGGTCTCGACGGTTTCCTCGGAATCGCCGAAAATGAAATTTCCGATGATTTTCAAGCCCGCCTGCCGGACCATCTCCAGGCCCTCTTCCAACTCCCTGACCGTCAGCCCCTTCTTCATGCTTTTCAGAATCGGATCACTGGCGCTTTCCAGACCCAGCCCCAGGGTTTTAAAGCCGCTGTCCCTGATCATGGCCAGCTTTTCCCTGGTCAACTGATCTATGCGGAAAGAACTGGTCCAGCCTAAAAGCCGATAGTCCCGGATGCGCCGGCAGAATTCGCTCAGCCGTTCTTCGGTTCGGCCGAGCAGATCGTCATAGACCCCGACGTATTCGATGCGGAACCGCCCCACCAGATAATCGAGTTCCGCGAAAAAATCGTCCAACGACCGCTCCCGGTAGGAGCCGGTGGGATGGGCGCAAAACGTGCAGTGATACGGGCAGCCGCGGCTGGACATTATCGGCACGGTCCGGCTCGGGTACGAGGCGAACATGCAGGACTGCCCGGACGAAATCAGGCTGTGGTCCAGGTAGTGATCCAGGCCGAAAGCCTCGTAGTCGCACCAGGGCAGCGACGACAGGTCGGGAGTTTCGGCCTGAGGCCGGGTTCGATGAAGGCGTCCCTCTTTCCGGTAGATCAGCCCCCCGACCGTTTCCGGATCATCGCCGTTTTTCAGGCACAGACACAGGGCCGGAGTGTTGATCTCTCCCTCGCCCATCAACCCATAATCGGCCTCATCCAGGGCGGTCATGGCCGCTTCCGGGTCGCCGGTGACGATCAGGCCGCCCACCAGGGTGTGGATGCGGCGGTCATGGGCCTTGACCGCCGACAGCACGGCCTTGATGCCGCGGTAATCGAGATACAGGCCTCCGACCAAGACCGCCTCTATGCCCCAGCGCCTGATCGCGGCCAGCACGTGTTCCGTCTCGTCGCCTTCCAGGTGGTTGAGGTTGAGGGTGAAGACATTCAGTCCGGGGGTCATCTTCAGGACCGCGGCGATATAACCCAGCCCCAGTGGAAACGAGTACACATAATGCCTCAAGTCCCGGTAGGAGGGGACCAGTATCAAGCAGTTCAAAGAATTCCTCTCTTTCCGCTATCGTCGTTTTGACGGGCCAACGAAGCGGTCCCCGCCGCGCTCCCGGTGCCCTCTTGACTGTTCCGGGGTCGCCGGGCCCACCCTTGGGTCGAAGGGATAAGTCATTAATTTTTAATAAAAAGGTGGCGATGATTCGTCTTTTTCCCGGGGCGTCGAGAACTACGAAGCATTATATTTTTCCCACCCCTCATGTCAATATAGCATTTTACGTGCCATCTGATATCTCGAAAGGGCCATACGCCTAAATTGAAAAAAAACGTTCTAAAAAGTTTCCGGCCGTTGAAGGCCAACCTCTTGGCGGGCGCGCTCCCGGACCGGCCTTGACGTGCGTCTTTATAAGGAATATATTCAAGGCGTTTCGGTTGAAGAGCGATAAGAGAGTGTCAGGGCGGCGAATACCGGCTCCAACCGCGCGGCTTTGGTGTATTCTCAATTCATGGAGATGGTGGTTGCATATGACCTCGACGGCCCCCCCCTGTCACAAACGGTATTTCACGCCGTTGGATATTTGCATTGATGCTCTGGCCGAAAATCGCCTGGTCTTCGACTTGGTCTGCCCCGAATGCGGGCATCGTTTCCGCGGGAGCGTTTCCGAGGCGGCCCTCGGACCCGCCCGCCGGGGCGCCTCCCCGCCCGAGATACGGTGCGCGGGCTGTTTACAGCCCGCGGCCCTGTCCGGCCCGGAGGTCAGAAATCTGTTTGAGCGAAAACTGACCGAAGCGCTTGAAACCGCTGAAGCCGACGACGACCGGGCCGGGCTGGAACGGCTGGGGCTGGTCATCGCCCAGGCCGTCGAACTGTTGGAGCCCTGGGTGATGATCTTTGTGGTGGGCTTCATGGCCCAAGCCATCGGCCATTATTTACAGAACACTCATTTGCTGCTGATCAGGCTGAGGAAAGCCCTGGCGGAGCCGCCTTTGCTCTTGGCCTTTCCGCCCCGGGCCGAAGCCAACCAATACCTGACCCGCCTTTGGCGGCAGCGTTTCATCATCAGCCCGGCCGTGCTGGTCGCCTACAATATTTTGAGCGCCCGGTCGGGGCATAGGCGGAGTCACCCGAAAATCAGGCTCAGATTCGACTATTACGCGCCCGACCTGGACAATCTCAGCGGCCACGGCGCCCTGGTCCCCAATATTACCCCCCCCCGGCACTCACGGCATCTCATCGACCTCCGGGAGTGGTACTGGCGGGATGACGGCCTGGGGGAAGTAACCGACCCGGCCGAGCCTCTGCCCTTTGCCTTCGGCGAAGAAGACCGGGCCGCCGGCCGGCGGTGGCTGGAATCCAAGGGTCTCGAGGACCGGGAGTTTGTCTGTTTTCTGGGACGGGACGATACGTATACCCGCGGCACCCATGATCCAAACCACTGGATGCACAATTCCTACCGCAATATGGACATTCAAAATTATGTGCCGGCCATGGAGTGGCTGGCCGAGCGGTCCGTGCCTTCCATCCGCCTGGGCTTCATGGCGGCGAGCCGACTGGAGACGGAGAAGCGGGAAATACTGGACTATGCCTGTTCCGGTGAGCGAACCGAGTTCCTGGATCTGTATCTGAGCGCGCGATGCCTCTTCTACGTCAGTTCGGGCTCCGGGCTGGGCCTGATGGCCCGCATGGCCCACCGCCCCCTGCTGTACGTCAATATGTGCCAATATACCGCGCATACGATTTTGGTGCCCGGGGCCGTCGTCATTTTCAAAAAAATGTGGGGCCGGCGCGAGGGCCGGTTTTTGTCCATCCGCGAGGTTTTTGAAAGACACCTGGAGAGCTGTTACCTGCCGGCTTTTTTTGAGGAGGCCGGGGTGGATTTTGTGGAAAACAGTCCCGAAGAAATCAGGGCCTCGGTCGAGGAGATGTGGCGCCGGGTCCGGGGCGACTGGGTCGAAACCGAGGAGGAGAAAAAACTTCAAGCCGCCTATCTTGACCTGCGGCGCGAATATTATCCCGGTTATGCTCCCGGCCAGGACGGGCGCCTGGGCTATAGCTTTTTGAAGATGAATCCCTATCTGCTGGCGGACGCCTGAGGCCGTTTTCCGCCGTCCCCGTCACGTTTCGCCGTCTCTTCAACCGAGCCGAGGCGGATCGATCCCCGTTCCGGCCGCAACCGGAGAAAGTTGACGCCTTGCCCAGAGAGCTGGAGAATGATCGGCAGTTATTCGAAGAATGGGAGCGGGCCCTGGAAGGCGGACGGGTCTATGGTTTCGCCTGCTCCAAAACCATGCGGGAAGAAACCTTTTTGGGCAACGCGGGCGGATTCGAGCCCCTTCTGGCCGGAGTGTTCGACAACGACCGGCGGCTGCATGGCGCCTCGACGGCCGGCGGGCGCCCGGTCGTGTCGCCGGAAAAGCTGGCCGGCTTCGACGGCAAAATACTCATTTTCTATTGGAACGACGCGGAAGTGGCCGGCCAGCTGCGTTCCCTCGGCTTGAGGATGTATCGCGACTTCTGGCCGTACCGGGATTTTTTGACCTTTTATCACTGGCACAAACACAAACGGGTTTTCATGCCGGCCACCGATGTGTCCCTGACGCAGCGATGCACGCTCAAGTGCCGTGACTGCAGTATGCTCATCACTGAGATGGCGCGCCCGCAAACCCCTTCCCTGGAAAGCCTGCAATCGGATATCGACACGTTTTTCACGTATGTCGATTACCAGCATCGGCTTTTTTTAATGGGCGGGGAGCCCCTTTTGCATCCCGACCTGCCGCGGTATCTGGAATACCTCGGCCGCCGCTACCGCCCCCGGATTTATAAAATCACCATCATCACCAATGGCACCATCGTCCCCAAGCCTGATCTTCTGGATCTCTGCGGGGAACATGGGGTGGACTTTTCAGTCAGCGATTATTCCGAAGCCGGGATACCGGGCTATGCCGGCAAGCTGGCCCGCACCCTGGAAACCCTCAATCGCCGGGGCTGTCCGCACACTGTCAGCAAGCCGGCCTGGAATTTGCATCACTGCCGGGAGGAGGGGTTGGCTTCGCTCTCTCACGAACAGTTGAGAGGCCATTATTTGAGATGTCGCAACCAGGCTTGCCGGGGGCTGGCGGATGGGAAATTTTATCCCTGCTTCAAAACCTGGAGCGCCGAACTATGCGGCCGGTCCCCGAACGCTCCGGGG
The DNA here is from genome assembly GCA_031553735.1 of Candidatus Adiutrix sp. GTDB lineage: Bacteria > Desulfobacterota > Desulfarculia > Adiutricales > Adiutricaceae > Adiutrix. Next base: position 13,420 of record JAVBLB010000041.1, read on the forward strand.
GACTGTATCGACCTGGCTGCGCCCGATTCATTGGAAGTGGCTGTAAAACAGAAACTGGTTCGTTACATACTGGGTGATTGCGACAACGGCTTTCTCAATCATTGCCGCAAATGCTACGGGTTTGATCCGGAGTACCGTCGGCCCGTCGTCGCCGCCCGTCAAGAGGCCTGAAAAGTGATTGCCTCCGCCCGTCTTTTCATCGAGATTCCCGGCCGGGCTTCCGGCCAGAAAGTGATGCCGCAGGAAACGTAATGAAAACGCATCCTCAAGTGTCGATCAATCTGCCGGTGCGCAACGGGGCGGCGGCCCTGCGCCGCCGGTTGGCTTCCATTGCCGAACAGACGTTCACCGATTTTCGGGTCATCATCACCGACAACGCATCCGAAGATGAAACGGCATCCATCTGCCTCGAATATGAAGATCGGGATCCCCGTTTTCAATACTACCGCAACCATAAAGATATGGGCCTTTCTTTCAGCCTGGCCCGCGGCTTGTATTGCGCCGGAGGCAGCGAGTATGTGACCTACACCTCGCACAGCGATTTCTGGGACCCGCGGTATCTGGAAAAGTGCGTCAAGGCCCTCGAAGAAAACCCGACGGCGGTTCTGTCCTACAGCCACTGCCGGTTTCACCAGCCTGACGGCACGGAAATGATGGTGTATAAAGACGACTTTGACCTGACCGGGCCGGATGCGGGGGAACGGTTTCTGAAGGTGGTCGGGGCCATGGGCATGTGCACCGCTTTTTATGGGCTTATGCGGCTGCGGACCTACCTGGAAGACGTCGAGTTGATGATTCCCAAGGGCAGCGCCGCCGACGACAACGTGGCCCTGGCCACCCTGGCCCTGTCCGGCCCGTTCATCCAAATCGCCGAGCCGCTGTACTTCCGCGAAATACCGACCTACCGGGACCAGAATTACGCCGACCGCTACAAACGCATCCACGCCATGGAACACAGCGACAAGGCGCCCAAGCCCCTGGGTGGAATCTGGCCGTACATCAATTTCATCGAATTCCACCTGATCGCCATTCGCAAATCGCGGCTGCCTTTGGACCAGCAGGATCGGCTGTGTCAGATGACGGTGAACATCCTCATGGAGCGGTATAAAAAACAGATTCATGAAGAAATGCAAATGAACGTCGATCAGATCTTGAAGGGGCGGCAGCACGCCAACCCCATTTTTGACGAGGAAGGCGGCCCGTCGGTGGGCCAATATCGTTTTCTGGATTTTTCCAAGAACAGATACCTCCTCACCCTTCTGAATCAGGCCCGGCCATACGGCGGAGACCGGGTGCCCGGCTTTCACCACGCCCGGGCCCTGGTGCTCGTCCAACTGGGCTATCAGGCCGAAGCTCTCAACGCCGTGGAGATGGAGCTGAAGCGCGATCCCGTTTATCGGTCGTCGTTGGAACTGAAAAGTCAATTAACCTCGGCCAGATGAAGACGAAAAGGAGCCGCCGTGGCCAGCCCGCTGTCGCTGATAAATAAACTGGTCTGGTTCAGAAAAGCGAACACGTATGTACATTTGGGCGAACAGAACCCGTTGGCCGCCATGGGCGTGGCCGTGCCGCACAAGACCGTGGTCACCACTTCGTCTCCCGTCGGCGCCAAACCCCAGGCTTTTGACGCGGTCGTCCGCGAGGTTGAACCGGTCGATTTTCTGGCCGGGCCGGACGCCGAAAACGAGCGGTGGGACTTCATTCATATGCGGGCCGACCGGCCCTTCTCCCGTCTGTTTGAACTCTTCGAACGCACTTTGCCGCACCAGACCGACTCCACGGTGTGGCTCGTGGAAGGCACCGGCCCCGCCCCGTCGGCTCCCCACGCCAACGCGGGGTTCAAGCTCATCCTGGCCGTTCACGACCGGCACCCTGAAATATCCTACTGTACGACAATCTCCGGAGGCCAAGGGACCACCATTCTCTGGCGGGCCCCGGCCCATCCCGACCGCCGACGCATCTTTTCGTCTCTGAGCGCGATCGAGGGCCTGCCCTTCTGGAATTGCCTGCGCCAGGCCCATCTGTTGCTGCCCGTCTGCCAGGGGGCCGTTTTCCACCTCTTGGGGCACGGGCTCAACCCCGATTTGAAGCCGCCGTTGGCCGGGGCTGAAACCTGGGAGGAGCTGTTCAGTGACCCCACCGACACGGCGACCATGCACGAACAGAAGCTGCGCCAATATATCCGGGAGGAAACCCAGGAGGCCATGGAGGGATATAAATCTGAAATCGAGGCCCTTAAAGAGCAACTGGCCTGGATGCGGAATGTGGACCGCCAATGACCTATTCCGGCCTGATCCACCGGTATCTGTCTGAAGAGGGGGCTTCCCGCCTCTCGGAATACGCCCGGGAAGCCGGCCGGGAACTGGACGGGTTCAAAAGCGGTCAATCCGTTCTGGAAGTCGAAGACTCCCTGACGGCCGACGGCTCAGGGCCAAAAGTGCCGCGCGGCCGCATTCAGCTGGTTTTTAAAAATCTGGCCCGGCAATACGGCCTGACGGCCGCTCTGGAAGTGCTGGCTGATTTTGTCGCCCCGCCTTTGGCCGAACGGATCACTCCTGATTTCTTCGCTTTCCTGGTTCGCCTGATCAGCCGGAATGCGCGGGCCCTGAGCCCGGAAGCCGAAGCCAGGTTCAGTTTGTTTATGTGGGAAAAAACCCGCCGGTGGCCGTTTTTTCTGGAATACGGCCAGACCCTGATAAAGTTTTCCCGCCTGGAGGAATTGAAACGGTCGGTCTCGGAGGTGCTGCCTTCCGCCGCCGGCCGAAGCCGGGGGGCGGCCGCCCCCCAAGCGAGCGAGCCGTCCGCCTTCATGGCTGTTTTGAATTTACTGGCCGCGGCGGGCGAATGGGAAGCCGCCTCAAACTGCCTGGACCTTTTCAAAGCCGCCTTTCCCGAGGCGGGTGAGTGCGGCTTGACCCGTTTGATGCGCCATCGAACAGAGGTCAGCCTGGCCCACCGGAAGGATTCGGTCGATCCGCCGCCGGCCTTCATGATCACCCTGGATCCCGCTTCGCCCCGCTACCGCTGCTGTTCCGATCTGGTCCGGCGAACGGGGCTGGAGGTCCGGCCCTTTGCCGGCGTGAACGGGCGCGGTCTGCCCCGTGAACTGGCCCTTCATCTGGCCGGCGGGCGGCACTTCCCCGGGCGGCGGGACGAGGACCGGGGCCACCTGGGCTGCACCATTTCCCATCTGGCGCTGCTGGAACATTTTTTGGGGACGGGGCGCCCGTTCGCCCTGGTGCTGGAAGAGGACGCCATCCCTTATTACCGATTCAACTTCGATGATTTGGCCCCAGTATTGGAACGCGGGCACGAAGTCGTCTATTGCAATTACCGCCGCAGCCTGGTCAATCTGCCGGCCAACGTCGCCGGCTACCGCCCGGTGCCCGCCGACCGGACCATGGCCGTCGAGGAACTGCTGCGCCTGGATTACGAAGCCTATGGCGGGGACGGCTATATCGTCAGCCGGCGGGGCGCGGAAAAACTGCTGGAGGCCCATCGACGCGACGGGCTGATAGACTATTGGGACGTTCAGATGCTGGCTTACGGCCTCAAGGCGCCGCAGCCCCACCGCCATTGGTGGAAGGGGAGGGTCAACGACGCCTGGCGGCGCATCAAGGCCAATGGGAACGGAAAGCGGGCCTATTTGGACAGCGTCTGCCTGGAACTGCCGTTGGTGGGTGAAAGCGGTTTTTTCAATTCGGAAACCAGCGCCCTGAGGAATTTCGAAACCTTCTTTCAGCAGCCGGCTTCCGCTTCCGAAGCGACAGGTTAAATACCAAGTTCCAATGATCAGTCAACCCAGCAATACAGCACCGTCTCCATGGCGCTGGGGGCGTGGTGCCTGACCGCCATTTTATATTCCGGAACCAGGCTTTGAATATACAGCGGTATTTCGAAAAAATCCCGCGGCTGGTGATACAGGCATATGGCCAGCTTGGGGCGGTGGGCCTTTATCGTGCCGGCCGCGCCTTTCAGCATATCCAGCTCGAACCCCTCGACATCGGCTTTGATGATGGAAACCGGCTGACCGCGCAGATAGTGGTCCAGGGCGACCAACTCCACCACTTGCCGCGCGTCGCCGGGGGCGGAATCGTTTTCCGGATCGCCCTCCACCAGGGGCCTGGTTTCGAACTTGTACAGCATGTTCCCGCAGATCACGCCTGATTCCCCGCCCTTCGGTTCGTTGATGATCCGGGCGTCGCTCTCGCCGACGCCGCGGTTGACGCAGAGTATCCGGTCGCGGTCCAGGCCGGCCGCCCGGGCGATGGCCTCGACGTTGTCGGAAAGAAGGTCATAGGCCGATTTGAGCGGCTCAAAGGCGTATATTTTCGAAACCGGGCCGGGGTTGTTCATCAGAAACGTCATTATGGTGTCGCCAATATAGGCGCCGCAATCGACATAGACCGCCCCGGCGTTATCGCGGAACGGGGGCAAGGCCCAATACTGGTCGCTTTCACACAAAGGGAAGCTGACGAAGCCGCTGTCCGTCAAGGGGTAAAGAGCGACGGCCTTCAGGGCGCTGAGGTAGACCAGCTTCGATCGCTCGTCGTCCAGCATCGAACAGACTTGCGCTATTTCATCCATATGCGGCAGAAGATCGTCGATATGGGCGGCGAGCCGCGGCAGGTCGCCGAACCCCGAATTCCCGTCGTGGTAAGGGCTGCATATTTCCAGCCCGTTGATGTTCATTTGCCGAAGCTGGTCCCGGATCCGGCCGCTTCGCCCTTCGTTTCCGGCGGCCGTTATGACCCGCGGCCGGTCCAGGTTTTTCAGCGCGGCCGGAGGCGCCACCTTCAGCCCGCCGACGGCCGAGCCATGGAGCGCGGGGTTGTTGTCGCAAAAGCACTCCGCCGTTATTCCGTTTTCCCGGAACGCGTCCAACACCAGCCGGCCGACGATTCCCGCGCCGAAAATCACCGCCGGCCGCCGGTCTGAAAAATGGCGGGCCACATAATGGGCTATGGCCGCCTTGGTTTGGTCCCGCATTCGCAAGAAAAAACGTTCCAAATCCTCCACCCGGTCGCACAACAGGCCATGGTGAAAAAAATCGTTTACAATGAATGGTGAGAATCTTGGAATGTGCATGGCGCCGCGTCCATATTCTTCTGGGTTGAATAGAGCACTTTTCAATGACCCGAATGAGGCGAGGGGCCGCCGAAAAGCGGTCTGGCTGGAATATGATCGTCCGGGAACAGACTGCATCGCCTCATCAACTTCTCAGGTGTGGCGGAAACCTCTGAAGCCGTCCCACTGGTCAAGATACAGCCGACTCAGGGTTTCCGCATTGCCCCGCCGCCAGTGGTCGACGTAATTGTCCATAAGCGTCGTGTTCGCCTGGAAGAGGGCCTGGTGAAACTCCTCGTCGGTCATCGAGGTAAAGTTGACGCACAACAGGTCCGAATTGCGGTGCTTGTTCTCATAGAAATCCTCACAATCCCGCAGGAGCCCCCGTTCGATGGCGTAGTGGTACAGCGGCGAGCCCGGGTACGGGGTCACCGGCCTGATGGTGCGCAATTGGCTGTGGTCGTCGTATTTCAGCAGAAATTCGACGTCTTTTCGCAGGCATTCTGCGTCTTCGCCGATATTGCCGAAGATGATGTTCAGCCCCGGGCTGATGCCGGCCCGAAGGGTGTTTTCAACGCCCCGGACAATTTGGGCCGTGGTCAGGGCCTTGTTCATCCGGCGCAGGGCCTCGTCGTCGACCGACTCGATGCCGTAGTTTATGAAAACGCAGCCGGACTCTTTCATCGCCTGTAAAACTTCCGGTTCGGCATAATTGAGCCGGCCGCTGCACTGCCAGCGGAAGGAAAGCCCGGAGTCGCGGAAGGCCCGGCATAATTCGAGGGTGCGGTTGACCGAGCTCATTAAAAGCTCGTCGATGAAGGCGAAATAGGTTATGTGATATTCCGCCGCCAGGTGGCGCATCTCTTCGATGATGGCCTCGGGGGAGCGTGGACGGAAGCCCGGGTCGAGCCGATAGCAGAAATTGCAGGTGAAGGGGCAGCCCCGGCCGGTCAGAACCGGCAGGCAGCGATCGGCGCGCCCGATGTTGGGCATGCGCATGAGCGCGTAATGATCCATCGGAAAGAGGTCGTAAGCCGGCCAGGCGATGGCGTCGACATCTTCAATCAGAGGGCGCGGCTCCGTCCGCCGGATTTCCGGGCCGTCTATGAAGGCGATCCCCTTGACCCCGCTTAAGGGGCGGCCCCCTTCCAAAGCGGCCAGGAGTTCCACCACCGTGACCTCGCCTTCGCCTATGCAGATCGCCCCGCAGCCGGTCTTGGCCAGAAAATATTCCGGATCGGCCGAGACCAGGTGGCCGCCAAGGGCCAGAAAGGGCGGTCGGCGCGCGTTCAGCACCGCCCGGCACAGGGAGAGCATCTTCCGGTACTGGTAATAGCCGCCGCAGGCGCCGATGCCGACGAAATCGAACGAACGCCGATTCAGGAATTCCGTCAGGTCCTCGTCGGGGAAGTGGTATACATCCTGGCTGTAAATTTCGACCTCGTGCCCGGCCGCCCGGCAGGCGGCCGCCAGGTAGGCCATGCCCAGGGGGAAAACCGACACATAGGCGTCATTGTCGTAAACGACGAAGAGTATCTTCATAGGAGAGGCCTCCCAAATTCGGCGGATATTTCAACCCGGCTGCCGCGCCCCGGTCAGGTTTTATGGCAATACTCCCAGGGCAAGTGCCGGAGCTCTTCCAGGTGATCGCGGACCCAGGCCAGGGTTTCCAGAAGTCCGTCTTCCAGGGGAACGGCGGCGGCCCACCCGAGTTCGGCGCGGGCCTTGGCGCTGTCCAGGGCGTATAACGGATCTTCCCCCGGCCGGCCCGGGACGAGGCGCACCCGCTCTTCGAAGCTGGCGCCGGCCAGGGCGGCGAAAAGCGCCACCAGTTCCCGGATGGACTGGCGACGGTCGGTGGCCAGGTGGTAGATTTCGCCGGCCGGAGCTTTCTCCATGATCCGCAAAGTGGCTTCGGCCACGTCCCGGATATGGATGAAGGAGCGCACGGCCACTCCTCCCCCTTGCAGTTCCAGGACGCCCCCGGTGAGGAAGGCCAGGGCCGCCCGGGGGAGAAGCCGGTACAACTGCTGCCCCGGGCCGTAGACGTTGGCCGCCCGGGTGAAAACCACCGGAAATCCCCAGGTCCGGTGGAGGGCGGCCAGGAACATGTCGGCGGCGGCCCGGCTCACGGCGTAGGGCGTGGCGGGCCGGTACACGTCGTTTTCCCGGATGGTCCCGGCCGTGGAGCCATAGACCTCCGGGGTGGAGATGTGGACGTATTTCTCCAGGAAATCGCAGTCCCGCAGCCGCTGGTGGAGGGCCGCCTGGGCCAGGGTGTTGGTGCGGAACCAGTCCTCGGGCCGCCGCCAGCTTTCGGCCACCATGCCCTGGGCCGCGAAATTGACCACATAGGCCGGCCGCTCGCGCCGGATAAGCTCCATCAGGCGGTCCAGATCCTGATTGAGGTCGATCCGGTGAAAAGAATACCCTCCGGCCGGCTTCCAACGGTGGGCCAGGAACACCGGGGCCGGCTCCGGGGAGCGGCTGGCTCCGAACACCCGGTATCCGGCCGCCAGGGCCCGGGCGATGAAATGGGACCCGGAAAAGGAATTGGCGCCCAGAACCAGTACGGATGATTTCCCCATATCCGCCTCCCCGCCTTCAGATGAAATTCACATGGGCCGGCGGCCGGCGCAGGGCGTCGAGCCAAAGGTTGATCTGGTGGTGCCGGCAGTTGGCCTGGCAGCGGTCTTTGTCATACCCTTCCCGCAGGCGGCGGAAAGCCGCCTCCCGGCCCGGGCTTTGCCAGAGGGTGGCGAAGTCCGCGGTCAAGAGGCTCCCGACGGCTGTGGCCGGGTCGTCCTGGTGGGAAAAGCAACTGAACAAATCCCCGGTTTCGCGGATATAGACGATGAAAGGCAGCCCCGGGCAATCGTGATACGGCCGGCGCCGGTCCAAGGTTTCGGTGGGCCGGACGATGAAGGCGAAATTAGGTCCGGAGCGCTCGGCGGCCAGATCCGTAAGGCGGCGAAGATACTCGCCGTCGCGGAAGGCGAGGTCGGGCCGATAGGCGTTGTCCTCGTGGTCGTAGAAATGCTTGATGACCAGGTAGTCGGCCCCGCGCTTTTTGACCGCGTCGGCCAGTCTGCCCGGGTCATCCTGGTTGGCGTCGACGAGGACCATCTGGACGCCGATGGTCATTCGGGAACCGGTTTTTTCCCGCCGTTCCCGCAGCTTTTCCAAACGGCCCAGGACCCGGCCGAATTCCTCCGGCCCGGCCCGGTGCACCCGGGCGTAGGTTTCCGGCGTGCCGCCGGCCATGGAAAAGCGCACCCAGGTGAGGTTTTCGGCCAGGTCCGCCAAATCCTCGTCCGTGAGCCGGGCGCCGTTGGTGCTGAGGGCCAGGTCCAGGCCCCTCTCCCGGCCGCGCCTGAGGGCCGGCAAAGAGTCCGGGTGAAGGGTCGGCTCCCCGGCCCCGGCCAGGACCACGGCATTGACCCCGGACGCCCACAGTTCATCGATGAGCGTCAACAGGCGCCCCGGCGGCAGTTCGTGCCCCCGGTGGCCGAGATAGTTGAAGTTACAGAACAGGCAGCGGTGGTTGCAGCGGGAGGTCGGGGAAATCTCGGCGTACAGGGGCCAGACCTCCCGGCCCTCCAGATAGTCGGCCACCCGGCCCGGGTGGTAGTGGAGCTTGTGCCCGTCCAGTTGGAAGCCGCTCATCGGGGGGCCTCCGCTCCGGCCCCGCAGTCGATCCGGGCCCGGCCGGCCAGGGCCCCGGAGCGCATCCGCTCGATGGCCGTGTTGATCCCGGCCAGGGGGTATTCTTCGGTGGCCAGTTGCTCCAGCTTCAACTTGCCGGCCCGCCACAGCCGCAGATAGCGGGGGATGTCCACCTCGGGCCGGGCCTCGCCGCCGTGGGAGCCGATGAGCTTTTTGCCCAGCAAAAGCGGCAGGATCGGCAGCACCGCCGGCCGGTCGGGTCCGGCCACCCCCACCAACACCACCCGGCCTCCGGGGCCGGCCAGGTCGTAGGCCTGGGCCACCACTTCAGGGGCGCCGGTGAGATCCACGCAGACGTCCGCGCCTTCGGGCTGGCCGTGACCGGCCAGGACGGCCCGGATTTCGGCCCCGGAGTCGGGACCGCTTGCGCCCGGGCGGGCCTTGATGAGGTGGGAGGCCCCGAATTCGGCGGCCAGGGCCAGGCGGCCTTCATGAAGGTCCACGGCGATGACGGGCCAGGCCCCGGCCAGGACCGCGCCCTGGATCACGTTGAGCCCCACGCCCCCGGCGCCGAAGACCACCACTGATTCCCCGATCCGGATTTGGGCGTCGGCCGTGACCACGCCCAGGCCCGTGGTCACGGCGCAGCCGAACCAGGGCAGAATTTTCGGGTCCAGATATGACGGGGAGGCGATGGAGCCTGTTCCCGGACGATCAATGCCCCATTCGGGGCTTGGAACCACCGGGGTGAAACGGTTTTCCGAGACCACGGCGTAACGGGTGAACACGGCCACCGGGCCGGCGGACAGGGGCCGGCCCCGCCATCTGTAGCGCGGCGGCGCGGCCGCGATCCCCGGTCCCGGCCGCCAGTGGAGGACGCCCAGATCCCCGGGCCGGGTCCGGGTCACGCCCGGGCCCACGGCCAGCACCCGGCCGCCGCCCTCGTGCCCCAACAGGTGCGGGAGATACCGGTCCGGCCCCTTGACCGCCTCGATCTCCCCGATCTGCGATCCGCAGAGCCCGGCGTAGAGCACGGCCACCAGCACCTGGCCGCATTCCAGGGATTCCGGCAGTTCCACCTCGTCGATCACCAGCGGGGCCCGGGACTCGGCCAGGATGGCCGCCGGGCTCCGCCGGGGCAGCTCACTCGCTGGCCGCGATGAACCAGTAATAGTCACCCCGATATCCCTCCTCGGCGAACAGTTTTTCCCAGTCCGCCGTCGACATGTAGGTCAGGGCGGTGAGGTTCCATTGCAGGAGCCGTTCCCGCTCGGCCTCGTCGCGCCAGGCGTCCATGGTGATGAAGGCGTGTTTCCGGGAAACCCGCTGAATCTCCCTGACGGCCCGCCGGCACTCGGCCGGGGGCAGGTTGTGGATGGTGTTGATGCTGATGACCAGATCGAAAGAGCCGTCAGGATAGGGGAGTTCGGCGGCCGTGCCCGGGTCGATGAGGTCCCGCACTTCCGGAAGGGCCTGTTCCCGGGCGTATTCGGAAATATCCAGGCCCCGGAGCTTCAACCCCGGGAACTGGCGCTGAAAGTCATACAGCATAAAGCCTTTGGCGCAGCCCACGTCCAGGACCGCGTCCCCGTCGGCCAGGCCATAGTGCTCATGGAACAGGGCCGCCGTGTCGGTCCAGAACCGGGGGTGGTAGCGGTAGCCGCCGTAGCCGGTGAGGCGGTCGCCGTCGAAATAGCTCCGCCCGAACCGCCGGGCCTCGGCCCGGTGGGCCTCGGTGATGAGCCGGCCGCGCTCGTCGATGGGCCGCTTGCTTTTAGGGTACAGGCGCAGAAGATCTATTTCAGCCACAGGTCAGTCCTCCAGAAGCGAGGCCCGGATCGCGCGATCCAGATAGGGGAACATATCGGACAGGGGGCGGGGCCGGTGGAGGCCGGCTTCGTCTTGGTCATAGCCCAGTCGGGGCAGTTCCACGTTCCGGCCGATAACCACTTCGCAGAGAGCCGGGCCCGGGGCCGCCAGCACCCTCTCTATCATCCCGGGGACCGCTTCCCGGTCGGCGAGTCGATAATAGGGAATGCCATAGGCATCCGCGATTTTCCGCAGATCGGGCAAAGTCAGTCCCCCCTCAACGCTGGAGCCGTAGTGCCGGCCTTCCAGAAAGCCGTCCTGTGACTGACGGATGGCTAAATAGCCGCCGTTGGCGGCCACGAAGATTTTTACCGGCAGTTCGTGGTGCCGGATGGTTTGGAGTTCCTGAACGTTGAACTGCAAGCTGCCGTCGCCCACCAGGCAGACCACCCGATCGAAAAATCCGGCCACCCCGACGCATTCCGGCAAGCCTGAACCCATGGCCCCGATGGCGGTGGAAAAGAAAATGCGCTGCCCCCGGCGGGCCTCCAGAGCGGCCATGGACATATAAATGGTGGTGCCTCCGCCGTCGACGACCACCCCGTCGTTTGGCCCCAAAGCCGCCGAGAGGGCTTGAAGAAAGGAGTAGTGGTCCACGGTTTGATTGTCGGAAACATCCAGCCTGTTCAAGGTTTGGAGGGCCTCCACCCGGTCCGGCGGCCAGGCCGGGGCCGGGATGGGCTCCGCTTCCAGGGCCTGGAGGAAAAGGCCGGCGTCGGCCACATAGGCCGCGTCCAGGGGAACAGGGCAGTGCTCCAATTGATCCGGGTCCACATTGACCCAGACTTTGAAAGCTTTTTCGGCAAAGTGTTCCACCCGGGAGCCGGTGAGGGAAGGGAGCAGGGACGAGCCCAGAACCAGCAGAAAGTCCGAAGCGGCCACGGCCAGGTTGGCCCCCCGCTGGCCGTTGACCCCAATGCGGCCCAGATTCTGAGGATGAGCGGCGGGCAGGAAGTCGGCCAGACCCCAGGTGGTCACCACCGGCCAACCGGTCTTTTCCAAAAAGGAACGTAAGGCCGCTTCGGCCCCGGCCGCCTTGACCCCATACCCGGCCAGGACCAAGGGACGTCGGGCCTGTTGAAGGCCCCTTTGAAGCGGTGCGAGATCGAAAACGGGCCGCTCCGGCGGGGGCGGGGTGAAGGCCCGGAGGCTCGTGGGGTCCACTTCAGCCCATTGAAGGTCCAAGGGAATGTCGAGCCAAACCGGACCGGGCCGACCACTCCGGGCCAGATACAGGGCCTTTTCCAGGTGGAAACGGATATCCTCGGCCCGGGTGAGCATATGGGCGTATTTCGTGATGGGCTTGACCAAGGTGACGATATCGAATTCCTGCGAGGCGGCCTGCCGAAGCCGCCGGCCATGGGAAGTGGTGGCCAGGCGGGATTGGCCCGAGAGGAACAGAACCGGCACCGAATCCTGCCAGGCGGCCAGAAGCCCGGTCAGGGCGTTGGTGCCGGCCGGGCCGGTGGTCAGGAAGGCGCAGCCGATATTGCGGGACGCCCTGGAATAGGCCACGGCCGCCAAAGCCGAGGCCTGCTCGTGATGGTTGAAGACGACTTTCAGGCCCGGACGCCTCATCGCCGAGTCGACCAAATGCAGCACGGCTCCGCCGGTCACAGCAAACACTTCGGTCAGCCCCGCCCGGACCAGTAAATCGACAATAACGTCACTGAGTTTCATAGCTATCTCACAGATACGAATAATACATGTAGTGTTTGGCCTGGCCCGCATCCACAGGATAGATCCCTCCGTGGCAGAAGGAGGCCAGCTTGGAACAGAGAAAGGCTACCAGGGGAGCGATTTCCTCGGGCCGACCGAAACGGCCCACCGGGCAGCGCTCAGCCAGATATTTCTTGGCGTGCTCGGAATCGAGGGCGTGTTTGCCGCCCCAGTGGCCGTCCTCCGTGGCTACCACACCGGGCATGACTGCGGTCATGACCACCCCCGGGCACTCAACGGCCAGCACTCGACCCATGGAGCGGGTGTAGGCGGTGAGGGCGGCCTTACTGGCGCAGTAGGGCACGGGCCCGCTGTTTTCCAGGCCGGCGCCGCTGGTGATGTTGACCACCCGACCGTGCCCCCGGGCCTTCATGGCTGGGAGGCACAGGTTGTTCAGTTCCAGCGGCACTTCCAGATTGATCCGGAAAAAAGCCCGCCAATCCTCCAGGGAACAGTATGGATCGGTGATGCCCAAAGCGCTGCCGGCGTTATTAACCACGATGTCCGGCCAGCCGAAGGTTCCGGCCATGTCGGCGGCCAGGCGACCCGGGGCCTCCGGTTCGGTAAGGTCGATGCGGCGGAATGTCGTCCGATCGCCGAGGCCGGCCTCGGCCATGACCGTTCGAGTTCGAGCGATATGCTCTTCGTTGCGCGAGGTCAGGAAGATTTCAACGCCCTCCCGGGCCAGTTCCAGGGCGATGGCTCGGCCGATGCCCACAGCCCCGCCGGTGATGAGGGCTTTTTTTCCGGAAAGGTTCAGGTCCATGGTTTCCTCACAGGCTTTGGGCGGGAATCAGGAGATGGCGGGCCTTTTGAACAATGGAGCCGGCCATTATTTTCATCAGGTTCAGCCGGGCCTGGAAGGCGGTGAGCATCACCGTGCTTTGCTCCAGGTCATCCACGTCCCCGGGGAGGAGAACCTGGTAGGGCAGGTTGAGATACCATCGGCTCCGCTTACGTTCGTCATCGTCGAGAATATTTTTGATGGGCCCGTCCATGAGATCCAGCCAGTACATCGTCACTGGCAGCGTCAGGGCCGCGCCATAGGCGTACACCGGGCCCTGGGCGGCCTGGAGATCCAGGCGCCGGCGGGCGGCCGCCAGCCCGCCGCGAAAAACCTCAAAAGATTCCTCCAATGCCTGGCGAGTGATTTGGGGAGCCATCACTGGCTTGGCGGAGGGATCCTTGCGGAAATGGAAGACCGCCGTGCCCCAGTGCCAGTGGTTGACCGCATGGTCGAGGAGTCGGCAGCCGAGGCGGTCAAGCGTCTTTTGAAAGGAATGCAAGCTGAAGTAGTGCAGGTGCTGATGCGTGATTTGGTCGAAGCGGCCTCCGGCCACCAGGGCGTCGAGGATGGGCATTTGGACGAAAATGTCGGTCTCATGGTCGGCCCGTTCCGTCAGGGCCGCCAGAACGGCTACGGGGTCGGCCAGATGTTCGAGGACATCCTTGCAGACGATGAGGTCCGGGGTCTCGTCCAGGACCACGTTTTCGATGTAGTCCGGGATGATTTCGATTCCCGCCTCCAGGCGAACTTCGAGATGCCTCAGCATGGGATCCACAGCCAGGACCCGTTCGGCGCGGGCCTGGAGCTTGCGGGCTAGATATAGATCATTCGCCCCGACATCCAAGGCTCGGCGGTATTGCCGGCCACCGGCGCGACGGGTGAGAAAGTCGAAGAAAAACCCAACGGCCGCCGGGCCCGTGGGGCTGGAAGAAGTCCGAAAGCTGTAGCCCGCCTGATGTCCGTACAGCGTGTCAGCGGTCACCCGGCGGAGAAGCTGGGCGTGGCCGCAGTCCTCGCAGAGTGTCAGAGTTTGGTCTAGAAGGCCCGGCCCCGGGGGTTGCCGATGATCGGTGTATATCTCGGTGAGGGGAAATCCGGGCAGATCCAGAACCGGGGAGGGCTCGGGTCGGCCACAAATCGGACATTCCCCGGCGGTGGTAAAGGGTATGGTGGTGTTGTACATTGTCTGATTTACCATGGAACCCGGTCGGCCGTGGAAATGATCACCACACCTTCTTTATAGTTGACGGGCAGGTCCCGCAACGCGGCAGCCTTTTCCCAACCAATTTTTTGGGCGAAGATGTTCACGCCAAGATTCTGAAAGTGGTCGAAGATATCGGCCGCGTTTTCGGCCGTGCCGATTTCCACCAGGGCATCGGTGGTCTCCCAGAGGCGACGGCCGGTGGCGCGCAGGATCGTCGCCTCCATTCCTTCGACATCCATTTTAACGAAGTCCGCCCACTCCAGATGGGGAAGAGCCGCTTCCACGGCCACCTCAAGGTGCTCCAGTTCTCCGTAAGGATTGGCTTTGGCCCCGGCCAGGTGGCTGCTGGTGGTGTTGCCCTTGACCCGGCAGAAGCTGGCCCGGCCGGCGGTGTCGGAAACGGCCGCCTGGCGGATATCCGGGGGCGGGCCGCCGTCCGGGTTCAGTTCCATCAGCCGGCGCAGTTGGTCGCAGTGGATGGGGTCGGGCTCGAAACTACGGACCGTGTAACCGCACCGACGGGCCATGAGGGTATGGACGCCGATGTTCGCGCCCAGGTCGAGGTAATTCTGGTACCGTTCCCGGTTCGCCCGGAACAGGTTGAACTCCACCAGGCAATCCAGTTCCAACAGATGGCGCGAGGTCACCGCGCCCATGTTGAAAAAAGGCACCCGGATCAGCCCGAAGGGGCCGCAGTCCACCGCGGCCGGCTTTTCGGCGGAAAACAGCCGCTCGACTTCCCGCCAGACCGCCTCCTTCAGGGCCTGATAGACGGCACTGCCGGGCCGTAAGGTTTTCAGGAACGAAAAGGGAGCGGTCAATATTTCGTTAATAAGGTCGGATCGTTCTGGGGTTTCCATCTCATGACACCAACGGGAGGGTTCGGTTGCGATTATCTTTTCGAGCCTCAAAACGGCCCGGTGAAGCTCAGATCGGGTACATCGTGGGGGAGCGCTCCCCGGGGGGCGGTCAGCTCCGGGGGGGCCGGCCGTCCCAACGTTTTCAGCGCCGCGGCGGCGATATGCCCCGGACCGGGATAGAAGCCGGCGGCCAGGGCCGGGGACGTGGGCAGCGGGTGGTCCGGCCAAGTGACCCGCGCGGGCGGGGCCTTTAGTTTGTCCCAGGCCCCTTCCACGGCCAGGGCCGTCAGTTCCGAGGCCAGGCCGCAGAAGCCCCAGTCCGGATCGGCGGTCACCAGGCGACCGGTGCGCCGGACCGAAGCCAGAAGAGTGTCGGCATCCAGAGGCCGGGCCGAACGCAGGTCCACCACCTCGGCCGAGACGCCCAGATCCCTCAACAGCCCGGCGGCCCGCAGGGCTTCGTAACTCATGTGGGATATGGCCGCGATGGTCACGTCCGCGCCGGTCCGCAGCACCTTGGCCCGGCCGATGGGCACCCGCTCCGGCCCCTCGGGCACCGGCCCCTTGAGATTGTGGAGCCAGCGGTGTTCCAGAAAGACCACCGGGTTGTCGTCCTCCACGGCCGAGATGAGGAGGCCCTTGGCGTCGGCCGGGGTGAAGGGCATGACCACCTTCAGGCCCGGCACGTGGGCCAGCCAGGAATGGAGGCTCTGGGAATGCTGGGCCCCCTGGCCCCAGCCCCGGCCGATGACGGCCCGCACCACCAGCGGCACCCGCTGGCGGCCGTTGAACATATAATGCCATTTGGCCGCCTGGTTCACCAACTGGTCCAGGCTCAAAAGGAGAAAATCCACCCGCTGGTGGGTGACGATGGGCCGCATCCCGGCCAGGGCCGCGCCCACGGCCAGGCCGGTCAGGCCGTTTTCCGACACGGGCGAATCGAGGATGCGCTCCGGGCCGTATTTCTCCCTGAGGCCCTTGGTCGTCCCGAATATGCCGCCGGGATCGGGCACGCCCAGACCCATGACCATCACCGCCGGATCGGCGGCCAGGCACCAGTCGGTGGCTTGCCGCACGGCTTCGGCGAAGGTGATTTCAGGCATGATCCGCCTCCCGGTCCGGAGTATGGACGCCCCGGGTGGCTTCGGCCGGGTCCGGGAACGGGGCCTGACGGGCCCAGGCCAGGGCCGCCGTCACCTCGGCCTCGATTTCGGCCCGAAGCCGGGCCAGTTCCCCGGCTTCGGCCAGGCCTTGCTCCGCCAGGCGCCGCTCCAGCGCGGCCACGGGGCAGCGGTTTTTCCAGTGCCGGAAGGCTTCCGGATCCCGGCAAGGCAAATGGTGGTCGTCGGCCGGGCCGCAATGCTCCACCCAGCGATAGGTGGCGAATTCCAGAAACGAGGCCCCCCCGCCGGACCGGGCCCGCTCCACGGCCCGGCGGCAGAGATCGAAAACCTGGAGGGCGTCGTTGCCGTCACCCTGGTCGGCGAAAAGGCCGTGGGAGCGGGCCAGAACCGGGAGGGAGACCTCCGGCGGCCGGCGCTCGGCCAAAGGGGTGTTGACGGAGAAACCGTTGTTTTCGCAGACGAACACCACAGGCAACCGCCAAACGGCGGCGTACTGGAGGCTTTCGTGGAACACGCCTTCCTCGGTGGCCCCCTCGCCCAGAAAGACCATCGCGACTCGGGGTTCCCGGCGGGTTTTGAAGGCCAGGGCGGCCCCAGCCGCGATGGGCACGGTGGCGGCCACAATGGGCACCGCGCCCCAGAAGCCGGCCTCGGGGTCGGTGAGGTGCATCGAGCCGCCCCGGCCGCCGCAACAGCCGGCCGCCCGGCCGTGGAGCTCGGCCAGCATGGCCCGCAGGTCCCCGCCCCGGGCCAGGTAGGGGCCGTGGGAGCGATGGCCGCTGAAGAGGGCGTCCTCGGGCGCCAAGGCGGCCGCGGCTCCCGCCGGCACCGCCTCCTGGCCCAGGGAGAGATGCACCGGACAGCGCATCTCCCCGGCCGGGTAGGCCCGGGCGATGGCCTCCTCGGTCAGGCGAACCAAGAGCAGCCGCCGGTAAAGGTCCAGCCCTTCAGCCTCAAGGCGGCCCCGTTCCCCTCCTCGTTCGGTCCCGGTGGTCTGGCCCGTCATTCTTCCCCTTCCTTTGCGGACCCTAAAGCCGGTCGCAGCGGGCGGCCAGGGCGGCCAGATCGATCCAATGGTGGAGAATCACCCCGTGGCAGGATTCCGCCAGGCCATAGGTGTCGGCGTTCAGGTAAAAATTCAGGGTGCCCAGGCCCCGCAGGGGGTTGTCCGGCCGCATGGCCGTCAGGGTCACCACCCGGATCCCCGCCCGGCGGGCCAGATAGGCGGCCTGGACGATGTTTTTCGAGGCTCCGGAGCTGCTGATGGCCACCAGCATGTCTCCGGGCGCCAGGCACGCCTTCAGGGGCGCGGCAAAGGCCTCGTCATAGCTGTAATCGTTGCTCATGGCCGTGAGCAGGGCCGGATCGCTGAAGACCATGGTCTTCAGCCCCGCGTTCTTCATAAGGTCCACGGCCAGGTGGCTGGCCAGGCTGGCGCTGGCCCCGTTGCCGATCAAAAACATGGTCCCGTTGGCCGCCCGCAGATCCGCCCCTTGGCGTAAAAGCCGGGAAAAAGCCTCGTCCGGGGAAAGCCGCCGGCCGTCTCCGTCGCTGATCGCCAGCGAGTTGAGGGCCTGACCCACCGCCTCCCGGCTCTGGGACCACGAGGGCGCGGCTTTAAGCCCCTCGGGCCGGGTCTGTCGATCCGCCGCCTCGCCTGTCGCGGGGTTTGCCTGGATGGGCATCTTGTCCTCCGGCCTCTCTTTCAGGGTGGATTTTGCAGCCTTCGGCCGCCCACCCGAAGTTAAGCAAAATAAAGGCCAATTCGTTACTACTTGAGCATGGCCGTCAGGGGCTTGCGCAAATCATCGGCCGTAACCGAAATTTCATTGCCCACGGATTCAACCAGTTTGGCCCCGGCCAAATTGCCCATCAATCCCATAAGTTCCAGGGGGCAGCCCAACCGGGCCAGAAGGGAGGTGACCGCGAACAGAGCGTCCCCGGCCCCAACCCGATCCACCACCCGGGCGGCCACGGCCGGGGAAACGACAAATTCGTCGCCCCGGAGGGCGTTAAGACCGTTCTGGCCGCAGGTGACCAGCAAGGTCTCCAGGTTGAGGCGGCGAGCCAGCAGGCGCATTTGGTCCGGCACCGGAGTCCGGCGGTCCTGAAAAGCCAGAGCCAGCTCGTGGTGGGCCAGGGAGGCGAAGTCGGCCCGGGGATAGCGGAAAATGGTGTGGTAGCCCCGGTTGCCGGCGTTGGCCTGGGTGTTGACGGCCAGGAAGGGGGCGTCGCGGCACAACAGGCCCACCAGGCGCTCGGTGAGGAGGCCGTGGCCGAAATCCGCGGCCAGGACCACGTCGAAATCCTTGACCATCCCGGCCAGGCGGGAAAAAGCCGCTTCCTCGGCCGCCCGGGGAATGGGCTCCGGGGAAAAGTCATAGACCTCGAGAAACTTGGTCATGGAATATTGATCGACGTGGCGGGTCTTGCGCACCGTGGGCCGGTCTTCCAACTCGTCGCAGATGAGTTCCACCGACTGGGGCAGGCCCGCCCGCACGGCCGCGCCGCGGTCCCGGCCGAACTGGGTGTAGAGGGCCACCCTCCCGGCGAAGCCGGCCAGATGCCGGGCCACCGCCAGTGCGCCGCCGGCGAAACATTCCTCGGAGAGAAGCCGGACCACCATGGTCGGGTCCTTGGAGGACAGGCCCAGGGGCGTGCAATACCGATATTCGTCAATAATCGCGTCGCCAACCACCAGCACCGAGAGTTCGCGCATTTTTTCCAGCCAGGCCAGGACCTCGTCCAGCCGGTGGCGGCGGCGCAAAAGCCCCAGGTATTGGGTCAACTCTTCGGAATAAATGCTCAAATGCTGGTTAATGAGGCTGGAGGAACTGTAGACCAGATCGTCGATGAAGATCATTTCCGCGCCCACCTCGGCCGCGGCCGCCGCTTCCAGAGTGATGCGGCCGCTTTTGTCGGCGGCGAAATCGCGGTATTCGGCGCCCTTGGCGTAAAAAGCCGGAGCCAGGGCGCGGATGACGTTTTCAGCGGTCGGGGTATGATTGACGGCCACATAATCGACAAAGCCCAGGGAGGCCAGGGCCTCGGCCCGCAGCTGCCCGGGAAAGGCCGGGCGGCCCGGCCCTTTATCCACGAACTGGTCGGCGGTGATGGTCACCACCAGGAGGTCGCCGAGCTGCGCCGCCTGACGCAGATACCGGATATGGCCGATGTGGAGAAGATCAAAAACGCCGTGGGCCAGGGCCACTTTTTTTCCGTCAGCCCGGGCCCGGGCTGTGACCCGGGCCAGTTCCTCCAGAGACACCACCTTGCTCATCGCTTCCCCCAGTCCGTCGCCGGGTTTTCCCGGCTGGCCGCCCGCGCGTGAATAAATAAGGATTATAACAGGCGGCGGCCGCCGGCTCAAGTTATATCCAAGCCCCGAATGGGGCAATGCGCCGCCGAAGAGCGGTCTGGCCGAGGTTTGGTCGTCCGGGAACAGGCCGAATCGCCTCCTCACCTTCAAACAACTGAATAAACTACAATATTTCGTTGAGAGGCGCCCGGACCGGTAGGGCCAAAAAAGAACCGCGCCTTGATCAGGTTTCCCCAAACAAGGCGCGGCCCATAATATCCAATTCTCCTTGGATGCAAAATAATATATCCCCAATGGCGGCCCGTGTCAATAAAAAAACGATCGAAAGCGAAAAAAGTTAGAGGACAGTTATTTTGATTCCCGGCTCCCCGCTTATTCCAATTTTTAGGCCGAATATTTAAATTATGGCTCGATTTGGAGCTCCCCGACCAGATACAGCCGGGCCTGGCCGGAAATGGACACCCGCTCGCCGTCCAGCCGGCACCGAAGGAGGCCGCCCCGGGCCGAAAGCTGCCGGGCGCTCATTTCCGTTTTGCCCAGCTTTTCAGCCCAGAATGGAGTGAGCGAGGTGTGGGTCGAACCGGTGACCGGGTCTTCATCTATCCCCATTCGGGGGGCGAAAAAGCGGGAGGCGAAGTCGCAGTCCCCCCCGGCGGCGGTGAGGACGACGCCGTGATACTCGGTCATTCGGCTTATCTCGGCGATATCCGGCCGCGCTTCCCGCACCGCCGCCTCGCCGGCCATTTCCAGCATCAGGTTGCCGCCCGTGTCGACATGGGCGGCCAGGAGGGGCCCGCTCACGGCCTTTTTCATCCGTTCGTCAATTTTTACCGGGTTCCGGCGGCGGACCGGAAAATTCATTTCCAGCCAATCCCCCCGCTTCTCAACACGCAGAAGGCCGCTGCGGGTCTTGAACTCCATCACCGTTCCAGCTTCATGAAAACGGCTCAGAACATACGCCGTGGCCAGGGTGGCGTGGCCGCAGAGGTCTATCTCCACCGCCGGGGTGAACCACCGTAGATCATACGCCGCGCCGTTTTTGACCACGAAGGCCGTTTCCGAAAGGTTGTTTTCCCGGGCGATGTTTTGCATCAGCACTTCGTCCGGCCAGGCCGCCAGCGGGCAGACCCCGGCCGGATTGCCGCCGAACAGGGCGTCGGTGAAGGCGTCCACCACGTAATACCGCATCAGGTCACCTCGCAAGGCCCCGAAGGGGCGGAACCATACCGGGCCCCGAATGGGGCAATGCGCCCTCGACCAACTTGTTGGCCGAGCTGAATCGCCTCGATCCTTCCGTCACTCCACCCCCAGGCGAGGACAGATCGCGCCCAGGGGGCACTGCTCACAGAGGGGCCGCCGGGCCCGGCACAGGGCCCGGCCGTGGGCGATGGCCTGGTGGGAGAACAGAGTCCATTTGGCTTGGGGAATCAGGAGGGCCAGATCGGCTTCCACCCGTTCCGGGTCCTCTCGGGCGGTCAGGCCCAGGCGGCGGCTGATCCGGCCGAGGTGGGTGTCCACCGTCAGGCCCGGCACGCCGAAGGCGTTGCCGAGCACCACGTTGGCCGTCTTGCGGCCCACTCCGGGCAGTTTCACCAACTCCTCCAGGGTCGAGGGCACCCGGCCGCCGTGCTCGGCCACGATCTTTTGGCTGGCGGCCAGGAGGTTTTTGGCCTTGTGGTGATAGAAACCGCAGGGGCGGATAATTTTCTCCAGCTCCTCCGGATCGGCCCCGGCCAGGGCGGCCGGGTCGGGGTAGCGGCCGAAGAGGTCGGGCACGGTGCGGTTGACCCGTTCGTCGGTGCACTGGGCCGAGAGGATGGTGGCCGCCAGCAGTTGAAAGGGGGTTTCGAACTCCAGGCTGCAACGGGCCTCGGGGTAGCGTTCGTCAAAAAAGGCCAGCACCTTTTTGACGAAGGAGGCGGATGGAGACGGCGGAGCCTTCGTTCCGGCCGCCGCGGCCCGACCGCGGCTGGCCGGCGTTGGGGCGCCCTTCCGGGGCCCGGCCGATCCGGCCGGCGGCCGGTCGCTGTCGGCCATGCTTATTTCACCGGGGCTTCGAAAACGATGCGGTGGTCCACCAGCCGCATGGATTTGATCCGGCCTTCCAGCATCTTTTGCTCGCCGAATATGCTGGTCAGCCGCCAGTAGTCCGGCCCTTCGGGGACGATCCGGTCCACGGCCTCCAAAATCAGCGTTTCGTCCTCACCGCCGGCGTCGGTCAGATAAACATTTGCTTCACACATGAGATCTCCAATATGCGACAATCAGCAGCCCGGCCGGGCCGGGTTTGAATCCGGGTTTATACGCGGCGGCCCCCGGCGCTTCGGGGCCGTCTATTGGCCGCAGGCGATCAGGGCCAGCTGGCGGACGGCGTCGGCCACCAGGTGCGGCAGCGGTTCGCTGACGAAGCCGGCCAGGGTGATCCCCTCCTGGGACAGGGGGATCAGGATCTTGGGAGTCGGGGAACTGGTGACGGCCTCGGCCAGGCCGGGGCTGATTTCGCCCATCATGGCGTTGGCCCAGGTGACGGCGATGGGCCCCATCACCGCATCGGCCCGGGCCAGGGAAACCCGCACGGCGTTTTCGCCGGTGGCCCCCCGGTTGGCCTTGGCCTTCATCATGGCCGTGGTGGCCGTGGAATTGGCCCCCAGGGCCCAGATCTCCAGGGCGTCGCCAAAGCCGGCCCGGAGCTCCTTGATGAGGGCCACGCCGAAACCGCCGCCCTGGCCGTCGATGACCGCGACCACCGGACGGCGGCGGGGGATGTGGCCAGCGGCTCTCAACGGGCGCTCCGGCCCGTCGGGAGCTCCCGAAAACTCATATTCGTCAGGTTTGTTTTCCGGCATCAATATCCTTCGCGCCCGGGGGGGCGGTGTTTCGTCACGGCCTTTCAAGACGGGTGACCGCACTACGTCTTGCCGGCGCCCGGCCCGGCCGGGTTCAGTCCTTGACCGTCTTGTTCAGATTGGGAAAAGTTTCCGGGCGGCGGCGGTCGACGTATTTATCCTCGCCGTGGCGGCGGGTGACGTTCTCAAAAACGCCGTCGTCCACCCGCACCAGCTTGGTGAAACCCAGGTCTTTCAACTCGCAGTTGAATTTCTTGGTGCGGATGGAGGCGGCGCCCAGATCGCGCTCCACCTGGCCGCCGCAATGGGGGCAGCAGGACAGGGGCAAATCCGCGGAGACCTGCTCCCATTCGAATTCACTTCCGGCCGGGCAGGCCTGACCCTGATCGTCATCCGCGTGGTGATAGCAGTAAACTGGTGGCATAAAACCGCTCTATCAGGTATAATATAAGACAAGGCTGTATTCGCGAACATTTCAGGCCGGAGCCGCCGCATCGGGCCGAGGCCGCCGAAACAATATTTCCTCGTGACCGGCCAGCGCCGCCAGTGCCAGTTCTCAATATATCATAAAAAAAAGCCGGAGGACAAGCCATGTCCATCAGAGTCGCCTTGATCGTTTCCGCTCCCCGGGAATTGACCCTCACCGCCGGGCGGCAGGAAATCTTCACCCCCCCCTCCCAACCCGAGGAGGCCGACCCGCCTTTTCTGAAAATAGGGCGGGCCCGGGGCGACGAACTGCACCTGAGCGGACCGCTGATCAGCGACCCGGCCCACCTGTCCTCCAGCCTGTCGGTCGATTGGTTCTTTCCCGACGAGGAACTGCCGGAAGAAGCCCGGCCGGTGGACTTGAGCGAAGTCCGGCCCGTCATCACCCTCACCCCGCGCCAACGGGCCGAATTCGGCTGGCACTGGCGCTACCGGGTGGAATCGCGGGCCAACTCCCGCTCCATCTATTATTTCAGCGACGGCTTCCAGCCCCCCTTCCGTTCCTCCGACGTCACGCTCCATCTCGAGTATCTGGTGAACTACAACTACAACGGCTACATCCTCTCCTATCTCGATTTCGGCCATCGTCACCCCTCCTACACCGAATCCGAATGGGGCCTCCCCACCCTAGAATCCGAAGGCTTCATCGACGACCAGGGCCAGGGCTGAGCCCTGGACCCACCGGATGCTGGCGCATCCGCCCCGAACCCGCGTCGCTGGGCGGCCGAGGCCGCAACGTCTGGGTGGCCGGGACCATCTTGGTCGTCTACAGGGGGGAAGA
>JAVBLB010000114.1:0-10352 GCA_031553735.1 Candidatus Adiutrix sp.
GTTGTGTCAGCAAGTCCCCGTAAGCAGCGCCAGAACTCGCCTGTACGGCTCAAACAACTGGCGCTGCGGCGACATTTTTAGCCAGGCCGCGACGGCCAAAGATCTCGACGGAAAGAATTTGGCGTTATCAGCCCAAACCGTCACCGCGTCGCCACTTGTTTGAGCCGTTCAGGCGAGTTGTGGCGACGCTACGACCAGCTATCTGACACAACGGTATTGCCTTTCGGGGGTCCAGGGGGCGAAAGCCCCCGGCGCGGGTGGGTCCAGGGAAGGGCCCGCGCCGGGCCCTCCCCTGGCGGGGTCCGGGGCAGCGCCCCGGCGGACGCCGAGACCCCCGCGATTCATCACCCCGCTTTTGAAGCGATTGCCTGAAGATTTTTTCGTGTTTCGAAGAGAGGGAGGAGGCGAGGTGCGGGGGGCTGGAAATGGTTGGAGGCGGAGCGGCTCCGCCTCCAACGTCAGAGGGGGCCGGGCTTATTTCACCACGCCGCCTTCGATGACCACGGTTTCCGGGTCGATGCTGTCTCCGTAGACCGGGCGAAGGGTGGCCTCATAATCTTTGTGGAAAAAATTCTCCTGGCTCAAGGCGATGATTTCGGCGTTGATCCAGTCCAGGAGCTCGGTGTTGCCCTTCTTCACCGCCGGGGCGATGGTGTCGAGATTGCCCAGAAAATCGATGCCGGCCACGAAGCCCGGGTTCTCGTTGATCCAGGCGAAGATGAGGGTGTTGTCGTGGGCCAGGGCCACGCCGCGGCCGTCGCGCAGGGCGTTGAAGGCCTCGGTGTTCTGGTCGTATTTCAACAGCGTCACCTCGGGGTGCTTTTCCGCGAAATAAATGTCGGCCGTGGTGCCCTTGTTGACGATGAGCTTCTGCCCCTTCAACTGGGCCACGTCGGTGATCGGGGCCTTGGCCGGCGAAACCACGCCCAGGGCCACTTTCATGTATGGTTTACAGAAATCCACCCGCTTGGCCCGGTCCGGGGTGACGGTGAAGTTGGCCAGAATCAGGTCGACCTTGTTGGATTCCAGAACCTCCATGCGGCTGGCCGCTTCCACCAGGACGAATTCGACCTTTTTCTCGTCGCCCAAAAGGTCCTTGGCGATGCGGCGGGCGAAATAGACGTCGTAACCCTGGTTGACGCCGTTTTCATCGACATAGCCGAAGGGGGGCTTGTCGCTGAAGACGCCGATGCGGATTTTTCCGGCGGCCTTGATTTTGTCCAGCTCCCCGGCGGCGAAGGCGGCGGGGGCGGCCAGGGTCAGGGCCAGAATCAGGCCCAGGATGACGACGGGAAGGCGCTTAATGACTGGGGACATCGTTTTCGGCATGGTGCTGCTCCTCTTTCTTCACTCCGTCAAATTGGAAGATGTTGAGAAATTTACGGGCCCGGTCGCTGACCGGGTTCTCGAAGAAGGCGTCCGGGGGCGCGCTTTCAACGATCACCCCCTGGTCCATGAAGATAATTTTGTCGGCCACCGCCCGGGCGAAGGCCATTTCGTGGGTGACGATGACCATGGTCATTCCCCGCTCGGCCAGGCCCAGCATGACGTCCAGCACCTCGCGGACCATTTCCGGATCCAGCGAGGCGGTGATCTCGTCGAAAAGCATGATCTCCGGGTTCATGCACAGGGCCCGCACGATGGCCACCCGCTGCTTCTGGCCGCCGGAGAGCTGCCGGGGATAGGACGTCTTGCGGTCCAGAAGGCCCACCCGGTCCAGGAGCGATTCGGCCTCCCCGACCACGTCGCGCCTGGCCCGGCCCTGGGCCTTCAAAGGGCCCAGGAGGATGTTCTCCAGAACGGTCATGTGGGGGAACAGGTCGTAGCTCTGAAAGACCATGCCGATCTTCTGGCGCACCAGGTTCCAGCGAGTCCGGCCGGAAGTGATGGATTCGCCGTTCAATTCGATGTTCCCGGCCTGGATGGGCTCCAGCCCGTTGATGCAGCGCAGGAGCGTGCTCTTGCCGCAGCCCGACGGGCCGATGACCACCAGCACCTCGCCCCGGCGCACTTCCAGGGAGACCCCCCGGAGCACTTTGAGCTGGTCGAATTGTTTATGCAAATCGGTTATCTTCAATACCGGCTGGGCGGCCGCCATGGCGGGGAACTCCTCGGGTTTATCAGGGTGGCTGTTGCGTCTTCGTCAGCCCCGCCACCGCTTTTCCAGGTAGACGGAAAAGCAGGAGACCGGGTAGCAGATGGCGAAATACAGGAAAAAGATGAAACCGTAGACCCAGAAGCTGGCCATGTCGTTCTTCATGCCGACCACCTCCACGATCTGCTGGCCCACCTTGGTCAGTTCGGGCACGTTGATGAAAAAGATGAAGGGCGTGGTCTTGATCATGCGGGTGGTCAGGTTGATGACCCCGGGGATCAGCCGGCGCACGGCCTGGGGGATGATGATGTAGCGGTTGATCTGGGCCTCGGTCAGGCCGATGGCTCGCCCGCTTTCCCGCTGATGCAGGGGCATCGAGGTCAGGGCCCCCCGCACCAGGTCGGCCATCTCGGCCGTGCCCCAGAGGGTGAAGACCAGCACCGCCACCACCGTGGCGTCGAGGTTGATGTTCCAGTTGCGGGCCGGGAAATAGTAGAACAGGTACAGGAGCACCAGGATGGGGATGACCCGGACGGCCTCCAGATACAGCCGGGGCGGGGTCTTGAGCCAGGGGTTCCGGGAGGTCATCATCAGGCCCACCAGAAGCCCCAGGACCATCGACAGCCCCACCGAGACCGCCGAGATCTTCAGGGTGACCCACAGGCCCTCCATCAGCCGGGCCAGGTTGCGGCCCGAAAGGAAGATGTCAAGCGCTGAACCCAGCACGGCGCACCTTCCTTTCCCATACCCCGAACAACAGGGAAACCGGCAGAATCAGAACCAGGTAAAAAATCACCAGCAGGTAGATGTTCTCGTTGGAATGCCCTTCCTTGATCATATCCTTGAAGACGTAGACCAGGTCGGCCAGGGCCACGATGCTGAAGACCGAGGTCTCTTTCATCAGAAAAATGGTGTTGGCGGCGATGGCCGGCACGGCCACGGCGAAGGCCTGGGGCAGGATGACGTACCGCACCAACTGCGGCCGGGAGAGGCCGACGCTCAAGCCCGCCTCGATCTGCACCCGGCTGACCGCCTCCAGCCCGGCCCGGAAGGCCTCGGCCATGTAGCCGCCGCCTAAGAAGGCCAGGCCCACGATGCCGCAGGTGACGCCATCGAGCTTGATGCCCACCCGGGTCAGCCCGTAATAGAGGAAAAACAGCTGAATCATCAGCGGCGTGTTGCGGGACAGTTCGATATAGGCCCCGACCACGGTTTTCAGGCCCGGCAGGCGATAATAGCGGATCAGGGAGCACACCAGGCCGATGGCCAGCGACAGGGCGATCCCGCCGGCGGCCCAAATCGCCGTCCGCTGGGCGGCCATGGCATAGAGCGGCCCGGCTTTGGTCAGGAATGTGAAATCGAGGTCGGCGAAAAACACGGGTCGGCGTCTCCGGTCCGGGCTCCAATAAGGGCTGGTTGGGCTGTGGCGGCCGGGGACGGTATCACCGTTCCCGTGGCCTGACAAGATCAGGCGGCCAGTCGCCTGCGCGAGGTCTAAGCCCCGGAGGGGCAATGCGCCGCCGCAATTACATCATGGCCGGATTGCGGCGGCCGGGACGAGGGCTCAATCGCCTCCATCCTTAAACAGAATTTCGCGAATTTTGTATTTTGCCCCCATCTTTCGATTTATGCAACCATTATCTGTGGGGGCGGCGACCGTTTTCAACGCGGCCACGGCCATCCATCCAACACCCGATCGCGGGGCGCGGGCTTCATCTGTTCAATAAATGGGGGATGAATATGCTGTTTATGACATAATTAAAACATATTCCGCAGTCGATTACAAGGCCCCCCTCACCCCGGACACTCGCTTGAAAAGCGGGGTGATGAATCGCGGTGGTTTCAGCATCCGCCGGGGCGCTGCCCCGGACCCCGCCAGGGGAGGGCCCTACGCGGGCCCTACCCTGGACCCACCCGCGCCGGGGGCTTCGCCCCCTGGACCCCCGAAGAATGTTTCGTTGTGTCAGTAATTTCCCGTAAGCAGCGCCAGAACTCGCCTGTACGGCTCAGACAACTGGCGCTGCGGCGACATTTTTAGTCAGGCCGCGACGGCCAAAGATATCGACGGGAAGAATTTGGCGCTATCAGCTCCAATCGTCACGGCGCCGCCGGTTGTTTGAGCCGTACAGGCGAGTTCCGGCGGCGCTACGACCAGGTGTCTGACACAACGGTATTGCCTTTGGGGGGTCCAGGGGGCGGAAGCCCCCGGCGCGGGTGGGTCCAGGGTAGGGCTCGCGTAGAGCCCTCCCCTGGCGGGGTCCGGGGCAGCGCCCCGGCGAACGCCGAGACCGCCGCGATATATAATCCCGTTTTTCAAATACTAATGATGGCCCCGCCCCTCATCAGGAGGCCCGCCGGCCCCGGCCCTCAAGAAGCCAAAAGCTCCCGGCCGTCCGGCCGGGCTTCCAGCAGGCCCCAGAGATTTTGGGAAGCTTCCAGCCGCACCGGCAAGAGGGCTCCGGCGGGCGGGGACTGGTATCCTTCCGGCAGCAGGGCCGAAAGGTAGTTGCCGGTCAGGACTTTCAGGCGGCCGCTGGGGCGGTGGGGGGTGTTTTCCACCAGGCCCGATTGGACCTGGCCGAGATTGGCCTCGGCGAAGGCCCGCCGCCTGGCCAGGCTCAATTGCTTCAGCTCCTGGGCCCGCCGCCGTTTGAGGTGCTCCGGCACCTGGTCGGGGCTGGCCGCCGCCCGGGTGCCGGGGCGGGGGGAATAGGGGAAGACGTGGAAGTAGCTGAGGGGCAGGGCGGACAACAGGCCGAAGGTGGCCTGGAAGTCGGCTTCCGTCTCCCCGGGGAAGCCGACCATGACGTCCACCCCCACCCCGGCCAGGGGCCAGGCCCGGTGCAGCCGCTCCACCAAAGTTTGGAAATAGGCCGTCCGGTAGGGCCGGCCCATCAGTTCCAGGATGCGGTCGCTCCCGCTCTGAAGCGGCAGGTGAAAATGGGGGGCCAGCCAGGGATACATCTCGTAGGCCGCCAGCACCTCGTCGTCCAGCTCCAGGGGCTCGATGGAACTGAGGCGCACCCGGAAGGTCTCCTCGTCCGGGGCCAGTTCGGCCTCGACGGTGTGCAGCAGCTCGGCCAGCGACAGGGCCGGCCGGAGGTCCCGGCCCCAGTGGCCCAGATGGATGCCGCAGAGCACCACCTCGGTCAGCCCCCGGGTCAGGTAGGAGCGGAGCCCGGCCAGGACCCGGTCGAGATCCAGGCTGCGGGAAGGGCCCCGGGACAGGGGCACCGCGCAGTAGGCGCAGAAGGCCGAGCAGCCGTCCTGGATTTTATAGAAAGCCCGGGTCCGTTCCGGAGTGGGGGCGCCGAAATCGGCGGCCGGCCCGGTCAGGGGGGCCACCCGGACCACCCGGCCGTCCGCGTGGCCGCACTGGTCGAGATGCCGGACCAGGCTGGCCTTCTCCTCCTGCCCCAGCACCAGGGTCACCAGGCCGGTTTCGGCCAGAAGGTCGGGGTTGGCCTGGGCCAGGCAGCCGGTGGCCACGATCTTGGCGCCGGGCGAGAGGCGGGCCAGGCGGCGCACCAGGGTCAGGGCCTCCTGGTCGGCCTTTTGGGTCACGGTGCAGGTGTTCAGCACCACCAGGTCCACGCCCAGGGGCTGATCCACGACCTGATACCCGGCGGCGGCCAGGCTTTCGGCCAGGGCCGAGGATTCGAATTGGTTGACCTTGCAGCCCAGGGTGACCACGGCGGCCCGGGGGCGGGATTCAGCGGACATGTTCGTCTTCCTTCGTCTGGCCGGCCAGGGTGATCCGGGCGGCCGGGACGGCCCCGTTGCCGATGGTCAGCTCGATTTGACCGGCCGGCACGGTCAGGATTTGCGGCAGGTTCGTGGCCCAGGGTTGGCCGTCCCGGGTCAAAAGGAGGTTGGGCAACGGTCGCTCGTCCGGCGTTTCGACGGCCGTGATGGTGACCGGCGTTCCGGGGGGCAGATCCAGGCGGCCGCCCGGGGGGAGGTGATGCGTCCGGCCGCCGGCTTCCAGAACGACGGCGATCAGTTGGGGTGGAACCAGTCGCAGGGCGGCCGAGGCCTCAACCCGGCGGCCGTGTCCGGCGTTGAGGTAATATATCCGTCCGAAGTGGTCGGTGGCCGAGGCGGGACCCAGGTCCCGGCCGGTATCGACGGTGAAACCCCGGTCGTCGCCGTCGTTGTGATCGCGCTTGGTCTCGGGCACGTAGCCGCGCAGGTTCAGGCGGGCCAGGTCCGGGAGGCTGCCCTCGCCGGCCAGGCCGACCAGCTTCACCAGGGAGCCGGCTGAAATCCGGGTTGCCCGCCCGGCTTCGACGGTCACCGGCCGTCCGTCCACCTCCAGCCGGAAGCCGGTCACCCGCCCGGTGAGCGGCGAGGCGGCATCCACCGGCGGGGCGGCGGGCGTCAGCCCGGCGGTTTTGACGAAGAAGGCCCGGGCTTGAGCCGGGTCGTCAAGGTCGACCGGGGTGGCCGCCCGGGGTGGTTGCGGCTTCCCCGGGCCGGTCAGGCGGGGCGTGCGCCCGGCCTTGGCCGGCAGGATATCCACCTGGAAGCGGCCGATTTGATAATGATCCTTCCGGATGACCACGGCGGTGGGCCTTCTGATGGCCAGGGGGCGGCCCAGGTCGTTGAAATCGCCCAGCCCCAGAACATCCGCCGACAGGCCCCGATCATAGTTGGCGGCCACGTGGACCGCTTCGATGGTCTGCCCCCGGGCCACCTTGAGGGTCTGCCCGTCGGCCACGGCCAGGGGCCAGGCGCGGTCCACCAGGACCACCGCGTAACCCAGCTTCGGTGTTTCGAGACCCAAAGCCGGCTGCTCCAGTTCCACTCCGGCCAGTTCCAGAAAGGCGTTGACCGCCAGGTTGTGGTGGCGGACCTTCATTTCCAGGCTCGGCAGTTGTTTGGAGGCCTCCACCCCGAAGGCCGGGATGCCCAGGCGGGTCAGGGCGTAATAGGTGGCGCTGCCCCGCTGTTCGGAGTGCCGGCTCTTTTCGGCGCCGGTCTTGGTATCAAAAAAATAAAAACGGTGGCGGGGATCGTCGATTTCCCGGTTGACCCGCTGGATGACCTCCCGGGCCCGCTCGCCCAGGCGGATGACCCGCCCGGAGGCCGGGTGGGTATAGACCTCGGCGTCGGCGATGATGCACTGGCCGTAACGGCCGGGGTTGGCCAGGTCGCTCTCCCGGGTCGGCCGGTAAAAACCGGAACCGTCGTGGAGGTTCAGCAACAGGTCGCTTTGGGCCATCAATTCTTTCAGAACGGCGATGATGCGCTGGTCGGGATCCGGGCCCCGCGGGGGCCTTGCGCCGCCGCGACCCTCTTGCGGCTGAACCGCCGTGGCCGGGACGGAGGCTGAGTCGCCACCAGCCTGGCTCGGGCTGTCGCCAAATTTCCGGTTCAGATCGCCGTCCGGGCCGCGGTGAAAGCGGGTGATGGCCTTGAAGCCGGCCCGGGGCACCACGATGAGACGGCCGCGTTTGACGCCCAGGTCGGCATAGAGATCGGCGCTCAGAAAGCCGCCCGGCTCGTCGCCCTGGATGCCGCCCATGATCATGACGGTCGGCCCCGGCTGCCGGCCTTCAATGATAAAGGCCTCCACTTGCTGGGGCGTTCCGGCCCAGAAGACCAGGTGCCGGCGGCCGGCGGCCGGCTCTTCGGCAACCGCCGTCGAGACGGCCAGGATCCAAAAACAGAAGGCGGCCCAGCCGCCGCCCAATTTATTAAAAATCGGCATACTTGGTGAAGAAAGCCTTTCCAGCCTTATAGCTTCGGCGGCTAAACATATTCTTTCTCGGACGACCAAGGTCATGTGATTTGGGGCTTTGACCAAATCACTCCGAATAAGTTTAGTCGGCGGGTCAATATTTCAGGGACGCGGAAGCGTCAGTTTCTTTTTCAGGACCACTTCGCCCGCCCGCGACCGGACCACCACCATGACTTCCCGCACCACGGCTCCTTCGGGCAGGTTCAGTCGGCCGCCGATGGGTTTGGAGGAGCGGATGTTGTAGGCCGGCCCCCGGCTGAAGTCCGGGTCCGTCGAATCGGGGTCGAAATCGGGGTAGGGCCGCAGGATGACCCGCTCGCCGTCCCGGACCGCGAACAGCATCAGGAGATTCCCCTGAACCTGGCGGCCGAGGCCCCGGTTGAAGAGGCGCAGCTTGAAGGTGGCCCCGTCCACCTCCAGCTGTTCGACGTCGAGTTCCTGCTCCGGGGGCGAGGCCGGATCCGGGAAACGGGCGGCCCAGGCGGCCAGGGCCTGATCGGCCGGGTCGTCCACCGGGGCGTTCGGGGCGGTAACGGCGGTTCCGGACGGGTCGTCCAGGGCGCCCAGGGGGATGAACGCGTCGTTCGTCTCCGCCGGGCCGGTCCCGTCGCCCAGGTCCGATTGGCCCACGGCCTTCATGAGGTTGGCGTAATCGTCGGCCACCGCATACTGATAGGCGTAGAGGTGCTGGAGGCGGGCCAGTTCCCGGGAGGCC
Organism: Candidatus Adiutrix sp.; assembly: GCA_031553735.1. GTDB lineage: Bacteria > Desulfobacterota > Desulfarculia > Adiutricales > Adiutricaceae > Adiutrix. The sequence goes on from JAVBLB010000114.1 coordinate 8,554, forward strand.
TCCTGATGGGCGGCCAAGAGGTCGCGGTGGGCCGGATAGACCTCGAAATAGCGGTTCATCACCACGATGGAAGCCGCCGAAAAGGCCAGGGCGAAAACCAGGGCCGCGACGAGCAGGGCCGGGGAGATCGAAAACGTGGTGACCCGGCCTTTGGAGCGCATCACCACGATGTTCCACCGCCCTTTGGCGGCTTTGTGTTTGCCGGTCAGGGCCATGGGGCGCCCTCTCCTTCGCGTGGTCGACCGCTTCAGGGCCGGGAGCGGGGTCGGCTCATCCGGCCCCGGCCGTCACGGGCCCGAATGCCGCGCGCTCTTTGAGCGAAATTTTGGAATGGCCCGGGGGTGGCGGGAAGACGTGCGGGCGGAACAAATCTCCAAGGGCCGGCGAGGTCGATGTTTTCATCTCAACGCGGCCCCTGGAATTACGGCTTGCCGGGGGCGGTTTCGTGTCGGGGGCCCGGGAAAAGCGCCCCTCGGGGGCTTTCCCGGTCCCGGAGGGATCAGTCGACGGGCAGCGTCAGGGTTTGGACGCCCCCGGGCCATTCCAACCGGAAATCAAGCCCCCCGTATGATCGGCCGGGGGAGCCGAATTTGACCAGGTAGACCTCCTCCCAGGGATTGAAGACCGGGAAATGGTCGCGGATGAAAACCGCGTTGCTGCCGTAGCGTTTGATTTCCACCGGTTCCAGAATTCGGCCGTCTGGGGTCACCAGCCGCGGCCGGAAGCGCCCCAGCTTGGTGAGATCTTTTTCGCCCAGGTCGGGGGCGAAGATGCCCATCAGGATCACGGTCGCCGGGCCCGGCACCCGTCGGGGCAGCCGTCCCCAGCCGTCGGTTTCGCCGCTGAAGGTGGGGTCGCCGAGGTAGCGCCGCTCGGCCTCCCGGCTGATGCGGGGCGAATAATGGAGCGCCCGGACGATGAGAGCCGAAGAGACGGTGTTCCATTCAAAGGTGTCATCGGTGACCAGGGCCGACTGCAGGAGTTTCGTGTATTGCGTCAGTTCCGCCGCCTGCTGCCGGGCTTCCGGGGCGAACGGCCCCCGGCCGCAGGCCGACAAGGTCAGGCTGAAAATGATCAGCGTCAGAAGGCTGAAAATGTGGAAAGCACGAAAGCCGGATCTCATGGCGCCCCTCCCCGGACCGCCCGCCTGAAAAAGCGGTTCAGTATGAATATCGTATCATTATAACACAGAAACGGTCGGAAGGACAAGCCGACGTCCGGATCGCGACAGGGCGATCGCTTCTTTTGAAAAGTGGGATGAAGAATCGCGGCGGTCTCGGCGTCCGGCCGGGGCGCTGCCCCGGACCCCGCCACCGGCGCGGCTTCGCCGCCCGGGAGGGGAGGGCCCTGCGCGAGCCCTACCCTGGACCCACCCGCGCCGGGGGCTGCCGCCCCCTGGACCCCCGAAAGGCAATACCGTTGAATCAGACACCTGGTCGTAGCGCCGCCACAACTCGCCTATACGGCTCAAACCTGTGGCGGCGCGGTGACGGTGTGGACCATGACGTCGCCGTCTTGCCATCCGAAAGCCTTTGTGGTCGCGGCTTAACCAAAAAATCACCGCAGCGCCAGTTGTCTGAGCCATTCAGGCGAGTTCTGGCGCTGCTTACGGGGACTTACGGACACAACGAAAATCTCTTCGGGGGTCCAGGGGGCGAAAGCCCCCGGCGCGGGTGGGTCCTAATTACAAACCGACTGAGGTTTGTAATACCCTGAGATTGCCCGACAGGGCAAAGATGGCAGGGCCCGCGCAGGGCCCTCCCCTCCCGGGCGGCGAAGCCGCGCCGGTGGCGGGGTCC
>JAVBLB010000062.1:0-26859 GCA_031553735.1 Candidatus Adiutrix sp.
AGTCTAGGGACGCCGTCCCTAGGACCCCGGCAGGGGGAGATTCCCCCTGCCGGGGTCTTAGGGGCGGAGCCCCTATACTTTCTAATCGCTCTTTTCCGCTATGCGGGGCGGTCAGCGGCGGCGGGCCGGAGGGAGTGGGGAAGGGGGGACTTCGTAGTACGGGCCGGTGAAATTGGGCCGGGGGCCGCCGCAGCCGCGGGGGTAGACGCAGGCCTCGCGGAGGGTCAACTGGGGCGTGACGCCCTGGCAGAAGCCCATCACCGTGATGGTGGAGCCCGTCCGCAGGGTGTTGATCTTCTGGGCTTCCCAGTCCCAGAAATAGACGGCCAGGGGCAGGTTGCGCCCGGTGTCCAGGGTCAGGTAGGCGTAGAGCTTGTCGTAGTGATAGTAATAGGAGCGTTGGGGCGGGCGGATGGTCCGGACGCGGCCGGTGACCAGGAGGAGTTTCCCGGTATACATGGCGTCGGCCTGGTGGAAGTTCCGTTGATAGGCGTCCATCAACTGGGCCGGCGAAATTGTGATGGGCCGCAGGTATTCCCGCTGGGCCTGAAGCGGGGCCGCCCAAAAAATAGAGGCCAGGCAGCAAACCAGGCCACCCAGCCAGACGCGGCGCCCCAGAGGGGCGAGGCGCCGTCGCAACTCCGTCACAGACGGGGCGCGACGGTCGAGACGAGGACTCAATGGTCTCCATCCTTGAAAATATGCGCTCAACGGGGAAACACCCTTCCCGGGCCCCGAAGGGTCATGTGCCGCCGTGGTTTCACCGCGGCCGGGGCGAAAAACCGGTCTCACCGCCCCTTTTCAGCCGGCGTTGTCGTCAAGGGTCTGGGTCAGTTTCCAACTGTCGAGATGATGGCTGTAATAGGTCATCACCCGGTCGACGAAAGTTCTGGTTTCCTGGAAGGGCGGCTGGTTGCCCCAGCGTTTCATGGCTTCCGGACCGCAGTTGTAGGCGGCCAGGGCCAGTTTCTCATCGTCGTTGAACAGCACCAGAAGTGTTTTCAGGTACTTGACCCCGGCGGTGACGTTCTTCTGGGGATCCCAGGGATCGGAAATTCCCATGGCCCGGGCGGTATCGGGCATCACCTGCATCAAGCCCACCGCCCCCCGTTGGGAGAGGGCGCGGGGATTGAAGTTGGATTCGGTCTGGATGACCGCTTTGACCAGGAGCGGGGAGACCTGGTGCAGACGGGCCGTATTTTCAATCATGGCTTCATAGGTGGCGGCGGAGGCGTTCCAGGTCAGCCGGGCCGGGTAGCGCCCCATTTCATCAATGAGTCCGGTTTGGGGGCCCAGGGCGGCCAGGGTCGCGGCCTGATCGATGCTGACCGCAAACGGATTTTCGGCCGGCAAGGCCGGGAGCAAGCCCATCTCCATCCGGACCGAACCCGTGGCGACGCCTAAAAGATCATCGACCTGGAGCCGATGTTCCCGCAGAACCAACGGCAGAGCCAGACCCACGGCCAGGAGGGAGAAGAAAAACCAGGCGGTGATTTCTGTCAGAAAAGAATGGATTCTCAGCGGCATCGGTTTCGTACCTCCGGCCTGAAAGCCCGTGAGCTTCCAAGAGTCGTTGGAATTTCTTCCCGCCGTTTTAATACGTAAATCGCGATACCCTTCGGGTACGCTTCAAGTCAACTGTCGACTTTACATTCGAGTTCAGGTTAAGGAGGGATGAGACCCCTCTTTATGTTACGTGTAGGTTTGATGATACCCGGTCGGGTTCCAAAAGTCAAGGCGGGTTCCCCCACCGCTTTGGCGGCACGTCGGGTCGACCACAACATATAGAGTTGGTTGGGGATAAATTTGCCGGTGGCCGGCCCGGCCTCTGATGCCCGCCGACGATGCTTCGAGGGATATTATTGCCGTCTCGGCACCCTGATGATTGGGCTACGACGGAGATTCGGCAGCCCCGGTCCATAAAAAAACCGTCTTCCCGGAAGCCGGAAGACGGTTGCTCAGGGTGGGGCGTTATTGCGGCGGATTTTTTTCGGCGGCGGTCACCATTTGAACTGCACGCCGGCCGAGCCGTGCCAGGTTTCCGCTTCCACTTCCACTTCGTGGCGCAGATCCAGAAACAGGGAGGGCTTCGGCTTCGCGCCTTTGGCCAAGCGGTCCTGGTGGTCCGCCGGGTTGAAGCGGCCGATCAAGCTGGGGGCGGTTGATGGCTGAGTTCGGGTGGTCAGGGCGGATTCCATCTCGTCGGGCGCGGCCCGGGCCGGGGCGGCCACAGCCAAAATGGCCGCCAAGAGGATGAGGACGCAGGCCGGGAACCCGGCTCGACGTCGGCGGGGGGCCGGCGGACATTCTCTGGAGATTGAAGGCCCGGTCATGGTTCATCTCCTCGCGGCTCAGGCGTGACGGGTGACGTCCGGTCGCTGGTTCGACCGTGACGGTGGTTTCTTCACTGCCGATTGTTGAAGCAAAAAAAGGGCCAATTTAGTGCGCCCCAAAGGGGCGAGCGATTTGAAGTATGGGGCTCCGCCCCAAGCCCCGCCAGGGGAGGGTGCTGCGCGCACCCTACCCTGGACCCACCCGCGCCGGGGGCTTCGCCCCCTGGACCCCCTTTTGGGTTGGGTGCCAATGTCGAGGTGACCCGTCAGCAGCGCCACAACTCGCCTTCGGCTCAAACAAGTGGCGCTGCGCGGGAGGACCGATGGGGCGGCGGCCTGGTTGGTAAGGCGGGTTGCGTGCTACATCAACAGTTTAATGGCGGTCAAATATTGTCGTTAACTCCAGGCCGTTTCCCGAACCAACTATTTTCGTGGCGGCCGTCCCAATCGCATCCCGCACCGGTCGCCGCCGCAGCGCCACTTGTTTGAGCCGTTCAGGCGAGTTGTGGCGCTGCCTACGGGTCGCCTCGGCTTCATTACGAATCCAAAAGGGGGTCCAGGGGGCGAAGCCCCCGGCGCGGGTGGGTCCAGGGTAGGGTGCGCGCAGCACCCTACCCTGGCGGGGCTTGGGGCGGAGCCCCATACTTCAAATGCCGCCCACAGGGCGCACAAAAAAACCACCCGGACGGGTGCTCCCGGTCCGGGTGGGGTTTTGGTAGTCGGGCAACAGCTATATAATCTCTATTATTTATTGTTCGCTTTGGGGAGATCGTCGCCGGTCAACCCCAGAACGGTCAAAACGCTATGCTGGGGCTGCAGATACTTGGCCGCCGCATTTTGAACCTCCTGGGCCGTCACTTTTTCCACGTCCGACAACCGCTTTTCCTCGTAATCCAGCCCCAGGCCGTACAGGCTGTTGAGAATGACCTGGCCGGTTCGGCTGGAGACGGTTTGGAGGCGAATCTTGGTGGTGCCGACGATATACCGCTTGGCCCCTTCCAGGTCCTCGGCGCTGATGGGATTTTCCCGGACCCGCCGGATGATGGCTTCGAAGCCTTCCAGGGCCGCGGCCATTTTTTTGGGGTCGGTGGCGATGTAAAAACTGAAGGAACCGATGTTGAGCCCCGGGTTATAGCCGCACTGGACGGTATAGGCCAGGCTCTGCTGATCCCGCAGTTCCCGGAACAGGGGCCCGGACATGCCGGAGAGGTAGGCGGCCAGCACGTCCAGGGCCGGGCCGTCGGGACTGCCCAGGCCGGGGGCCTGGAAGCCGAAGGCCAGGTGGGTCTGGGCCCGGTCCAGCTTTTCGGTGATGGTGGTGAAGGCCTCGATGGGCCGGGGCGGTTCGGGAGCGGCTATCCGGAGCCCGGAGCCATTGGGTTTCCAGTCGGCCAGGATGGCGTCGAGGGTCTCGCGCACCTTTTGGGGCTCCACGTCGCCGGCCACGGCGATGATCAGGTCCTCCGGGCGAACCAGCTGATCGTAAATCCGCTTCAGGTCGGCCGGGGTCAGTTTTTTCACCGTTTCGGCCGTACCCAACTGGTCGCGGCTGTAGGGGTGGCCGCCGGGGTACAGGTTCCGGGCCAGGAGGCGGAAAACCCGGCCGGCCAGTTGCTCATCCTGGGCCTTGATCTGGGCCAGGATTTCCGGGCGCACCCGTTCCACGTCCTCGGCGCTGAAAGCCGGGGAGGTCAGGACTTCGGCGAAGAGACGAAAGCCCTCGTCCCGGTTGGAAGCCAGAAAGGAGGCCGACAGGCCCACGGAGTTGCGGCCGGAAAAGGCCGAAATGGAGGCGCCGATATCTTCGATGGCCCGCGACAGCTGGGTGGCCGTTTTCTTGGCCGTGGCCTTGGTCCAGACCGTGGTCATGAAATTGCTCAGGCCGTCCTGCTCGGGGGTTTCGGCCAGAAGGCCGCCCATGGCCGCCGCCCGGACCGTGACCAGCGGCAGGGTGGCGTCGCGCATCACCAACAGGCGCGGGCCGGTGGCCAGGCGCATTTCCTGGAAGGTCGGCGCGGCGCTGACCGCCGTGGGCACGGCCGCCGGCGAAAGGCGCTTGGCCAGTTCCGCAATTTCCTTTTCCGTGGGGTAGGCGGCCTGGTCGCCTTCGGGCTTGGGGGGCAGCATGACCACCACGGTCAGATTCTTGGGCCGGAAGTGCCGGGCCGCGCTTTCGGCCAGTTCGGACCGGCCGGTGCGGTTCCACAGCGGGAGGTAGGCGTCCCGCAGCCGCCAGTCGCCGAAGAGGTTTTCAAACTCGGTGATCTGGGAGGCCAACCCCAGGGCGCTTTCCTGACCGGTCAGGAAGCCTTTCTCGGCCAGGGCCTTGGCCCGCTCCAGTTCGTCGTCGGCCGGGGGCTGGCCGCTGAGCCGTTCCAGTTCCTGCCACACGGCGGCGATGGCCGGCAGCACTTTGGCCGGCTCGGTCTCCATGGAGATCATGAAGCTGCCCTGGTAGCGGGGAGTGTAGGAGCCGGTGGAAATGTCGGTGACCAGTTGTTTTTCATCCTTGATGATCTCGGTCAGCCGGCTGGATTTGCCGCCGGAAAGGACCGAGGACAACAGGTCCATGGTCGGGGCCTCCGGGTCGCGGCCGGCCGGGCCGCGAAAGCCGATGAAGACCTTGGCCAGGGCCACCTGGTCGCTCTGTTTGACGCGCACTTCCGGGCCGGCCGGAGGGGCCAGGGCCGGTTCGGGGGTTTTGGCCAGGGGGGTCGCGGGCTTCGTCAGCCCGGCGAAATGCTTTTCGATGGCCGCCTGAATCACGGAGCGGTCGAAGCCGCCGGTGACCACCAGCACGGCGTTGTCCGGGCGGTAATGGCGCGCGTGAAAATCCCGGGCTTCCTGGACCGAGGCGTTTCTCACCGTGTCCTCATAGCCGATGACCGGCCGGCCGTAGGGGTGGTCGGGGTAGGCGGCGTCGAAGAAATCCTCCATCAGCATGCGGTCGGGGTTGTCCCGGCCCCGCTTGATCTCCTCGATCACCACTTCCTTTTCCAGTTCATATTCCTTGGGGTCGTAGAGGGGGCGGAAGACCAGGTCGGAAAGTATGCTCAGCCCCAGGGCGGCCTGGTCGGACGGCATATTTAAATAGTAGACCGTGGAGTCGCTCGAGGTATAGGCGTTCATTTCGCCGCCGTTGCGCTCCACCAGGCTGGAGATGACCCCGGGATCCGGATAGTTGGTCGTGCCCTTGAAAGCCATGTGCTCCATCAGGTGGGCCAGGCCGTATTCCGAGCGGGTGCTCTCGTCGGCCGCCCCGGTGCGGATCATCACCCTCAGGGAGACCACCGGGCTCCCCGGCTGCTCGACCAGAATGATTTTCAGTCCATTATTAAGAATGAAGCTCTCCTCGGCCGCGCCCCAGGCCCGGGTCGGCGGCAGAAGACCGCCGATCATCATCAGCCCCAGGGCTCCGGCCAGTTTGAATATCGAAAGATTCATCGGATTATTCCTTTCATCAGGGTGGGTTATGATATAGTGAAGCCTCGAAACGCCGCCGCGCTTCAAAGGCCCATCATGATACAATAAATCTTCGGTCTCGATTTATCAACCATTATTCCATATCGCGGCGGGGAGGCGATGAAGCTCGACCAGTGAACCGGCGACGAGTACCTGTTCCCGGACGATATTATTTCAGCCAGGCCGCTTTTCGGCGGCGCGTTGCCCCATTTAGGGGCGGGGTGACCCATGATTGAGACGCTTGGCCCCGAACCCGGGGCGTTGGAGATGACCTTCATCCATTCCTCGGGACCCGGGGGCCAGAACGTCAACAAGGTGGCCACGGCCGTCCAGCTTCGCTATGACTTGTCCCGTTCCGGCCTGACCGAGAGCCAGGCGGCCCGGCTGACGGCCCTGGCGCCCGGCCAGGTCACCCGGGAGGGCGTTCTGATCATCACCGCCCGCAATCACCGCAGCCAGACGCTGAACAAGGCCGAGGCCCTGGCCCGGCTGGAGGACCTCCTGGCCCGGGCTCAAGCCCCCCCGCCCAGGCCCCGCAAGGCCACCCGGCCCACTCGCCGGGCGGTGGAGCGCCGCCTGACCGACAAGAAGCGCCGGGCCCAGAGCAAAGCCCGCCGGGGGCCGGTGGGCGGGGGCGACGAATAGCGCCGGGGGCGGGCTTCGCCCCGGCCGGTATTTTGCGGTTGCATTTGGGCCGGGGTTCTGATAAGTAATCTCATTGATAGTTTAATAGGTAAACTCCGGCGTGTGTTGGGGATTTGCGAGGTGTGACCGTGAAAGTCTGGCAGGCCGATCTGGCCATCATCGGGGCGGCCTGCATCTGGGGGCTGTCTTTCATTTTCACCCGCTGGGGGCTGGCCGACTGCTCGCCGGCCCTGTTCCTTTTGTGCCGGTTCGGTCTGGCTCTGGCGGTGAGCCTGGTCCTGTTCGGCCGCCACCTGCGGGGCACGCCCCGGCCGATGGTGCGCCAGGGGCTGATCCTGGGCTTTTTCATGGGCACGGGGTTCCTGCTCCAGACCTACAGCGTCAACTTCACCGACGTTTCCCGGGCGGCCTTCATCGCCGCCATGACCCTGCCGGCCATTCCCGTCGTCGCCTTCATCCTCTTCCGCCAGGGCGTCAAGCTCCACAACCTCCTGGGGATCGTCCTGGCCCTGGTGGGGCTGTATTTCCTGCTCGACCCCCAGTTCACGGGCCTGCGCGCCGGCGACGTCATCGCCCTGTTGTCGGTGCCCATGTGGGCGCTGTACATGATCTACATGAACGTCTACACCGAGGGTCGGGAGGGCTTCGAATTCACCGCCCGCCTTCTGGTCCTCCAGTTCGTCGGGGCCATCCCCCTGGTGCTCCTGACGGTGCTGGTCTTCGAATCGGGGCTGATTCCGCCGCTCCACCCGGACCTGGGCAAGGGGCTGAACGCCACCGGGCTCTTCTGGGCCGGTCTTTTGTTCTGCGCGCTCCTGGCCTCCATCGGCATCGTCTTCATCCAGACGGCCTGCCAGAAATACACCACTTCCGTCCAGGCCATGATCTGCTTCCAGTTCGAGCCGGTGTCGGCCACGGCGGCCGCGGTGCTGCTCCTGGGCGAGGAGATCGGCGTCACGGGCCTGGCCGGGGCGGGCATCATCATCGCCGGGGTTCTGGCCTCCGAACTGGGAGGACTGTGGGCGGCCGGCCAAAAGGGGCAAGCCTCATGAGTCTGGTGACCCTGGCCGACCTGGACAAATCCCGCCGCCAGAAGGATCTGGCCGAAACCCTGAACCGCATCGACCGCCAATACCTGGTCATGAGCGGCAAGGGCGGGGTGGGCAAGACCACCCTGGCCGTGAACCTGGCCGCGGCCAAGGCCGCCGCCGGGGCCCGGGTGGGGCTCCTGGACGTGGACCTTCACGGCCCCAGCGTGGCCGTGGCCCTGGGGCTGGACCGGCCCCTGGATTTCGACGGGGAGGGCAAGATCATTCCGGCCGCCTCCGAACACGGCCTCAAGGTGGTGACCATCCAGGGGTTGCTCCAGGCCCGGGACGAGGCGGTCATCTGGCGGGGGCCGCGAAAAATCCGGGCCATCCGCCAGTTCTTCTCCGAGGTGGCCTGGGGGCCGCTGGATTACCTGTTCATCGATTCGCCGCCCGGCACCGGCGACGAGCCGATGGCCGTTTTGCAGCTCCTGCGCGGCGTCCGGCCCCTGGTGGTGACCTCCGGCAGCCGGCTGGCCATCGACGATGTATCCAAAGCTTTGAATTTTCTGAAAGTAATGGAACGGCCCGCCTTCGGCCTGGTGGACAACCAGAGCTGGTACATCTGCCCCCACTGCGGGCGGGAGACCGATATCTACGACCGCCGGGCCGCCGCCCGCCTGGCTGAACAAACGGGTCTCCCCCTTCTGGCCGACCTGCCGCTGGAACTGGAAACCGCCCGGTCGGCCGAGGAGGGCCGCCCCCTGGTCTGGAGCCGCCCCGACCACACTTTTTCCCGGGCGATGGGGGAGTTGGCGGCCAAATTGTAATTTTTGCTTCGGGTCAGGCCGGGAAAGACATCCATAAGACTTTTTCTTTTACCGGGCAAGCCTTTTCGCGAAAAACGCAAGGCCGTTCTTGACAGGGCTGGCCTTAATGTAATATAATTCCATGTCTAATCAACGTTCGGTATCCGGGCGGCGGGGACGCCTTCCGGAATTCATGCCGGTCGCGAACGCGACCCCCGGTGGTGAGAAGTATGGTTTTCGACACCCTGCACCTGGCGATCGTCCTGTTCCTGCTGGTGGGCCTCGTTTTCCCCATCGCCCCCATTCTGTTGAGCTTCGTGCTGGCGCCCCGCACCTCCGGCGGCGACTTCCTGATGCCCTACGAGTGCGGCATGCCCCCCCACGGCCGGGCCTGGGGCCACTTCGGCATGAACTATTACATCTACGCCCTCATCTTCATCGCCTTCGACGTCGATGTGCTGTATCTCTTTCCCATCTCCGTCTTTTACCGCGACGCGGCGGGCTGGCTGCCGTTCGTCGAACTGACCTATTTCCTGTTCTTTGTGCTGCTGGCCATCCTGTATTTCAAGGCCAAGGGGGTTTTCGAATGGCCTCGCCGGATCCACGTCAAATGAGCGGCCCGGAAACCAAGCCGTCCGACGGCCTGATCACGCCCGCTCAGTGTGAAATCCACCCGCCCCTGATCAATATCAAGCCGGTCAACTACGTTTTCGACGTGGGGCGGGCCATGAGCATCTGGCCGATGACCTTCGGCCTGGCCTGCTGCGCCATCGAGATGATGTCGGTCAGCATGGCCCGGTGGGACATGGCCCGTTTCGGGGCCGAAGTCTTCCGGCCCTCGGCCCGCCAGGCCGACCTGATGCTGGTGGCCGGGACGGTGGTGAACAAATTCGCGCCGCTGGTGAAACGGCTTTACGAACAGATGCCGGCCCCCAAGTTCGTCCTGGCCATGGGCAACTGCGCCATCAGCGGCGGGCCCTTCAAGTTCGAGGGCAACTACAGCGTTCTGGAAGGGGTGGACCGGATCGTGCCCGTGGACGTCTACGTCCCCGGTTGTCCGCCCCGGCCCGAGGCCCTGCTGGAAGGCATCTTCGCCATCCAGAAGAAGCTCACCGGCCGCCGTTTCTGGCCCATGCCCAAGCCGGTGGAGGATCCGGAGCGCGAGCGTCCGCCCCGGCCGGCCCCGACGGAGGGTGAGAACTCATGACCGGCCCCGAACTGTATGAATCCTGGCGGGAGATGGGCGCCGCGGTGCTCTGCCGGCACGAGTTCGCCCGGACCGGCCTGACCCTTTCGGCCGTCTTCGCCCCCGACAAGCTGGCGGAGGCCGTGCGGGCCCTGTACCAGGCCGGCTACTTTCTGGAAGACCTCTCGGCTCTGGAAGCCAAAGAGGGGCTTCTGGTCACCTATCATTTCGCTTCGACCGCCGACCCGGGCCGGGTGGCCCTGCGGGCCCTGGCCGATGGCGACGGCGAACTGCCCAGCATCGCCGGGATCTACCAGGGCGCGGAATGGCACGAGCGGGAGGCGGCCGACTTCTTCGGCCTGCGGTTCGTCGGCAACCCCAACCCGGTGCCGCTCCTTTTGCCCCCCGATTTTCCCGGCGCCCCGCCCCTGCGCAAGGCGCCGGCCGCCCTGGCCGCCCTGGCCGACCTGAAAATTTTCGGCCGGGCCGAGGTGCTGGATCCGGCCTGGGAGACCATCGTCAATCCACCGGCGGCTCCCGCGGAGGAGGGTGCGGCATGACCAACCTGTTCGTCAATCCCTTCCACTTTTCCACCATCAGCGAGAACCCGGCCGACATGATGGGGGATTTCTACTCCCACAACTTCGAAAAGGGCCGGGTGGCCGATGATTCCATGATCCTGAACCTCGGCCCCCAGCACCCCTCCACCCACGGGGTGCTGCGCATCCTGGCCGAACTGCACGGCGAATACGTGCTGCGGGCCGAGCCGATCCTGGGCTATCTCCACCGCATGCACGACTTCATGGGCCAGGTCAAGACCCCGGCCCAGTTCCTGCCCAACACCGGCCGGGTGGATTACCTCCATCCCATCGCCTGGAACTGGGCCTACGTCGGGGCCATGGAGCGGCTGGCCGGCCTCGAGGTGCCGGAGCGGGCCGAATACCTGCGGGTCATCTGCTGCGAACTCAACCGCATCGCCTCCCACGTCATGTGGTGGGGAGCCTTCATTCTGGACCTCGGCGCCTTCACCCCCATCCTCTACGCCTTCGAGGAGCGGGAGAAGATCAACGACATGCTCCAAATCGTCACCGGCTCCCGCCTGACCATGAACTACATGCGCTTCGGCGGGGTCTGCGCCGACGTCACCGGCCGCTTCCTCGATCTGGCCCGGGAATTCATCCCCTACCTCCGGGAGCGGATGAAGATGTATGAGGACCTGGTCACCGGCAACGTCATCTTCCGCCGACGCGTGGAAGGGATCGGGCCCATCGACGTGGATATGTGCCGCCGTTACGGGGCCACCGGACCGGTGCTGCGCGGGGCCGGGGTGGCCTACGACACCCGGCGGTTCGAACCCTACGGCGTCTATGACCGTTTCGATTTCGAAATTCCCGTGGCCCCGACCAACGACTGCCTGGGCCGCTATATGGTGCGTTTCCAGGAAATCGAGCAGAGCCTGAGGATTCTCGAACAGGCCATCGAACAACTGCCCGAAGGGCCGGTCAAGCACCCCAAGGCCCCCAAGGCCACCTGGAAGGCGCCGGCCGGCGAGGCCTATTTCGCGGTCGAGGGCGCCCGGGGCAAGATCGGCATCCACGTGGTCTCCGACGGCGGCAAGTCCGCCTACCGGGTCAAGCTGCGGGCGCCGGGCTTTTCCAACCTCAGCCTCTTCGCCGAGGCGGCCGAGGGCACCCTGCTCGCCGACGCCCTGGCCATCCTGGGCAGCCTGGACCTGGTCATCCCCGAAGTGGATCGGTAAACCCAAAATATTTTTCACGGTATTTCGGCGACACGCCGCCGGTGGGCGTCAAACCGTCATTGACCTTATTTCCCTAAGGACCGGATATGGACATCACTCTCTGGAGCGTCATCAAGCTGGTGCTGGCCCTGGCGGCCATCATCGCCCTCCTGATCGCCAACAGCGTGGTCATGGTCTGGCTGGAGCGGAAGGTGGCCGGTTTCGTCCAGCGCCGCCCCGGCCCCTACGCGGTCGGGCCGCACGGCACCCTGCAGACCATCGCCGACACGGTCAAGCTCCTGGTCAAGCAGATCGTCATCCCCGGCTCTTCGGACCGCCTCCTGTTCCTCCTGGGGCCGGTCCTCTGCATGTTCCCCATGTTTCTGCTGTTCCTGGCCATCCCCTACGGCCCCTGGCTGACCGGGCTCGAGATCAACCTGGGGCTCCTGTTGATCCTGGCCTTTTCCGGCCTGGAAGGGCTGGCCGTCCTGGCCGGCGGCTGGGCCTCCAACAATAAATACAGCCTCATCGGGGCGGCCCGGACCGTCTCCCAGGCGGTGGCCTACGAGATCCCCCTGATCCTGGCCATGCTGGCCCTGGCCTTCATGACGGGGAGCCTCAACCTGACCACCATCACCGAGGCCCAGTCCGGCTGGGTGTGGAACTGGAACATCTTCAAGCAGCCCCTGGCTTTCCTCATCTTCATCATCACTTGTTTCGGCGAGACCAACCGGGCTCCCTTCGACCTCCCGGAAGGCGAATCGGAACTGACCGGCGGCTACCACACCGAATATTCGGGCATGGGCTTCGCCCTGTTCTTCATGGCCGAATACACCTCCATGATGCTGGTGTCCTTCCTGGCGGCGGTGCTGTTCCTGGGCGGCTCCAACGGGCTTTTCCTCAACGGCGTCTGGTGGACCTTCCTGAAGATGGGCGCCTTCATGACCTTCATGATCTGGGTGCGCTGGACCTTCCCCCGGGTCCGCTTCGACCAGCTTCTGAACATCAACTGGAAGTGGCTGCTGCCCCTGGGTCTGTTGAACCTGTGGCTCACGGCCATCATCATCAAGATTTTCTAAAGCCGCGGCGGGGAGGTCTCTATAATGATCAAGGCGATCGTGGACAATATCAAGGGCCTGTATTCCCTGGTGGTGGGCCTGGTCATCACCGGGCGCTACGGCCTGGGGCCCTTCCCGGTGTGGCTGAAGCTGAAGAAGCCGGAGGACGGCTTTCCCCAGCTCACCACCCACTATCCCTGGCAGACCATCGACGACCGTGACCTGGTCACCTTCCGGGGCCCGGTGGAGTTGATTCCCGACGAGGCGGACCCCGCCCGTTCCAAGTGCGTCTCCTGCATGATGTGCGTCAAGTCCTGCCCCAGCGCCTGCCTGACGGTGGTCAAGGGCGATCAGGGCAAGGCCCCCAAGACCTGGCTGAGCGACTTCACCCTCTGCAGCCTCTGCGGCACCTGCGTGGAAGTCTGCCCGGCCGACGCGCTGCGTTTTTCCCACGACATCTACTGGGCGGCGGAAAAGCGCGAGGACATGGTCAACGACCTCTTGGCCAAGCTGGCCGCCGGCCGGAAAGAGAGGGATTAAAATATGCCCGGTTTGCTCGGCGTTCTGAACGCGGGCGCCTCCCAGGCCCCCGCCTTCATCCAGGAACTCTCGGCCATGGCCCTGCCGGCCTGGGGGCAGGAACTGATGGCCTATCTGGCCTTCGCCCTGTATCTGCTGCTGATTGTCGGCGGCGGTCTGGCGGCCGTGTTGGCCCGCAACCTGGTGCGGGCCCTGATCGGCCTGGTGGTCACCTTTCTGGGGGTGGCCGGCATGTACCTGTTGATGGCCACCCCCTTCGTGGCCTTCATGCAGCTTCTGATCTACATCGGGGCCATCTCCGTTCTGATCTTCTTCGCCATCATGCTGGTGAAAAACACCGCCACCGGCGAGGAATCGAACCTGCCGCCCCTCTGCCAGATCAGCACCGCGCTTCTGGCGGCCGTGGCCGTGCTGGCCCTGTTCGGGCCGATCATCGCCCTGAACGCGGCCCGGGTGGCCCAGGCCGAGCCTCCGGTGGAGACGCCCCTGGCCAAGCTGGGCGAGGGCCTGTTGAGTTATTACGTGGTGCCCTTCGAGCTGATCTCCATCGTGCTTCTGGTGGCCATGGCCGGCGGCGCCTTCCTGGCCTGGGACAAACGGTACAAAGGGAAGAAGCCATGATGAGCGTGACCGATATGTTCAGTCCCCTGACCCTATTCATGCTGGCCGCCCTCGTGCTCCTGGCCATCGGCCTGGTGGGCCTCATCTCCCGCCGGACCCTGGTGGGCATGCTCATCTCGGTGGAGATGCTCCTAAACGGCGCCGGCCTCTCCGTGGTGGCCGCGGCCCAGTTGACCCCGGCCAGCGACGCCATGGGGCAGTTGGCCACCATCTTCATCATGGGTCTGGCCGCGGCCGAGGCCACGCTGGTTTTGGCCCTGATGGTGGTGGTCTACCGCCGTTTCGACACCGTGGTCACCGCATCGCTGACCACCCTTAGGGATTCCGAATCATGAGCGGCTCCTTCAATCTCCAACTGCTGTGGCCCCTGGTCTTCACCTTCGTGGCGCCCTTCGCCATCCTTCTGGCCGGGAAGAAAGAGAACCTGCGCGAGGCGGTCTCCTTCGTGGCTGCGGGCCTCACCTTTCTCTCCGTGGCCCGGTTCATACCGGATGTCTTGAGCGGAGTGATCTACCGTCTGGACGTCTTCCAGATTCTCCCGGGCATCACCGTGAGCATCTGTCTCGACGGCCTGGGCATCATCTTCGCCCTCATCGCCCCGTTCCTGTGGTGCTTCGCCACCAGCTACAACGTCGGCTACATGCGGAGCCTCAAGGAACACGCCCAGACCCGGTATTACTTCTGCTTCGCCGTGGCCATTTTCGGGGCCGTGGGCGTGGCCATGTCCGCCAACGTCTTCACCCTGTACCTTTTCTATGAGGTCATCTCCGTGTTCACCTATCCTCTGGTGGCCCACCACGAGGACGAGGAGGCCTTCACCGGGGCCAAGAAATACATGGTCTACCTCATGGGTACCTCCAAGCTGTTCCTTTTGCCGGCCATGGGTCTGACCTACGTGCTGGTGGGCAATCTGGATTTCAGCCTGGGCGAGATGAACCGGGGCATGTTCCTGAACTTCGACGGCACCTACAAGACGGCCCTGGCCGCCGCCAACCCCTGGCTCATCCAGTTGACCTACGTGCTCTTCATCGCGGGCCTCGCCAAGGCCGCCCTGATGCCGTTCCACAACTGGCTGCCCTCGGCCATGGTCGCCCCCACCCCGGTCTCGGCTCTGCTCCACGCGGTGGCCGTGGTCAAGGCCGGCGTGTTCTCGGTCAGCCGGGTGATCCTGTCGGCTTTCGGGTCCCAGACCATGCACGATTTCGGGCTGAGCCTGCCGACGGCCTATCTGGCCGCCTTCACCATCGTGGTGGCCTCCCTCATCGCCCTGACCAAGGACGACATCAAGGCCCGGCTGGCCTATTCCACGGTCAGCCAACTGTCTTACGTGGTCATCGGCGTGGCCCTCATCGGCGGCGCGGTGGGGGACCACTTCACCGCCAACACCGCGGCCGTCCAGGGGGGGCTCCTCCACATCGGCCACCACGCCTTCGGCAAGATCACCCTCTTTTTCGCGGCCGGGGCCATCTATGTGGCCACCCACCTCAAAGCCATCAGCAAAATGAACGGCCTGGGCCGGAGAATGCCCTGGACTTTCGGGGCTTTCGGCGTGGCTTCGCTCACCATGATCGGCATGCCGCCGGTGGCCGGCTTCGTCTCCAAATGGTATCTCCTGAACGGGGCCCTGACCGCCGGGCAGGTGGTCCTTCTGGCCGCCCTGTTGTGTTCCACCATCCTCAACGCCGGCTACTTCGTGCCCATCTTCTACCGGGCTTTCTTTCTCAAGCCCGAGCCCGGGGTGGACCTGTCGCAGTACCGCGAAGCCCCCTGGAGCATGGTGGTGCCGCTGGTCTTCACCAGCGTGGTGTCGGTGATTCTCGGTCTCTATCCCCAGGTGTTCCAGAATTTCATTCTGGCCTTCATGAGGTGACGTCATGAGCGACCAAACGCGCAACGTCCCGGTTCCTCCGCTGGAGGGCCTGGGCAGGATTCTGGAAGACAACCGCACGCCCGAACGGCGGCGGACCTGGCGCCTGGTGCTGTTCTGCGTCCTGGGGCTGACGGTGGTGCTCAACGTGCTGGTTCCCAACCACCACCCCCACTTCGGCGTCGACGTCTACCCGGGTTTCTGGCCGGTTTTCGGCCTCGGCATAGGTCTGGTGATGGTCTTTTTCGTCAAAAAAATAGTGCAGCCGCTCATCAAGCGCCCGGAGGACTATTATGGGGACATCTGAGATGTTCATCCACCCCTCGCTGGCCTTCATCATCGTGGCCTTGCTCCTGCCCTTCCTCCCCCGGGAGGGCTGGGGCCGGCCCCTGGCCAAGTGGCTGACGCTGCTGCCGCCGTTGATCGCCGTTTTCGCGGCCTTCACCAACACTCTTGGCACCTACATCGGGGGCCAGTGGCTGGGGCAGACCCTGATTCTGGTCCGCCTGGACGCCATGAGCGCCGTCTTCATCCAGGTCTTCGCCATCATGAGCTTGGCCGGCCTGGTCTTCGCCCTCCACGTCGAAGACCGCTGGCAGCATGTGGCGGCCATGTTCTACGTGGCCGGGGGCATGGGGAGCGTGCTGGCCGGGGACTACCTGACCCTGTTCCTCTTCTGGGAGATCATGGCCGTCGGCTCCGCCTTCCTGGTGATTCTCAACCGCACCCGGGAATCGGTGCTGGCCGGCTTCCGCTATTTCATGTATCACGTGCTGGGGGGGCTGTTCCTGCTGGCCGGGCTGGTCATGCGCTACCACGCCACCGGCACTTTCGACTTCCTGGCCTTAAACGGCGTCACCCAGGGCACCGCCAACGTCTATGACTGGCTGATCCTGACCGGCTTCTGCGTCAACGCGGCGGTGGTGCCGCTCCATGCCTGGCTGCCCGACGCCTATCCGCGAGGCACGGTCACCGGCTCGGTCTTCATGTGCGCCTTCACCACCAAGACGGCCGTCTATGTGCTTATGCGGGCTTACGCCGGCTGGGAGATCCTGGCCGTGGCCGGGACGGTCATGGCCGTCTACGGCGTGTTGTACGCGTCGATGGAAAACAACGCCCGTCGCATCCTCTCCTATCACATCGTCTCCCAGGTGGGCTACATGGTGGCCGGCATCGGGGTGGGCACGGCCATGACCGTCAACGGCGCGGCGGCCCACGCCTACGCCCACATCCTCTATAAGGGGTTGTTGTTTATGTCGGCCGGCACGGTCCTCTACGCCGCCGGCACGGCCAAGCTGGACGAACTGGGGGGCCTGGCCGGGCGTCTGCCCTGGGTGATGGTGCTGTATATGGTGGCGGCCCTGTCGATCTCCGGCATGCCCATCTTCAACGGCTTCATCTCCAAGACCATGACCATCGCCGGCGCGGCCGAGGCCCACCGGACCTGGATCGCCCTCGGGCTGGAGGTCGCGGCCGTGGGCACCTTCATTTCCGTGGGTCTGAAGCTGCCCTATTTCGCCTTCTGGGGCGGGCGGCCGCTGGACCTGAAGCGCGAGCTGAAACCCGTCCCGGCCAACATGTATGCCGGCATGGCCATCCTGGCCGTGCTCTGCGTGGCCCAGGGCCTGTTCCCGGAGATGCTTTACCGGTACCTGCCGTATGCCATGACCGAGGCCAACCACAACGTCTATCACCCCTGGACGGCCTGGAACGTCCTGCAGGCTTCCATGCTGCTGGGCTTTTCCGGTCTGGCCTTCTATTTCATGCGCGGGGTCATCACCCCCCACAAGGCCCTGAACCTGGATTTCGACTGGTTCTACCGTCTGGTCGGGCGGGGCGTTCTGGCGCTGGTCTGCCGGCCGGCGGCCTTCATCGACAACATCTGGACCAACGTCTATGAAACCGTGGGCCTCCGCTTCCTCAAGATCTTCGCCGCCTTCACCGTCTTCTTCGACCGCGGGGTCATCGACGGCGTGGTGGACGGCGGGGCCTCCGGGGTGCGCGGCGTCGGCCGGGTCGGGGCCATGGCCCAGAACGGGCGGCTCCAGCAATACCTGGGTTTGACGGTGACCTGCCTGGTGATCATCCTGGCCCTGGTCTGGTACTGCCGGTGAGGCGCCCGCGCCCCGGCTTTTCAGGGCCGGGGAATGACGTTCTCTCAAACTTGCACGTGATGGGAAAGACTCATGCCTGTTGAAACCTCCTCGTTCCCGGTATTGACCATCCTGACCTTCTGGCCGGTGGTGGCGGCGGTGGCCCTGGCCTGGGTCAAGGACGATGAAAACGTTCGCCGCGTCACCTTCGGGGCTTCGCTGGTGGAAGTGGTCCTGGCCTGGCCCCTGTTGGGCTTCCAGAAAATCCCCGGCTTTCAGTTCGTGGAGCTTCATCCCTGGGTCGAGGCCTGGAAACTGCAATATTTCATGGGCGTGGACGGCATCAGCATCATGATGATCTGGCTGTCGATCCTGACGCTGCCGATGTGCGTCCTGTGCTCCTGGACCTACATCGGCCGGCGGATCAAGGAATTCCACGTCTGCCTCCTTCTGATGACCACCGCCTGCGTGGGCGTCTTCAGCGCCTTGGATCTGGTGCTCTTCTATGTCTTCTGGGAGGCCCTGCTCATCCCCATGTACCTGATGATCGCCGTCTGGGGCGGCGACGACCGGCGGTATGCCTCCATCAAATTCTTCATCTACACTTTGGCCGGCTCCACCTTGCTGCTGGTGGCCATCGCCGCCCTGCGCGTCGTCGGCGGAACTTTTTCCATCCCCGACCTGATGAACACCGTCTTCCCCTTCCGGTTCCAGTACTGGATATTCCTGGCCATGGGCATCGCCTTCGCCATCAAGGTGCCCATGTTCCCGTTCCACACCTGGCTCCCGGCGGCCCACGTGCAGGCCCCCTCGGCGGGCAGCGTCATCCTGGCGGCGGTGCTGTTGAAGATGGGCACCTACGGTTTTCTGCGGTTCTCCCTCCCCATCACCCCGGCGGCCAGCGAATATTTCGCCCCGCTGATGATCATCCTGTCGCTCGCGGCCATCATCTACGGGGGGGCCATCGCCCTGGGGCAGGAGGACATCAAGAAGCTGGTGGCCTATTCCTCGGTGGCCCACATGGGCTTCGTCACCCTCGGGATCTTCCTCTTCACCGTGCGGGGGATCGAAGGGGCCATCGTCCAGATGCTGAACCACGGCATCATCACCGGGGCCCTCTTTATGCTGATCGGCACCATCTACGAGCGGAGCCACAGCCGGGACATCTCCAAGAATCTGGGGCTGGGCAAATACCTGCCGGCCTTCATGTTCTTCTGGGGCCTGTTCGGGCTGGCCTCCTTCGGCTTCCCGGGCACCAACGGCTTCGTGGGCGAGTTCCTGGTCATCGCCGCCGCCCTGAACCAGACCACCTCCGTCTGGGGGCTGGACGTGCCCCTGATCGGCCTTCTGACCATCCCCGGGGCCATGCTGGCCGCGGCCTACGTGCTCAAGGTCACCCTGAAGCTGGCCTGGGGGCAGCCCAGTTCGGCCAAGGGCAAAAACTGGCGCGACCTCAACGGCCGGGAGTGGGGCTACCTGGTGCTGCCGGCCCTTCTGGTCATCTATTTGGGGCTGGCCCCGACGGGCCTGTTGTCCACCATCGACCCGGCCATCGAGGCCACGGTCGTCGATTTCCAGGGCCGCAAGGATTTGCGGGTGGAAAGCACGCTGACCCCTCCTTCCGCCGCGGACGCGGCCTGGCAGTGCCGGCTGCCCCTGGTGGAATCCCGGAACCGGCCCACCGGCGTTGAACCCGTCGCTCGTCTCGAAGTCTCACAGGAGCCCACGCTATGACCGACCTGGATCTGAACTTCAATCTCCTGCTGCTGCTGCCGGAACTGGGTTTCTTCCTGCTGGTCCTGTTCCTGTTCGGGGCCGTCATCGGCGGGGTGGCTAAAAACGAATCGACCGTGGGGCTGGTGCTGAACCTGATGCCGGTGCTCACCGGGGCCATCGTGGTGCTGGCCCTGATCGGCCTTTCGGCGCGGACGGTCATGTTCTGGGGCAGCTACCGGATCGACCTTCTGTCTCAGTTCTTCAAGCTCCTGGTGGCCGCCGGCTTCTTCGTGGCCGTCCTGAACGCCCGCCGCCAGGCGGCCCTGGAAGAGGGGCAGCGGCTGGATTATTTCCTGTTCCTCTCCTTTTCGGCCTGGGGCCTGGTGATGATGGCCTCGGCCGACGAGTTGATCACCATCTATCTGGCCATGGAACTGGCCTCCTACAGCCTCTATATCCTCATTCCCCTGCGGGCCAGGAGCAAAGAGGCGGCCGAGGCCGGGGTCAAATACATCCTCTTCGGCGCGGCGGCCACGGCCCTGGCCCTTTACGGCTTGTCCTGGATCATCGCCAGCCAGCACACCACCTACATCCCCGACCTGGTGGGCCTCGACTGGTCCCTGGCCGGCAACCCCCTGGCCACCATGGGCCTGTCGCTCTTTTTGGGCGGCATGTTCTACAAGCTGGCCCTGTTCCCCTTCCACTTCTGGTGCCCCGACGTCTATCAGGGCGCCTCCAACGAAACGGCGGCCTATGTGGCCACCCTGCCCAAGCTGGGGGCCATCGTGGTGCTGGTGCGCCTGGGGGCCCTGCTGACCCCGGGGGGCGACCTGGCCAACCTCCTGGCCGTGCTGGCCGCCGTCTCCATGACCTTCGGCAACCTCTGCGCCCTGGCCCAGAACGACCTCAAGCGCATGCTGGGCTTCTCCTCGGTGGCCCACGCCGGGTATGTCCTGGTGGGTCTGGTGCCGGGTACGCCCCAGGGCCTGGCCGCGGCCGCTTTTTACGCCGTGGCCTATCTGGTCATGAACCTGTTGTGCTTCTGGGTCATCAGCCGGGTGGCCCCCGACGGCCGCAACCTCAGCTACCGCGATTTGAACGGCCTGTCCCGGCGCTCGCCCTGGCTGGCCCTGTCGCTGGCCGCGGCCGCCTTCTCGCTGGTGGGTCTCCCCCCCACGGTGGGCTTCATCGGCAAGCTCTGGCTGGTGACCGGGGCCTGGGGCCACGGCTACAACTGGCTGGTGATCGTCCTCTGCCTCAACAGCGCCATCGCCATCTTCTATTATCTCTCTCTGGTGCGCCACGCTTATACCGAAGGGGAGAACGATCCCCTGCGCGGCGCGGCCCCGGACACCGGGCTGTTCAGCTCCGTGGGCGCCGGGGTGCTGGCGGCCATCGTGGTGCTCCTGGGGGTGCTGCCGGCCCCGGTCTTCGATATCGCCCTGGCCGCCGGCCAGGCCCTCTTGTTGCGCTGACGAGCTTTTTGACGGCCGGATTGTGACGGGCGGAATGGCGGTTCGACCATTCCGCCCTTTTTTGTGAACTGAGTCGATTGAGCCGTTGGGCTTGGGGGAAGGAGACGGACATGAAGATTTTTACGACCATCCAGGATTTGCGGGACGATTTGCGACCGGCCCGGGCCGCCGGGAATTCGGTGGGCCTGGTGCCGACCATGGGCGCCCTTCACGAGGGACACGGTTCGCTCATCCGGGCGGCCTGCGCCGAGAACGATTACGTGGTGGTTTCCAACTTCGTCAACCCCACCCAGTTCGCCCCGACCGAGGACCTGGACGCCTATCCCCGCACCCTGGAGGCCGACTGCCGCCTTGCCGACGAAATCGGGGCCCGGGCCGTCTTCGCCCCGCCGGTGGCGGAGATGTATCCCCAGGGCGACCCGGTCTGGGTGGAGGTGGCCGGGCACCTGACCGGCATCCTCTGCGGCCGCTCCCGGCCCACCCATTTTCGGGGGGTCACCACCGTGGTGGCCAAGCTGTTCAACATCGTCGGCCCCTGCCGGGCCTATTTCGGCCAGAAAGACGGCCAGCAGGCCCAGGTGATCCGGCGCATGGTCGAGGACCTGTTCATGCCGGTGGAACTGCGGATCCTGCCGATCATCCGCGAGGCCGACGGCCTGGCCTTGAGTTCGCGCAACGTGTATCTTTCGCCCGCGGAACGGGCGGCGGCCTTGGCGCTGTCCCGATCCCTGAACGAAGCCAAGAGCCTGGTGGCCGGGGGCGAGCGGAATACGCAAGCGGTTTTGAAGCATATCGTCGGGCGCATCGAGGCCGAGCCCCTGGCCAAACTGGATTATGCGGAGCTCTACAGCTTCCCGGATCTGACGGAAATGGGAGAGCGGCTGAGCGGCCGGGTCTTCATCGCCCTGGCGGTCAAGTTCGGCGGCGCCCGGCTGATCGACAACCTGGTCATCGACTGCGACTGAGCGATATCCGCTTTCGTCGCGGCCGCGAAACCCCGCCCGGCGGGGTTTCGTTTATCGGGAGCCGATAATTAAAGGCCCAGGTCTTGATTTACATCAAGGCTTCGGGCTGCCGATTCCTTCAGAATGGTTCCACCACCAGGACTTTCCCTGGGGGTAATCATTCGCGGTTACAAGGAGTCGGATCATGAAAACGATGGCGGCATTTCTATTGGCCCTGTGTCTTATGGCGGCCCCGGCCTGGGCGGCGGGCGGGGCCACGCTCGAGGGCTTTGACCTGGGCATGGGCCTTGACCAGGGCGCCAAGCTGGCCGAACGGAATAATCTGAAACTGTACTACGACGAGAAAGAAGCCGACGGCCGGGTGAACCGGGCCTACGCCGGGCGGATCCTGGGGATGGACAACGGCGATCTGAGCCTTCTTTTCAAAGACGGCCGGCTGACCATGGTCACCGCCACCCTGGAGGCGGACACGCCCGAGGGCCGCCGCTTCATCGCCCGGAAACATAAGGAACTGGATGCGGAGTATCGCCGGCTCGGCGGCGAACAGGCCGAGGCGGTCATGCCGGGCCTGGTCGACTGGGTGCTGCCCGACCGCCTGCTGTCGGTTTTCAAGACCGATGACGACGGCAAGCTGGTCATCAGCATCACCTCGCGCGGCAATGTGGAGTGACCCGACGGCATGGCCCCCAGGATGATTCGTATTTGAGTCATCGCGGCAATACCGTGTTATCCCCGGTATTTCTATGATTCACTTCTGACGGAGCCTATTCAGCCGCCCTTCAGGAGGGCGGCTGATGTGTTTTTGAATCATTTTTCTGAAACGGCCGTTGCGTAAACGGCCGTTTTTATATATATTTTATATCACTCCCTGGCCTCGTTCTTGCATTTTTATCCGGTCAGCAATCGCCCTCATTTTTTTCTCACGTTTTGAGCAGGATGTGAATCATCGGACGGCCGCCGGCTCTCATGACGGCCGGGCCGTTTTGATCAGCCGTCAGGGAATCGGCCGCCGGCCGGGTTCCCGTCCGCCCTTCAACTATGCCCCGCATGGGGCAATGCGCCGCCGTAATTTCGTCATGGCCGGATCGCGGCGGCCGGGATGAGGGCTCCATCGCCGCCATCCATTCTTAAGGAGCGTGAAAACTATGTTGCCTGTGTACAACGTATTGACCGACGATGAAATACGGCGCATTCATGAGGCCTCTCTGACCGTGCTGGAGAAGACCGGCATTTTTCTCGATCACCCCAAAGCCCAGGAAATACTGGCCGGGATGGGAGCCCGGGTTTCAGGCGACAAAAAGAAGGTCTTCCTGCCCCGGGACCTGGTGGAGGCAATGCTGAAGAAAACCCCGGCCAGCTTCACCTGCGCCGCCCGCAACCCCCAATTCGACCTGGAAATGAAGCTCGGCAACCTCTACATGCGGCAGGTGGGCGGGCCCATCTCCCTCTACGACATGCGCACCAGCAAGATGAAGCCGCTGACTTTCCAGGACAACATGGACGCGGTCAACCTCATCAACGCCCTGCCCAATATCGACATCTGCAGCTGCATGACTCCGCAGGACATCAACCCCGACACCTACGACATCGCCGTGGTCAAGGGTCTGTTGGAAAACAGCCAGAAGCATTTCTGGGCCCTGACCGTCCACTCCAGCCACCTGAAATATGAACTGGAGATGGCCGAGGTGGTGGCCGGGGGCCGGGAGGCCCTGAAGAAGCGGCCGATATTGAGCGGCATTTTCTGCGTCATCGATCCCCTGCGCTATCCCCACGACGAGTTGGACCGTCTCTTTCTCTACGGCCAGTACAACATTCCGGTCCGGGTGCCCATCACCTCCCTGGTCGGGGCCAACGCGCCCTATACCCTGGCCGGGGCCATGACCCAGATCAACGCCGAGTTCCTGTCCTCGGTGGCCATCGTCCAGGCCCTCTGCCCGGGAATGGGGCTGTGGTATTACACGCTCCTGCAGGTGCTGGACATGAAGAGCGGCCGCAGTGTGGCCAACGGCCCCGAACTGATGCTGCTCTATGCCGCCGCCGCCCAGATGGCCCGCCGCTACAACGTGCCCAGCACCTTCTCCAGCGGCACCCTGACCGATACCCAGTCCCACCAGGCCCTGTATCACTACGGCTCCACCCAGACCATGGGCATCCTTCAGCAGATCACCGAGCAGGGCGGGGCGGGCAGCATCCAGGCGGCCAGTTTCTACAGCCACCAGGCCATGGTGCTGATCAACGAATCCATGGGCTATCTGAAAAACCTGGCCCGGGGGATGGAGATCAACGACGAGACCCTGGCCGTTTCCGACATCGCGGACTCCATGGACAAAGGCGAATACCTTTCCTCCAGGCTGACCATCAAGTATCTGCGCAAGGAAAAACACCACGTGCCCGAGGTCATGGATTGGCGGCAACTGCCCAACTGGGAGGAAAAACCCGACACCATCGTCGACCGGGCCGAGGACAAGGTGCGGAAGATCCTGGACGAGGCCCGGCCCGAACCCCTGCCCCAGGCGGTGCAGAGCGAACTTGACCGGCTGATGGCCGCGGCGGTGAAGCAGTTCGGCTGAGCCGGCGGCCATCCGGGGGTGTTCCGCTTCACGGGCGGGCCGGCCGAAGATCGGTTTTTTGAAAAATCCTGACTCCTCGAGAGCGAGGGGTCAGGATTTTTGTATATCTACATATCTAGATAAATTGATTTTAATGGTAGTCGATGGTATATATTGACTTTTTAATGAAAATATAATAATAATATTCGACCGAGTGTTTGATTATGAAAGGCGGTTTTTTTATTTCGGTCCCCGTCCGGATTTGGCCCGGTCGCGGGACGCGTTGTTTCTGTAGAAATCTGGAGAAAAGTTTTATGCCCGCTGGCGCCAAACCAATCATTGTGGCGGTGGATGACGACGTCGTCATCCTGCGCGTGGTCGCCGATATCCTGCAGGAGGAATACAGCATTCGGCCCTTCGTTTCCGGAGAGAAGGCGCTGCGCTACCTGGCCGATCAGACCGCGGATTTGATTTTGCTGGATTACCGTATGCCCGGCCTCACCGGCCTGGAGGTGCTCCAGAAGCTGCACACCTCTCCCCGCACCAGCGAAATCCCCGCCATCGTCCTGACCGGGGCCCTGGACGACGAAAGCGAAGTGCTGGCCCTGGAGATGGGCGCGGTGGATTACATCCAGAAGCCGGTCCGGCCCCAGGCCCTGATGAAGCGGGTGGGGCTGCAACTGGAACTGCAGGCCCACCGGCGGCATCTGGAGGCCCTGGTCAGGGAACGCACCGGCAACCTGAACGAGGCCTACAACAAGCTGAAGATCCGCGAGGACATCACCCTGGCCCTCCTGGCCCGGGCCACGGAGATGCGGGACCGCTACACCGGCAACCATATCGAGCGGACCACCGAACTGGTGGGCATCATCGTGGAAAGCATTCTGACCGCCCCCAGCCCGGAATACGCCCTCACTTCCCTGGAAGCCGACGACATCGTTCGTTCGGCCAAACTTCACGACCTGGGAAAAATAGCCACCCCGGACAATATCCTTTTGAAGCCCGGCCGCCTGACCGCCGAGGAATTCGAGGTCATCAAGCTGCACCCGGTCTGCGGGGAACGGCTGTTGAGCGACTGCCTCCAACGGCAGGACGACCCCTTCCTGAACATGGCCCGCTGCATCGCCTACGGCCACCACGAGCGGTGGGACGGGAGCGGCTACCCCCTGGGGCTGAAAGGGGCGGAAATTCCCCTGCCGGCCAGGATCGTGGCCATCGCGGACGTCTATGACGCGCTCACCTCGCCCCGGCCCTACAAAGAACCCAACAGCCACGAAGAATCCATGGACATCATCCGGCGGGACAGCGGCAGTCATTTCGATCCCTATCTGGCGGCCGTTTTCGACCGTCAGGCCGAGAAGATCGCCCGGATCGGCCCGCCGTCGGCGCTGGTCGATTGACGGCCTGAAGTCGGGATCAAAGGGCGGAGACGATTGATCCCCCGGCCCGTAACCGTTCCACGTCCCAACCAAAGCTGATGGCGACCCGGAGCAATGCGGCCCGCGGCGGCGCATGGCCCCTTGGGCCTGGGAGGGGGCCATGAAAACGACCATCTTCACGCGCATCCTGGTGGCCACGCTGGCGCCGCTGGTGCTGATCTTTTCCCTGGTGGTCGTCACCATCAACCGGATCATCCATCTCAACGCCACCGTCTTCACCCGGGAACTCACCGAGCAGACTTCCTGGCAGGCCTCCGCCCAGATATCCCGCAAACTCGAGGCCATGTCCATGGCCCTGCGTTTCGTCAGCGCCGGCCTTTCCGAAATCGATTACCGGGAGCCGGGGGCCATGGGCGAAGCCGACAACCTGCTGCGGCTGCTCTTGGGGGCGGATCCGGCTTTCGATGAGGTCTGGCTGGTTTTTGAACCGGGGGCGGGGGGCGTCTCCCGCGACGGGCGGCCTTACCGGGGCCTGTCGCGAAACGACCTGCGGCTCAGGCCGCTCCGCGGGGCGGCCTGGGATGGGCCGGCCAACCCCGGGCGCTCTCCCTGGCCCGATCGGCCGATGCCGACCGGCGAGATCTTCATCGACCTGCCCGAGCCGCTTGAAAACGGCCGGGAGCCCGGCGGGACCCTGGTTTATCCCATCATTTCCGACTCCGGGATCATCGGCTGTCTGGGGCTGACCGTCAAATACCGCGATCTGCTCAACCCGGCCGCCATCCGCTTCGGCGACCGGCAGAAGATAATGCTGCTGTCCCGGGACGGCAAGGTGCTGTATTCCGACGCCTCTCCGGAGGTCGGCCGGTCCCTTTTCGATTTCCAGTTCCGGAACGCTTCCCGTCTCGCGGAGGTGCTGCGCGGCGAGACCATGTTCCTGGCGGCGGAGCATTCGCCTTTCTTCAAAAAAGATTCCCTGATCGGCCTGTACCCCATCGCCGTCGAGGGCGCGAAAGAAACTCTCTATCTCTATTTCGACATCTCCGTGGACGACCTCGACGCCATGGCCGACGCTTCGAGCCGGATCATCATCCTCACCAGCCTCCTGGGATTGTTGCTGCTGATTTGCAGCATGTTTTTCGCCACCCGGAACATCGTCCGGCCCATCAAGCAACTGACCGACACCTTCAACCGGGCCGCCAACGGCGAACTGGACCCGACTTTCGACGGCGAGGCCGAACAGCCGCCGGAGCCGGTCGGCGTCGTCGAGCTGGACAGCCTCAAGACTTCGCTGCGAAAAATGCTGGGCCAGATGGCCCAGGCCCACGGGTGCACCCTCATGGCGGCCCAGGCCGAAGGGGACCAGGAAAAGGTCCTGGCCGCGGCCGAGGCCCA
>JAVBLB010000051.1:0-6062 GCA_031553735.1 Candidatus Adiutrix sp.
GTCCAGGGCCATGCCCTGGTTACCAGCCTTTGAGTTTGGGTTTGGGGGCGGGCACGGGCTTGACGCAATATGACTGGCTGGCTTTGACGCACCCGTCGACGCACAGGATTTCGGCGGACAGATCCATGGCCACCGCCCCGCCGGGCCGGGAGGAGCACCATACTTCCCCGCGGCTGTCGCGGGCGCAGTGGCCCGGCCCGCAAACCATGTTCCCGTTCAAGTCCAGCGCCAGGCTGCCGTTGGGCGGCGGGCAGATCATATGGTCGAGCATCTGGGCGCATTCGGGGGCGTCCCCCGCCGCACCGCCCGGCCAGAGAAGGCCCAGCGCGACCAGCAGAGTCAACCCTGGTATCACGAGTCCGAACGTATTTTTCATCGTGCCTCCCTTCGCGCCTTTTATGAGCCATGTTTTAAATGATTTATCATTATGATCCGAACCGAAGAGGAAAGCAAGGCCGCGCCCCGGGAGGGGTCGGGCGGATCAAATTTATACTGGACAAGAACAACCGGGGGGGTTATAATAAGAAGTTATTTTAATAGCCCGGCGCAAATCGCCCAAAAGCCATGCCCTGGCGTCCGTGGCCTTGCCAGCGGGCCGGGGGAGCCACGTTTGATCCTGTTCATGGGGGGTCGGTGGCGTTTGAAACTTTATATCTCGTCCGCCGCAATTCAACCAGTAAAAAATTTTTGGCGGCGCATTGCCCACCGGGGCGCTGAAGGAGGATGTTCGACGATGACAATTGCAACCGGATTACAGGCGTTGATCCGTAAAGGCGGCCGCGCCGCGGCCCTGGCCGCCCTGGCCGGGGTCGGGCTTCTGGCCCAGGCTCAAACCCTTCTGGCTTCGGAAGCCGAACTGATGGTGCCCGAACTGTCGGCCGGCCAGAACCGGCTTTTGATGGCCGGCCTGGTGGTCTGCGTCCTGGGTATGTTCTTCGGGTTTTATCAGTACCTGAACATCAAGAAGCTCAAGGCTCATTCCAGCATGCTGGACGTGGCGGCCATGATCTACGAGACCTGCAAGACCTATATGTTCCAGCAGGCCCGCCTCCTTCTGATTCTTTTCGTCTTCGTGGGCGCCTCCATCGCCTTCTATTTCGGGCATCTGGCCGGGATGGCCGTGAGCAGCGTTCTCCTGATCCTCCTGTGGACGGTCATCGGCATCCTGGGTTCCTACATCGTGGCCTTCTACGGGATGCGGGTCAACACCCGGGCCAACAGCCGCATGGCTTACGCCTCCCTGGAAAAAAAGCCCCTGAAGCTTTTGAACATTCCCCTGGATGCGGGCATGAGCATCGGGGTTCTTTTGATTTCGGTGGAACTGGTGATGATGCTGATCATTCTGATCTTCATCCCCCGGGATCTGGCCGGGGCCTGCTTCATCGGCTTCGCCATCGGTGAATCCTTGGGCGCCAGCGCCCTGCGTATCGCCGGCGGCATCTTCACCAAGATCGCCGACATCGGTTCCGACCTGATGAAGATCGTCTTCAAGATCAAGGAAGACGACCCCCGCAACCCCGGCGTCATCGCCGACTGCACCGGTGACAACGCCGGCGACAGCGTGGGCCCCACCGCCGACGGTTTCGAGACCTACGGCGTGACCGGCGTGGCCCTGGTGACCTTCATCTGCCTGGCCGTGGGCGCGAGCGTGGGTGGCGAAACCCAGCTTCTTTTGCAGACCAACCTTCTGACCTGGATCTTCGTGATGCGCGTTCTGATGGTCATCACCTCCATCGTGGCCTTCTACGTCAACAAGACCATCAGCGACGCCCGCTACGGCAAGAGCGAGGACTTCGATTTCGAAGCGCCCCTGACCAGCCTGGTCTGGATCGCCTCCATCCTCTCCATCGTCATGACTTTCGTGGCCAGCTACTTCCTGATCGGGCCCGGCTCCGAAGTGGCCGAAGTCTCCGCCAGCCTGTGGTACGTTCTGGCGGCCATCATCAGCTGCGGCACCCTGGGCGCGGCCCTGATTCCCGAATTCACCAAGATCTTCACCAGCGGCAAGTCGGCCCACGTCCGGGAAACCGTGGAAGCCTCCAAGGAAGGCGGGGCCTCGCTGAACATCCTGGCCGGGTTCATCGCCGGCAACTTCAGCGCTTTCTGGATGGGCATGGTCTTCTTCGTCCTGATGTTCGGCGCCTATTACTTCAGTTCCATGGGCCTGTCGGACATCATGTCCTATCCCTCCATCTTCGCGTTCGGCCTGGTGGCTTTCGGCTTTTTGAGCATGGGCCCGGTGACCATCGCCGTCGACAGCTACGGCCCGGTGACCGACAACGCCCAGTCCATCTATGAACTGTCCCTGATCGAGGAAATCCCCGGCATCGAGGCGGAACTGGAAAAAGAATTCGGCAAAAAGCCGGATTTCGAGAAAGCCCACTATTACCTGGAGAGCAACGACGGGGCCGGCAACACCTTCAAAGCCACGGCCAAGCCGGTTTTGATCGGCACCGCCGTGGTGGGCTCCACCATCATGATCTTCTCCCTGATCCTGGTCATCCAGAAAGTTCTGAACGTGGAACCCACCACCATTCTGAACCTTCTGAACCCCTACACCATCCTGGGCTTCCTCTGCGGCGGCGCGGTGGTCTACTGGTTCACCGGGGCCTCGACCCAGGCCGTTTCCACCGGGGCTTACCGGGCGGTGGCCTACATCAAGGACCACATCAACCTCGACCCCAACGCCTCCAAAAGCGCGGCGGTGGAAAACTCCAAGGAAGTGGTCAAGATCTGCACGGTCTACGCCCAGAAGGGGATGTTCAACATCTTCGTGGCCATCTTCTCGTTCGCTCTGGCCTTCGCCTTCCTGTCCAGCCCGTCCGGCGGGGTGGAAGCGGTCTCCTTCTTCGTCTCCTATCTCCTGTCCATCGCCTTCTTCGGCCTGTATCAGGCCGTGTTCATGGCCAATGCCGGCGGCTGCTGGGATAACGCCAAAAAAGTGGTGGAAGTGGATCTGCAGCAGAAGGGCACTCCGCTTCATGACGCTTCGGTGGTCGGCGACACCGTCGGTGACCCCTTCAAGGACACCTCTTCGGTGGCCCTGAACCCCATCATCAAGTTCACCACTCTCTTCGGCATGCTGGCCATGGAAATCGCCATCACCGACGCCTTCCAGGGCGTGGCCCACGGTTTCGGCCTGTTCTTCCTGGCCGTGGCCCTGTTCTTCGTCTACCGCTCCTTCTACGGCATGCGGATTTCCAAGGCCAAGGGCGATGCTCCGGCGGTCGAGGCGGCCCCCAGCAAGTCCAGCAGCTGAGGCAAGAAATTCCGCCTCTAGTCTGAGGCAGGCAACCGAAAGGCCGCGTTTTTCGCGGCCTTTCGTATTTGCGGCGCCCAATGGCCGTGCGATTGAATGTTCGGTATTCGCACGGCAGGGCGGGCCGGTAAAACTTCTGCGGTTGGCCGCTGCCCAACCGCGCCGCCAGCGACGGCGCTGACCTCCGAAACTTTACATTGGCGACGCGGTCGGGGCCCACGCGGCCGCCCTCCGAAGTATTACCGGCCCGCCCTGCCTGGCTGACTTGGCCTACGAAATAAAAACAATCTTGATTGAGAAATAGGTATAAGCCGTGCCACAAAACGAAGAGGGGATGAGAGCTTTGCTCTCATCCCCTCTTCCCATCTCAAAACGACCCCGATGGTCTCGGCCCCCCAAACGTTGCGGCCTCAGCCGTCCAGCGAAGCGGGTTCGGGCCAGATGCGATCTTTGCCCTGTCGGGCAATCTCATAACTATTACAATTCTATCGAATTGTAATTTGCATCTGGGGGTCCAGGGCTATGCCCTGGTGGCTATTTGGTGGCGGCCTGGTAGCGGGCCAGGGCTTCGGGCATGTAGCGCTGGAGATCGGCGATGCGCTTCTGGTCCGAAGGGTGGGTGGAGAGGAAGTCGCTGCCGCCCTTGCCGGAACCGGCGGCCATGCGTTGCCAGAAGGCGATGGCCGTTTCGGGGTTATACCCGGCCATGGCCATGAGCGAAAGGCCGATGCGGTCGGCCTCGCTCTCGTGGGACCGGGAATACGGCAGAAGGATGCCGACCTGACTGCCGAGACCGTAGGCGGCCATGGCCACGTCGGAGGTCAGTTCCGAGGCCCCGCCCAGCCCCAGGCCGACGCCCAGCACGGTGCCGCCGAGATTGGTCATGAGCTGCTGGCTGGCCCGTTCCCGGCTGTGGTGGGCGATGGCGTGGGCCACTTCGTGCCCCATGATGACCGCCACCCCATCCTCGCCCTGGCAATAGGGCAGGATGCCGGTGTAGAAGGCCACCTTGCCGCCGGGCATACAGAAGGCGTTGACGTCCGAGGATTCGATGAGGTTGAATTCCCAGTTGTAGTTGGCGATCTCCCGGCTCATTCCGTTTTCCTTCAGATAGGTCTCGGCGGCCCGGCTGATTTTGGCGCCCACGCTCTTGATCATGGCCGTGTCCTTCTGGTTGGTGGACAGGGGGCCTTTCTGAATCAGCTCACGATACTGGGAGGTGGCCATGGTGTTCAATTCGGAATCACTGACCATGCTCAACTGGCTGCGGCCGGTGCCGGGCACCGTGGCGCAGGCGGCCAGGGCCAGAATCAACAAAGTCAAAACCACACATTTCACAGCCGCCGAAAGCGGGGGCCACAAACGAACCATAGCGAATATCCTCCTTGGATGTAACTGCCGATTCAGTAAAGTGGGAAGGCGAATAAGCCTGTTCTCGGACGATCGAATTCAGCTAAACCGGTTTACGGCGGCGCTTCGCCCCATCCGGGGCTTAGAAAAACGCCACCGAAAGGTTATTTCTTGGCCTCGGTGCCGACATAGTCGAGCACCTCGATAAAGGTGTCGGCATCGGTGTATCCGGGCAAGACGCCCAGCATCTCGCCGTTCGGCCGAATGAAGGCCAGGGTCGGCAGGGCCTGGGGCTTGTATTTGGCGCTGATTTTCTCCGGGTCGTTTTCGATGTCCACCGACACGGCCAGAAAGGATTTGTCGAAAGCCGTCCGAACCTTTTCGCTCTCGAAAACTTCCGTTTTCAGCTGGGTGCAGTAGCGGCACCAATCGGCCCAGAAAAAGACCATGACCAGTTTTTTTTCCGTCTCCGCCTGCTTAAGGGCCTGATCGTACGGCAGAAAGGTCAAGCCGGCGGCCGAAGCCGGGACGGCGGCAAACAAAATGAGCAGCGCGGCCGCCAGGGTCGTCAGCCAACCGCCCCGGCCGAATCTGAACGAGGCGGCGGGGGCGGAATCACATATCGGGATCATATTTTTCAAGATTCACTTTCTTTGGATTATTATATGCTCAGGTTCAGACGACCTGAAAGAACCAGCAAGCCGACGATCAGCAACAGCCCCCCCAGCACCCGGCCCGACCAGTTCAGAACCGGCCGCAGTCGGCTCAGAAAAGACCAGACCGTTCCCCAGGCCAGGGAGAGGACCAGGAACGGCAGGCCCAGCCCCAGCGAATAGACGGCCAAAAGACGGACCGCCTGGCCGGCCGACTGTTCCAGGGCGGCCAGGGCCAGGATGGAGGTCAGGACGGGGCCCACGCAGGGCGTCCAGCCGGCGGCGAAGCCCAGGCCCACCACGAAGGCGCCGGCCAGCCCCAGGGGGCGGCCGCGGAGGTGGACCCGCTTTTCCCGCATCAGGAAAGCGGGGGCAATGGCGCCGGTCAGGTACAGGCCGAAAAAGATGAGGAAAACCCCGGCCAGGTAGCGCAGCACCTGGGCGTAATTCCGCAGGAACTCCCCGACCAGGCCGGCGGTGGCGCCCAGAAGGCAGAAGACCAGGCTGAAGCCCAGAACGAAGAACAAAGTCGGGCCGAACATCTTGAGGACGTCGCCGCGCCGCCGGTCCTCCCGGCTGATCAGTTCGTCGTAGTTCAGCCCGGTGGCCAGGGTCAGCCAGGCCGGAATGAGCGGCAGGACACAGGGGCTTAAAAAGGAAGCCAATCCGGCCAGGAAGGCCGCCCCGTAGCTTACCTTATTCACCAATATGGCGCTTAAATCCAGCAAATCACAACTTTCAAAGCCCCGAAGGGCCGAAGGGATGGCCGCCGCCATCCGCCGACGGCCCAATAAGGAGCG
>JAVBLB010000145.1:0-8519 GCA_031553735.1 Candidatus Adiutrix sp.
TCCTTCCCGAGCTCGGCCACGAAGTCGATCACCGACACCGTCGGGGTGGGCACCCGGAGGGACTAGCCGTCGAAGCGGCCCTTGAGATCCGGGATGACCAGGGCCACGGCCTTGGCCGCGCCGGTGGTGGTGGGGATGATGTTCAGGGCCGCGGCCCGGGCCCGGCGCACGTCGGAATGAGGCATGTCGAGGATGCGCTGGTCGTTGGGGTAGCTGTGGACCGTGGTCATCATGGCTTTTTCGATGCCGAAGGCCTTGTGGACGACCAGGGCCGCCGGGGCCAGACAGTTGGTGGTGCAGGAGGCGTTGGAGACCACGAAATGCTTGGCCGGATCATAGGCGGTGTGGTTGACGCCGCAGACGAAAGTGGCGTCCTCGCCTTTGGCCGGGGCGGAGATGATGACCCGCTTGGCCCCGCCGCCGTCGATGTGGAGCCGGGCCTTGGCCGCGTCGGTGAAGAGCCCGGTGGATTCGATCACCAGCTCCGCGCCCACGGATTTCCAGGGAATCTCCTTGGGATCACGGAAAGCGAAATTCTTGACTTCCTGGCCGTTGATGAAAAAGCTGTCCCCGCGGACTTCCACTTCCCCGCCGAACCGGCCATAGTTGGAATCATACTTGAAGAGGTGGGCGCTCATCTTGGCATCGCCCAGATCGTTGACGGCCACCACTTCCATGCTGTTGGGATGCCGTTCCAGGATCGCCTTCAAGACCTGCCGTCCGATGCGGCCGAAACCGTTGATGCCGACTTTGATTTTCGCCATGTAATGCCTCCTTTTGGTATGCGGGAATGGTTCGGCCGACTCTTCCGGCCATCAATGCCCCATCATTTTTCAGAATAGAGCAGTATGCGCAATATGTCAAGAAAGCCTTTAAAAATTAAGGTGGGGCGGCGATAGGACCCGCCAGGCGCGGCCGGTTTCATCACCTGTTCCTGATTATTTTTGCGGCATGGGGCTGGATTTCGGCCGGCCCCCGGCTTTCTCCGGCCGGTCGGCCGGCCTCAGAACGTCGGGCAGCGGGGTCAGCGGGCCGGCGGTCGGAATCCCCTGTTCGACGGCCAGTTCCCTGGCCCGCTGGATCCGTTTGAGGGTGTCCGGGTGGGACGAGACGATCTCGGGAGCCTCCATTTGCCCCTCGGCGGCCCGCCGGAGCGTCAGGAAACAGGATTCCACCCCCTGGATATGGCCGTACAGGCGCCCCAGGGCCAGGGCGGCGGCCGCGTCGGCCTCGGATTCCTGGCCCCGGGAATAGCTCGTCAGGCCCACCCCGCCGACCGCTTCGCCCAGCGACGAGGCCCCGGGCGAGGCTTCCATGCCGGCCAGGAGCAGCGACAGGCCCACCACCCGCACCAGCCCCTTGATCATGTCCCGGTGCTTGACGTGGCCGATCTCGTGGGCCAGCACCGCCGCCAGGGCGTCCTCGGAATCCATTTCCTTGAGTAACCCTTCAAAAACGATGATGTGACCGCCGAAAGTGGCCAGGGCGTTGACCAGTTCGCCCTCCTGATAATGAATCGTCACCGTCATCCCGGGCGGCAGGTCCATGGCCGAGGCCACCCGCCGCCCCAGCGCGTTGAGGGCGTCTTCCAGGGCCCGCCCCCGCGCGGTGGCCGGGGGCGTGGTCAGGGCCGAATCCGGGGCCAGCTTGGTTTCCCAACTGAAGGGCACGAAAGGGGCCAGGAAACGGGCCCCCAGGTCGAGGACGACCAGGAACGCGGCTACAAAAACCAGGGCCTTCAGGACCGTGGCCAGAAAAGTCCGCCCGTGCCCCTCCCGGGACCCGTCGAGGTTGTCGGGAATGGGAGGATTGGTGAAATATTCCATCGACGCCTCCGCCCCGCCGGCCGCCTGAAGCCGCCGGTTTTGGATTTCTTATTCCGCCCCGTAGATGACGGCCGTGCCGTAGGCGATGACTTCCACGCTACCCCCGGGCTTGCCGGTCTTGTCCTTGACGATGCTGGCCGTGGAGAACTTCACGTTGAAGACCATCTGGGCCCGCCGGGCCAGGGCCTCCTCTTTCATCCGCAGCACCGCTTCCCGCCGGGCCCGCTCCACCAGGGTCTCATAGAAGCGGATGCGCCCGCCGAACATGGAAACCAGGGAGCCGGCCACGGTCTTGAAATAATCCATGGCCACCACCACGCTGCCGCAGACGAACTCGGTGCGGTAGGGCCGGGCCCGGTAATCCGGCGGGTTGCGGCTGGGAATGACCAGAAGGCTCCGAAGGGAATCCTCCCGGTCCCGGATGGATTGAAAGTGCTTTTTCTCCTGCCACGAGCCCACCGTATACCCCACGATGAGCAGGATCAGGGTGAACCCCAGAGAAACGATATATTCCATGATTCGTCAGCCCCGCTTTCAGCCCTGGGCGGCATATTGGGTGGGCTGGATGACCACCGCCGTGCCGTAGGCCATGACTTCCGCCGCCCCGGCGGCCACGGCGGAGGTGCTCAAGCGGATGTTCAACACCGCGTTGGCTCCGACGGCCCGGGCTTCCTCGGCCATGCGCTCGATGGCCTGGTTGCGGGTTTCCTGCAAGAGCTCGGTGTAGCCCTTCAACTCGCCGCCGGTCAGGTTTTTCAGGCCGGCCATGATGTCCCGCCCCAGATGCTTGGCCCGCACGGAACTGCCCTGCACCAGGCCCCGATACTGAACGATGTCGCAGCCGGGCACGGTTTCCAGATTTGAAAGCAGAATGTTCATTTCGATTGTCCTCCTGACTATTCACAAAAAAATACCGAAGCCCGGGGCTTCGATCACAATAATTCATAATTATGGC
The DNA here is from genome assembly GCA_031553735.1 of Candidatus Adiutrix sp. Classification (GTDB taxonomy): domain Bacteria; phylum Desulfobacterota; class Desulfarculia; order Adiutricales; family Adiutricaceae; genus Adiutrix. The sequence goes on from JAVBLB010000145.1 coordinate 2,782, forward strand.
CCAATATCGCCAAATAGGCAAGGGCAAAAACGGCTGGGGCCGGGGCGATCAATCGCTCGAAAAGCGGGGTTGATGACTCGCGGCGGTCTCGGCGTCCGGCCGGGGCGCTGCCCCGGACCCCGCCACCGGCGCGATTCACACCCCGCTTTTCAAGCGATACCTCACGGCGGCGACTGAAACGCCCCGCCGGGACCCGGTCAGCGGGCCCCTTCCAGCCGGGCTTCCAGAAGCACCGGCCTGGGCGCGCCGCCCGGCCGGGCCGGAGCGACGGCCGCCCGCCGCCGGAGGGAACAGCCGCGGCCGGCCAGTCCCGCCTCGAGCTCCTCCCGCCGCGCGGCCGGGAAGACCAGGGCCAGCCGGCCGCCGGGGGCCAGCACCCGGGCCAGGCTGTCCAGAAGCTCGGCCAGCCCGCCGTGGATTTCCCGCCGAGCCGCGTCCCGGCCCGGCCGGGCGGCGGCCCGGCCGGCGTTTTTCGGAAAAAAAGGCGGGTTGACCAACACGCAGTCCAGCCGGCCGCCGAAATCAGCCGGCCCCACCTCGCGCCAGTCGCGGGCCAGAACGGTCAGCTTCGCCGCCGTGCGCGGCCGATACAGGGCCACGTTTTTTTCCAGAGAGGCCAGGAGCTCCGGCTCCCGCTCGACGAAAAACATCTCCCGAACGGAGGCGGCGCATCGCCCTTCCGGGGCGCCGCCCCCGGCCGGCCGGCCATTTTCCAGGGCCGCCAGGCCCACCACCCCGCAGCCGGCGCCGAAATCCGCCACCCGCCCGACACCCGCGAGGTCGGCGAAATCGGCCAGGGCGATCGAATCCTCGGAAAACCGGTATCCGGGTTCCGGCTGATGGAAATCGCGCACCGCGTCGCAGGGGGGGCGGGCGACCGCCCCCGGGCCGGGCCTCACACCTTCGGCCACAATTCGGCGGCCATTTCACGCAGCCGGTACTTCTGCACCTTGCCGCTGGCGGTCAGGGGAAATTCGGGGACCACCTTGACGTAGCGGGGAATCTTGTAGCCCGAAATCCGGGGCCGCAAAAAGGCCTTCACTTCCTTGGCGGTGATCTCCGGCGTCCCGTCCTGGACGATGAGGAAGGCCCCCAGTTCCTCGCCGTGGAGCTTGGAGGGCACGGACACCACCTGGACGTCGACCACGCCCGGCATGTGGCGCAGGTATTCCTCCACCTCCTGGGGGTAGATGTTCTCCCCGGCCCGAATGATCATGTCCTTCCAGCGGCCGGTGATCATCAGGTAGCCGTCCTCGTCGAAGCGGCCGAGGTCCCCGGAATGGAGCCAGCCGTCCGAGTCGACGATTTCGGCGGTGGCCTCGGGCAGGTTGTAATACCCGCGCATGTTGACGTAGCCCCGCACCACCACTTCGCCGACCTCCCCCCGGGGCACTTCGCGGCCGGTTTCCGGATCGACGATCTTCAATTCCACGCCCGGCATGGGGCGGCCCACGGTTTCGGTGCGTTTGCGCAGGTCGTCGCCGCCGGTGGTCTGGGCCACCACCGGGCTGGTCTCGGTCAGGCCGTAGCAGATGGTGATCTCCTCGGCGTGCATGCGCTCGATGACCTCGACCATGGTCTTGACCGGACAGGGGGAACCGGCCATTATGCCGGTGCGCAGGCTGGTCAGGTCGAATTTGTCAAAGCTTTTCTGTTCCAACAGGCTGATGAACATGGTGGGCACGCCGTAGATGGCCGTGCAGCGTTCGCGCTCCACGTTCACCAGGATGTCGAAGGCGCTGTAGATATCCAGGACGACCATGGCCGCGCCATGGTTCAGGGCGGCCATGGCCCCCAGCACCAGGCCGAAGCAGTGGAAAAGCGGCACCGGCAGGCAGATGCGGTCGAGATGGGTGAGCTTTTGATGATATCCGATCCAATACCCGTTGGTGACGATGTTCCGGTGGGTGAGCATGACCCCTTTGGGAAAACCGGTGGTGCCGCTGGTGTACTGCATGTTGATGACGTCGTCGGGGTCCAGAGAATCGGCCAGGGCCCGGAATTCCCCGACCGGGGTCCGGTCGGCCAGTTCCAGAACCTCGCGGTAGCCCAGCAGTCCCGGCCGGGCCTCCTCGCCCAGGAAGATCACCCGGCGCAGATGGGGCAGGATATCCAGGCGCAGATCCCCCGGGCCGGCCGTCTTGAGATCCGGGGCGATTTCATGGAGGGCGTCGATATAATTGTACCCCCGGAAACTCTCCATCACAAAGAGATAGTTGGCCTCGGACTGGGTCAGGAGATACTGTATCTCGGCCTGGCGGTAATGGGTGTTGACCGTCACCAGCACGGCCCCGATCTTGGCGGTGGCGTACATGACCGTCAGCCACTGGGGCCGGTTGGTGGCCCAGATGGCCACCCGGTCGCCTTTTTTGACCCCCAGGGCCATCAGGCCGCGGGCCAGGGCGTTGACTTCCGCGTCCAGCCCGGCCCAGGTATACCGGACCTCCCGGCCAGGCTCGCCCAACAGGGGATAGACCAGGGCCTCCTGGTCCGGCCAGGCGGCCGCGTTGTCCTCCAGAACCTGTCCAATGGTTTTATCGCGCAGAACCTCGGTCATAGCAACTCCAAACGGGGAGCGGCGCCCGGTGAACCGGAGCCTCGTCATATATTATTTATTAAGATATTGATACGGAATCAGGACGGCCGCATTCCGTTAAAAGGCCTCTATCAGCAGATAGCTCACCAGGCCGCCGCTCTCGATGGTGTAACGGCCCAGGGCGGCGGGCATCATCACCACCCGGCCGGGCTGCAGCCGGGTGGCCGGAGCGGGCCCCCGGGCCCGGATGCGGCCCTGGCCCTGGAGCGGCCAGAGAAAGGTGGTCGCGTCGGGCGAGGCCAAGCCGGGAAGCTGGGCCGTGGTGATCAGGGAGACCGCCAGACGCTGATCCCGGTATATGACGGCGCATTCGGCTCCGGAATCCCCGGGGGGCAGCCAGACGGGGGAACCGCTTTCAGCGGCCCGACGCAGGGCTTCCGGACCGGAACCATCCAGGGGCCAGGGAAAAAGATTGCCGCCGGGGGGCGATATCTGGGCCACGGTGAGGCCGGCCCCCAGCACCAGCGGAGCCAGCCGGGGCAGCCAGAGGCTCCGTCCCGGCTCCACCTCGTATTCGGGCATGAATTCCGACCAGCGGCCGGGGTCGTCCCCCGCGGCGGCGGCGGCCCGCGCGAAATCCAGGCCGGGCGTAAAGCCGGCCTGAACCGAGCTGCCCTCATCGGCGGCCAGGAAGTGCCACAGGGAATCCTCGGCCAGGCCCACCGCCAGGGCCGCTTCGCCGGTGCGTTTCAGCTTCAGTTCCACCGGCAGGGGGCCGTTGAGGTCGCCGCCGGCGCCCCGCCCCACCAGTTCGGGACCCCACAGCTGGCGCAGATACCCCAGGCTCCGGCCGGCCTGGGGGCCGGCGGCCACCCGGGAAGCGTCGGTGGCCATCCACAGGGTGCCCGAGGTGAACCCCGGAGGCAGGGCGTCGTCGTCCGGAACCGGATCGGCGGCCCGGTTCCGGGCCTGTTCGACGACCACCGGCTCCAGGGTCAGCGGATATAGATCAGTGCTCATGATTCAACCATAGCTCTGCGCTTCGGCGGGTTCGTTGCGGGCGGCCGGGCGATGCGGCCGGGGCGAAGTCGCGGCGAGACGCGGCCCCCTGGGCGGGAGGCCGATGTTCCCCGTTCCGCTCGACGGCCCCGCCATCGCGAAGCCGCCTTGAGCGTAAAAGAGGTATTTTATCATATTTGTCGGAGACCGCAAAGGGCCTGGCACGCGGCGGAGAGAGAGCGAACAAAAATCCGGGCCGCTGGATGCTCCCCAACGGCCCGGACTCCGGGTGAACGACCGGGCGCGAACCGGGGCCCGCGACGGCCCGCGCCTTGATGAAGCGCGATTGACGCGATGCGTATCGCGCTCTATAATGACTCATGGCCCCGAATGGGGCAATGCGCCGCCGAAAATCGGCCTGGCTGACACTGATCGTCCGGGAACAGGTTTACTTGCCTCCCCACCGTAATGAAATCAGGTATTACCACACCGAATCGGGTGATACGGAACTGGTGCTGACCAGGGGTCAGGCCCGAAGCTACCCGTGGCACGTGCATATGAGGCACTGGACGGTCGGCGTGGTGCGCTCCGGGTCCGCGCTTCTGGCGGTGGGGTCGGCCGCCCGCAAGCTGTCCGCCGGGCATCATTTTTTCATCCGCCCGTATGAGCCGCACCGCCTGGCCGTGGCCCCGGAAAGTTCGCTGATCGTTTTCTGCTTCGGCGCCCCCGAAGTTTTTCCGGCCGGCGGCCCCCCCGCCCCCATCCTGCCCCACGGGGCCTCTTTTCTTTCCGCGGAAGAAAACGCGCTGATCCAGAGCGCCCTGGCCGCCTGCCAGGAGGAAACGGCTCGCGACCGGGGCCGCCCGCCCTCGCCGGGGGAAGACGACACCGTCATCAGCCGTTCCGTCCGGGCGGTGATGTCCCTGATAATGGAAAGCCCCGACGAGCTTTTGAGCGTCGCGAAAATGGCCGACTACGCCGGATACAGCCGCTGGCATTTTTTACGCGCCTTTCAGAAAGTCGCGGGCCTGACCCCGCACGCTTTCCAGCTTCTTTGCCGTCTGCGCCTGTTGCGCTCTCTCTTGCGGACGGAGACGACCACGGCGGCCCTGGCCGTCTCCGCGGGCTTTTTCGACCAGAGCCATATGCACCGGATGTTCAAACATCACCACGGCCTGACCCCCGGAGAGTTCAGGCAGGCCAGCTTCAGGCTGGAACCGTGATGAATTTCGCGAACAGGCAGAGCCCCTCCTCCCCCGCGCGGACTTCATGAGGCATGTTGCGGGCTAAAATGGCCACCACGCCGGGAGCATAGGGGATTTCACCCTGGTCGGTCAGGCAGACGCCGCTTCCGTCAATGACTTCGTGCAGTTCCACGCTGGCGGGGTGACTGTGCCTCCCAATTTGGTGATGGGGCGCAATGCGGACGAGGTGGCAGGTGAACAGGCCGGCGGTCTGATCGGCCGTGACGACATTTTTCAAGGCCACCCCGGCGAAATCTTTATGCGCATTCCAGGCGCAAAGCCCCACCTCCGTGCACTCGCCCGCCTGCACCAGGGTGCCGTTTTCAAATTGCTGAAACAGACTCTTTTCCATGGGATTTCCTTTTGTCGAAGGTGCATATAATCGCAAACTCTGTTGCGATTATCTCAGATTGCACGTCAGGGTAAAGAGCCCCATTCGGGCGCTGTAGAGTCCCCTCGGGGCATGACATGAAGGCAGTATAGCCATACGGAACCCCGCGGGTATTGTAAAAAATTGCTGCGATGGAGGCGTGGGGGATGTATATCCGCGCAAGCCCCCCCTTCAGCTGCGGCCTGGAAGTTTTTGAAGAATAAGGCTTCGCCTGCTATCCAACATTTCGATTTCGGCATCCTTTGCGATTTTACAGATGGAGGCGGCTGAGCTCGCCCAACAAGTTGGTCGAGGACGCATAGAATCGCAAACACTTTAGCGGCAATCTGAGGTTACCCGTCAGGGTAAGGAATCCTGTTCCGGGCGCGGCGACGCATGCCCCTCCGGACCATTGAAAGCAACGTGGCAGACAACACCCGGAAAACGGACAAAACTCCCGGCGTCAAGAGAGTTTTACCTAAATAACGCTGTTAATTCACAGATGTCGCCGTTGATGCGGAATCTGGCGAAAAGAGCCAAAGCACGATGCAGGCTTTCCAGGGACTTTGTAACCACAATAGACCTTCTT
>JAVBLB010000021.1:0-40918 GCA_031553735.1 Candidatus Adiutrix sp.
GGTCCCGCTGTCATTAGACGTAACCGGAGCCAATGTTCATGACGTCAGGAACATCAACTCCATGGTGTAGGGAGCTGTAATACCGAGACCGGACAGCCCGCAAAATCTTTGTTTAGACAATGGGTATACTGGACAAAAAGCCCGGCTGATTATGGTTCAATCGCTTCAGAAAGCTGTTGATACGGTTTGAAAAAAAAGCTGGCACACATATCGCGCTGCTGCATTTGGCCGCTGCTATTATTGCATTTAGAAAAGTTAATATTATTTACGAATAAGCTCTTAATGTTATAAAAAAGTCAAAACGCTCGCGGCCGGCTTTGCGGCCGCTCTCAGGGCTTATCTGAAAATCAAGGCCGTCCTGTTTTCAAATAAGCCCTGAGTCTTTTTGTATTTGTGGCTTCACAAATGCAAAGTGCTCTAAAGGGGCGCCGTGAAGGTCATGACCTGGGCCGGGGGGAGATTCCTCAGAATCAGGCGGGAATGGATACGCGACAGGCCTGATTTTTCCAAAAATCGGCCGCCCCGGAAATAGGTGAATTGTATCAGCCGATGGCCGTGCAACACTTTCTTGATCTCCCCGATGACCGCCGCCCGTTCGGCTTTCGGCAGCGAAACCAGGGGAATGGAGGACACCACACAATCCACCGGCGCGTCAGGCAGCAGCCGGGCCAGGTCGGCGGCGTCGCCTTCGATGATCCGGAGGCCGGGGAAACGCTCACGCAGAAATCGGGCCAGAGAAGCCGACTGTTCCACGGCGATCAGCCTTTCGTTCGATACCCCGCCGCGCAGAAGCGCCTCAGTCACCGCGCCTGTACCAGCACCCAGTTCAATCACCAAACCGCTTCCGTCATGCACTTCGGCGGCCATGGCCTGGGCCAGGGCCGAGCCGCTGGGGCACAGGGCTCCGATCCGGCGCGGTGAGCGCAGCCACTCGCGAATGAACAGGGCCCACGATGAGGCAGCGACGTCTGGTTGGATTTCCCTGAGAATTCGGCCCGATCCGGACCGCACCGACTGAAATAGATGGTGGAAATATGTACTGAATCGTGAAGGTAGAGGCAAACGGCCGCCGGCTTTCAACCCGACATCCATTTTAGAGAAGACCGCTTTCATGGCAGACACCTCGCTTTCTTTCAGAAGCGGCCGTAGAAAGGCCGCCCTGAATGAAAACAAGATACCAGCCGCGACTTAGCGGCGACTGAGCGCGAGCACCGCGGTATACAATGGAGCCTAAGTTTGCCCTAAGCCTTGGCCGGTATATTCGATCCCAGGTCAATCGTGGCCGCGAAAAAATGAAAAGGAGAGCGCGATGTCGTATAGAACTGAAAAATCCGAAAACCTCTTCCTGCCGTTCCAGGCCGGGCCTGATGGACCCGGGCGCATGCTCAATAAGGTGCCCGAGGTCATCCTGTCTTTCTGGATTATTAAAATAATGGCCACCACCATCGGCGAAACGGCGGCGGATCTATTGAACTACAACCTGCATCTGGGCCTGACCGTCACCTCGGCCGTCATGGGTCTGCTGTTGGCGGTCATGATGTTTCTCCAACTGCGGGCCGACCGCTATGTCCCCTGGATCTACTGGCTGACCATCGTCTTCATCAGCGTCTTCGGGACGCTCATCAGCGACAATCTGGTCGATGCCATGGGCGTGTCGCTGGAGACCACCACCATATTGTTCGCCGCGCTTCTGGCCGCGACCTTCACGGCTTGGTTCGCGACGGAACGAACCCTGTCCATCCACACTATCCACACCACCAGGCGTGAGATTTTCTATTGGGCGGCCATTCTGTTCACCTTCGCCCTGGGCACGGCCGCGGGCGACCTCATGTCCGAAGGGCTGAACCTGGGCTACGGCCTCTCCGCCGTAATCTTCGGAGCCATGATAGCCGTGGTGGCCGCCGCGTATTACCTCTTCAACTTCAACGCCGTGACCGCCTTCTGGATGGCCTACGTGCTGACCAGACCGTTCGGCGCTTCCTGCGGCGACTTTCTGTCACAGTCCATGCTGCATGGAGGCCTGGGGCTTGGCACGGTCGACACCAGCCTTGTCTTCCTGGCGGTGATCGTACTTCTGGTCTGGCGCTTGACCGTGCAGCAAAAAAGACACGCCGCCAAAGAATAAGAGCGGCGGCGTAACGGATTTCGAGGCTGTTGGTGGTCTTTCTTTCATTGCGGTACGATCGGAAGACTACGGAATACCTCCTAAAATCCTTAACGCCCGCAATGCCTGCGCCGGATACGGTTAACAATCAATGTTTTGAAATTTATTTCACAAACAAATATATCTCTATAGATATATAATTATGATATACTTCTCTGGCAATTCAACGGATCCCCGAAGATGAGAACAGGCGTATTCGGAGGTTTTGGCCATGAGAGCACTGCGGTTATGAGGATAAACAGAAATGCCGCGACAACGAAGCGGGGCCGCCGCGACCGCGCCGTGATCAGGCGGCGGGTTCTGAGCGGAGCGTGTCTCCTAATGGCGCTCCTCTTGCCGTCCTGGGCGGCGGCGGAATCCGCCCTGACTCTGGGCCCGGACGAGGAACTGGCTGTGGGCCTCGGGGTGGCTGTGGGCCAGTCTCTCTATAAAGACACAGGGCCGGACTGGACGCCATTTCCGGCCGTCAGCTATGAAAGCCCCCGGTTCTATGTCCGGGGGCTGGGCGCGGGCTGGAAGTTCGTCAATCGGGAGGCTCTGGAACTGTCCGCCTTCCTGGCCTACGACCCCACCAACTTCGATCACAGCGACAGCGACGACCCGCGTCTGCGGGCTCTCAACAACCGAACCGCGAGCCTGATGGGCGGCCTGGCGGGCGTGCTGAACACTCCGGTGGGCGGTCTGCAATTGTCGATGGCCGGCGACCTCCTGGGGCGCAGCAGCGGCTGGCTCGGTTCGGCCGCCTACCTCTATTCTTTCGAACCGGGCGAGACGGATTTGCTGGAGATCGTGCCCGAAGCCGGTCTGCGCTGGACCAGCGCGAATTACACCAACTACTACTACGGCGTCAGCCGGTCCGAGGCGGCCAAAAGCGGCCTGGCGCCTTACACGGCCGGCTCGACTTTTTCCCCCTATCTCGGCCTGACCTTCGACGTCTGCCCGGACGAACACTGGGAGTTCATCCTTCGGGGCGAGATGTCTTTTCCCGGCTCCGAAATACGCCGCAGCCCCATGGTGGACCGGAACTCCGCGCTGGAGCTGGCCACCAGCGTCATGTATAATTTCTGATCATGACCGCGCCTCCAAAAACGCACCCTCTGAATATCAGGTATCGCCACCTGCTGGAGCCACCGGCCTTCAGCCGCCTGTTTGTGGAACATCCCCCGCTGGATTTCGCCGCCGGGTATGACCAGGCCGGGCGGCCGGTGTTCTCCACGCGGTTTGACCTCCTGACCACCCTGGAACCGGCCGACCGGGCCCGGCTGGTGCGCCTGCCGCTGTTCCGGCACTGGGGCGGGCTGTTGAAGTGGCGGACTCGCTTTTACGGAACCACCATCACCGAATATGCGCCCTGGCCCGAAGCCGCCGGGGTTGACGATCTCCAGTCCGACCGGGCCTCCCTGGTGATTATCAAGGATTTACCCGCCGACTCCCCCCTCCTGCCCCGCGAGGACAACGACTTCGCCCGAACTCTGGCCGACACGGCCCTGGCCAGGGGCTTTTTTGAAGTGGACGGCCAAGCCCTGGCCTATGTGCCCGTGGATTTCAACGGAGAGGAGGAATACCTTGCCCGCCTATCGGCCAGCCGCCGCAAAGACTTGCGTCGTAAGCTCAAAACGCGGGCCACGCTGGAGATATCCGACCGCCCCTTAGGCGACGCCTGTTTTCAGGAGCCATCTTTCCTCGCTGAAATGTACGCCATGTATTTGCATGTTTATCAGCAGAGCGAAATTCATTTCGACCTCCTGAGCCCGGATTTTTTCACAGCCCTGCTGCAAAGCCGGGACATCGAGGGGCGAATCTTTTTCTATCACCATCAAGGGGAACTGGTCGGTTACAACCTCTGCCTGAAGCACCGGAACCTGTTCATTGACAAATACATCGGCTTCAAATATCCGCTGGCCCGGGAGCTGAATCTGTATTTCGTCAGTTGGCTGGTGAATCTGAATTATGCGGCGGAAAAAGGTTTCACCGCCTATGTGGCCGGCTGGACCGACCCGGCTGTCAAAGCCAGTCTCGGGGCCAGCTTCACCTTCACCCGCCATCTGGTGTGGGTGCGTAACCCGTTGCTGCGAGCCATTTTGCGGCCCTTCAAGTCCCGGTTCGAAAGCGACCGCCGCGCTCTTGAGAGTAAACCATGACTTCAGCCCGCCCACCCCTGGTGCTGGATTTCGACGGGGCCGTGCAGCCGCTGGCCGAAAATGAAATTCGCCTCCCTCTGGCCGACTGGCAGGAGCGCATCCGTTTCGGCTGTCGGCAGCGGACTCTCCGGGAACTGGCCGCGCGGTTGGACGAAATTCTTTCCACAGCTCACGGCCCGGTATTTTTCGGCAGCGGCGATTATCATCACGTCAGCCTGCTCCTCTTGTCCCGCCTGACCGGGAGCGAGCCCTTCGACCTGGTGGTTCTCGACAATCATCCCGACAACATGCGCTATCCCTTCGGAATACATTGTGGTTCCTGGGTTTTTCACGCCAGCCGTCTGCCCCGGGTGCGCCATATCCACGTAATCGGCCTGACCGGGACGGACATCACCCTGAGCCATGCCTGGGAACACCATCTGAGCCCCCTGTTCCGGGGCCGGGTGACTTATTGGAGCGTTGGCGTCCGGGCGGGCTGGCTGCGAACCCTAGGACTGGGGGACCGGCACCGGAATTTCCCCGACCCGGAAAGCCTTCTGGTCGCTTTTCTGCCGGAGGTGGAAGCCGCTTCGCGTCTGTATCTTTCTTTGGATAAGGATGTCCTCGATCCGGAAGTGGTGCGCGCCAATTGGGATCAGGGCGGATTTCAGCTGGAGCATCTGCGGAAAATAATCGAAGCCGGCGCGGGCCGGCTGGCGGGGGCGGATATCTGCGGAGAAGTTTCGATTTATGAATACCAGGGCCGGTTCAAAAGATTCATGGCCCGCCTGGATGGGCAGGAAGCTGTTGATATCCAACAGTTGTCGGCCTGGCAGGCCGGACATCAGGCCGTGAACCGGCAGCTTCTGGAGTGGCTGGATCAGGGCTGGGTCGATCGCTGAACCCGAAACCAGTCAATGGGTTTCGGGTTCTTCACTCTTGGCCAGGCAGAGAACGCCCAGGACGATCAACATCCCGCCGCTGATTTTCCAGGCGTTCAGGGGTTCGTTGAACAGCCAGATCGACAGGATGGTCACGCTCACCAATTCCAGGTGGGAGGCGGCGAAGGCCGGCCCAATGGGGGCCCGGCGTAAGAGGGTGATCCAGGCCACGAAGGAACCCAGGTAACCGCACACCGCGCCGTAGGTCCACGGGGTGCGCAACACCTCGAAAACCCAGGCCAGGTCGAAACTCTCCGGGGCGGTGGCCAGGCCGGTGTACTTGAAACTGACCTGGGCCAGGGTGTCGAAAGCCATCAGAGCTAAAAAACCTATGATATAGAAGCTCTTCATACGCCGCCCAACCCCACCAGGGCCACGCCCAGGGTGATCAGGCCGATGCCGGCCGTGCGCCACCGGGTGAGGCGTTCCTGAAACAAAACCCGGCCGGCCACCATCACGGCCACGGTGTTGATGGAGCCCAGCATGACCCCGGTGGACAGCGGCACCTGCGACAGAAAAGCCATCCAGATGAAGAACTCGAACACATAGCATAGAATCCCGGCCCACAGCCAGGGCCGCAGGGCCATGTGACGCCAATGGGCCAGGGGCGGGAGATCCCGCCCCTGGCTGGCGGCCATCTTGAAAACCAAGTGGCCGCCGGTGTCCACGCTGATGTTCAGGAGCCACAGAAAGAGGGCCAGAGTAGTCATGCTCCTTCGGCGGCTCCCTTCAGCCGGGTGCCCCAGGGCGTCCAGGGGCGGTAGGGCGGCTTGGTCCAGGAAGCGAATTGGTCGGTGATGGTCTCCTGGTCCTGGCCGTCCGGGAAGCATTCGCCAGCAAGGCTTTCCATTTCGTGCTCATCCAGTTGATCCCGGAAAAAACGGGCCGTGGAGTCGGCCACTTTCTGCCGCTCCTGGTCCACGGTGATCATGTGATAGCTGTCGTAAAGCGGCAGCAGCGAGGTGGGCCCGGCCAGGCGGTCGCGTATATACAAGGCGTTGCGGCGCAGGCCGGCGATGTCGTCGTGAACGGCGTGGGCGATGAGGGCCGGGGTCTTGATGGACCCGAAGCGTTTTTCCACAGCGGCCACCAGACGCCACAACTCCCGGATGATGAAGCCCGGGGTGTGGGTGTGGCCGGCGGCGACGACGTCGCCGCCCTTCATCTTGGTCACCAGGCGGCGGCGCAGCCCTTCATTTTTAATGCCGTAAGGGTAGGCTTCGGCGAAGTGGTAACGCGGGCCGATGATCGGCAGGCGCAACAACAACGGCAGGATGAAGCACAGCCGGGGGATACTCCAGCCGTCCCATTTAAGGGTGGTGGAATAGAGAGCCAGGCCCCGGATGAGATCGGGGTGGCGGTCGGCCAGGTAGAGGCTGAGCACGGCCCCGGCGGAAATGCCGCCGGCGAATACGACCTCCACTTGCTCCCGGAATTTTAATAAACCTTCCTCCGCGCTGGCGGCCCAGTCGTGCCAGTTGGTGGCCCGCAGGTCGTCCTCCGTGCCGCAGTGGCCGGCCAGCACCGGGCAGTAGACGGTGAAACCGAACTTGTGGAGCCGCTTGCCCACGCTTTGCATTTCCGTGGGGGTGCCGGTCAGGCCGTGCACCAGGTAGACCCCGATGGGGCCGCCTTGATAATAAAAGCCGGCGGAATTCGTATCCATAAACAATACCATAATATAGTGACGAAACTTCGGCGGAGGCGCATTCCGCCGAAGCTTCGAGGGTTTTGAGAATTACTTCAAAGCCCGGCGCAGGGCGGCTTCCAAGAGCTTGAGGCCCAGGTCGATTTCCTCGCGGGTGATGTGCAGCGACGGGGCCAGGGTGATGACGTTTTTGTAATAGCCGCCCACGTCCAGCACCAGGCCGTATTTGCGGCCGTCCACTTCCAGGTCGCCGCGAATGCCTTCGTCCACCATGCGGTCCATGAGGGATTTGTCCGGGGTGAAGCCGTCGGGCCCACAGAGTTCCACGCGCAGGGCCAGACCCAAGCCGTCCACATCGCCGATGACCGGGTAGCGGCTTTTCAGCTCCTTCAAGCCTTCCAGGAAGTAAGCGCCCTTTTCCCGGACCATGGTTTCATAGTCGGTTTCGGCGGTCATGGTCAGGGTTTCCAGGGCCACGGCCGTGCCTAAGGGGTTGCTGGCGAAGGTGGAGTGGGTCGAGCCGCAGGGGAAGACCTGGGGATTGATGAGCTCCTCCCGGGCCCAGATGCCGGCCAGGGGGTTGAGCCCGTTGGTCAGGGCCTTGCCGAAGACCAGCACGTCCGGGGTGACGCCGAAATGTTCGATGGACCAGAGCTTCCCGGTGCGGTAGAGACCCATCTGGATTTCGTCGTCTACCAAGAGAATTTTGTGATCGTCCAGAACTTTTTTCAGACGCGGATAATAGCCCGCCGGCGGCACCACGTAGCCGCCCGTGCCCTGGATGCTTTCCACGTAAAAGGCGGCATATTCGGCCTCGCCCGCCTTGCCGTCCCAGATGCCGTAATATTCGGTTTCGAAGAGCCGGGCGAACTGGTCCACGCAGTAAAAGTCGCAGGTGTCACGATGTTTGTGGTAGGGGCAGCGGAAGCAATAGGGGAAAGGCACGAACTGAGCCCGGTCGAAATGCCCGTAGCGGCGGCGGTAGCGATAGGAGGAAGTGATGGCCGAGGCCCCCAGGGTGCGGCCGTGATAACCACCCTCGAAGGCGAACATCAACCCCTTGCCCTTGCAGGCGTTGCGCACCAGTTTCAGGGAATCCTCCACCGACTGGGAGCCGCCGACGTTGAAGTGGATGCGGCCCTTGACCCCCCAGCGCTCTTCCATGCCCCGGCCCAGACGGGCGGCCAGGGCCACCTTCTCTTTGTGCAGATACTGCGAAGCCAATTGGGGCAAGGTATCCAGCTGCCGCTTCAGGGCGCCCGCCAGCCGCTCGTTGCCGTAGCCGAAGTTGACGGCCGAATACCACATCTGCAAATCGAGAAAAGGCGTCTCGTTGACGTCGTATAAATAAGAGCCGGAGCAGGCCGTGAAAAATTTGGCCGGCTCCAGATAGTGGACGGTGTCGCCGTAGGAGCAGTAGAGCGCCTCGTCGCGGAATAGCTGTTCTTCCTCATGTTTGTTCATGCGTTAATTCCTCTATTGTCAACAGGGCTTCCGGCGGAAGCCGGCGCACCGCGACTTCAGGCGGGGCGGGTCAGGGTGGTTGAGGTTGTAGTTTGGACCAAGGTCGGCCCGTCAACGTCCGGGGCGGCCCAGAGGCCGTCCAGGGTGCGAATTTCTTGAAAATCGGCGTAGGTGAAATAAGGCAGATCGGCTTCCACGCAGCGGCCGGCCAAAGCCAGGCCCCGCTTGGCCAGCACCAGGTCGGCCCGGCCGGCCAGGCAGCAGTCCGAGCGGCCGTCACCGATCAACAGGATGCGGCCGGGGGCGCTTTCGGCCACCCGGCACTTGCAGACCCCGGACGGGCAATCCGCCGCCCCGTAGGGGAAATCCAGTCGCCAGCGATCCTCGCCGCAGTGGACCAGGCGGTTGGCGATGACCGGCGCCCCGCCCAGACCGTGGTTGGCCAGGATGCGGCGGATGGCGTAATCCAGCCCGTCGCTGACCACCAGCACCGGCCGCTGGCTGGCGGCGCAGTCCCGGATGAAGGCTGGGAAACCCTCGTCCACAGGCACGGTGTCCAGAAAGGCGTCCAGTTCGGCCCGGGAAGTGCGCAGAAGGGCCACCTGGCGGGTCATGCAGTCCCGGGCCGTGAGGTGTCCGGCCAGCCATTCGTCCTCGATCTCCCGCCAGGCGGGCAAAGCGAAGCACTCCAGGATGGCGTCGGTGACGTCAAGGGGGACGATGGTCCCGTCAAAGTCGCAGATGATCCGCCAATCTTCCTCGCCCCGCCAAAATTCATTCGCGGGCGGGGTGTTTCGCAGGGCGTTCGGCATAAAAACCTCCGGCTGATATTGGCCGTTCAACCGGCCGTCGCGTCGACTAAAGGCAAAGTCCGCGCCAATTCTTCGCCAGGGGCCTCGGTCGTCGTCCAACCCGCCAAGGCCAAGGGGCCGCCCCGGAAACCCCGTCGCCGACGGCCCCGGGGCAGACGGGGTCAAGCTACAAAAAATGGAGGTTTTCCCGCCTTTCAGTCCGGCCGGGCTACAAAATATGTGGGAATGTTCTTTTTTTACGCACTATCGGCCTGTCGGGACCGCTTGACTTCCTCCGGGTCGGATATGTTATATAATGTCCAGGCGGCCGCGTAATTCGGGGCACAATCGTTTGGAGGATGGAGATGAAACCCTGGCGGCGTTATGCGGATTCGTTGACCCTGCGCCTGATTCTGGCCTTCATGCTGGCGGCGGTGCCCTCGGTCCTGATGGCCAGTGAAATCGCCCTGAGCCTGTCCACCCGGGCCTTCAACCGGGCCGTGGAAAACTGGCTGCGGGAAACCTCAAATTATGTGATCGCCACCATGCTGGAGGCCCAGGACGACCTGCAGGGCGTGTTCACCATCATGCGGGACCGCTTCGCGGCCAGAGAGATATCCTTTACGCAGGAAGAAATCGCCGCCATGAGCGTCCTGGACGCGGAAGCCATTATGGTACGCGATGAGGCGGGCGCGGTGATTTTTTCGGCCGGGCCGCTCTCGAGCATCGACGAGGCCCCGCTGGTGCCGGAAGGCTTCCGCCTGGTCACCACCCCGGACGGCGACCGGCAGGCGGCCTTTGTTTTTGAACGGACCATCCCGGACCAGGGCTGGGGGGTACGGCGGATATTTCTGGTGGAATTCCTCGGTCTGGACACTTATCTGGAAGCCAACGACCAGGGCCGCCCCTCCCTGATCCTGCGGATTTTCCTGCCGGACCAAGGCGGCTTCAACCTGGCCTATTCCTCCACCAACGACGACTTTCACCTGCCGGACCGGGTGGCCGAACATTTTCTGGCCGGCGGCGACGAATACTTCGTGCCGGACAAGGACTGGACGGACGGCGGGCACTCCGGGAACATCTTTTTCCAGGCCCTGCGCGACGACCAGGGCCACCTGGCGGCCCTCCTGGCCACCGACGCCACCATGGCCGATCTCGACGGCTTTGTGGCGGCCAACGCCCGCCTCTTCTGGGGCTTACTCCTGGGCGGCACCCTGATCTCCGGGGCCATCGGCTATGTGCTGGCCCGGCGCATCGTCCGGCCCATCAAGGAACTGGACCGGGGAGTGCGCCACGTGGCCGACGGCCGGCTGGGCTACGAGGTGCCGGTCGCCGGGGCCGGGGAAATTGCCGGGCTGGCCCGGGGCTTCAACCTGATGTCCAGGCAGCTCCAGGTCATGCGGCGGGACAAGGACCAATCCGCCAAACGCGAGCGGACCCGGATGCTGGGGGAGATCGCCCTGGGTTTCGCCCACGAGATCCGCAACCCCCTGGTGGTCATCAAAACCTCGGCCGAAATGGTCCACGCCCGCCTCCAGGAGCGGCCCAAGGACGCCCGGCTCCTGGGCTTCGTCATTGAAGAGGTGGAGCGCATCAACCAGCTCATCTCCGAATTCCTGGGCTTCGCCAAACCCGGTTCGCCCCAGATGGCCCTGGAACCGCTGGGCAAGCTGGTGGACATGGCCCTGACCCTGTGCCAGGCCCAATTCGCGGAACGGAACGTGACCTGCGATTTCCAGATCGAAGTGGACGACGACCGGGTGCCCTGCGACGCCCGGCAGATGCAGCAGGTCTTTCTCAACCTGATGCTCAACGCGGTGGAGGCCATGCCCGACGGCGGCCGCCTGACCCTGCGGCTCCGGGCCGGGGACGAGGGCCAGGTCTGCCTGGAGGTGAGCGACACCGGCCAGGGCATCAGCCCTGACCTGTTGCCGGAAATTCACCTGCCCTTTGTCTCGACCAAGGAAAAGGGGCTGGGTCTGGGCCTGGCCAAGGTTTACGCCATCATGGAAGAGCATGGGGGGAGCGTCCGCTGTGAAAGCGCCCCGGGCCGGGGGACCACCTTCACCGTGTGCCTGAAAAAAACGGAAGCCTGAAAGGAGAGCGCCGGAACATGTCGACAGTCCTGTTGGTGGATGATGAGGCGAAACTGCGGGAAGTCTTGACCATGGCTCTGGAGGACATGGGCCACACCGTTCTGGCGGCGGCCTCCGGCGAAGAGGCCCTGAGCCTTCTGGAGCGGTCCGAGGTGCACCTGGTGCTGAGCGATCTGCGCATGCCGCGCATGAGCGGCCGGGCTCTCCTGGAAGCCGTCAAGGCCGGCCGCCCGGAGCTGCCGGTGGTCATCATGACCGCCTTCGCCGCCGTCAAGGACGCGGTGGAGCTCATCAAGATCGGGGCCTTCGACTACCTGGCCAAACCTTTTGACCTGGATGTCCTGGAGGCGACCGTCGCCAGCGCCCTGCGTTTTTACGCCGTCAGCCGCGACAACGCGCAGTTGCGCCAGGAGTTGAAGGAGGCCCTGGGCCCCGGCGAGATGGTGGGAGAAAGCGCCGCCCTGGAGGAAGTGCGCCGGCGTCTGCGCGAAGTGAGCGCCAGCAGCGCCAACGTCCTCATCACCGGCGAATCTGGCACCGGCAAGGAACTGGCGGCCCGGGCCATCCACGAACAGAGCGCCCGCCGGGAGGGCCCGTTCGTGACCATCAACTGCGCGGCCATTCACGAATCCCTTTTGGAAAGCGAACTGTTCGGCCACGTCAAGGGCGCTTTCACCGGGGCCAGCCACAACCGGGTGGGCCGCTTTGCCCAGGCCGACGGCGGCACGCTCTTCCTCGATGAAATCGGGGACATGCCCCTGAATCTCCAGGCCAAGATCCTCCGCGTCCTTCAGGACCGCATCATTGAGCCGGTGGGCGGCGCCGGCGGCCGCAAGGTGGATGTGCGCATCGTCGCCGCCACCAACCAGGATCTGGCCGCCGCCATCGCCTCGGGACGTTTTCGGGAAGACCTTTTTTTCCGCCTCAACGTCTACCCCATCGTCATGCCCCCCTTGCGCGAGCGGTTGGAGGACATCCCCCGGCTGGCCGCGCATTTCGCCGCCCACTTCGCCGCCCAGATGGGGGGCCAGCCTGTGGAGTTCCCCTCAAATACCCTGGACCGGTTGAAGCGGTACGCCTGGCCGGGGAACATCCGCGAGCTTCAGAATATCGTGGAACGGCTGACCATCACCCAAGCCGGGCGGGAAGCGACCTGGGAGATGGTGGCCGGCGGGCTGCCCGACGAATCCGCCCGGCCGGAGGAAAAAGCCGTCGCCCCGACTTTTCCCTTGAACCTTGACGAGCGGTTGGCCGACGAGGAGCGCCGCCTGATCCTGGCGGCCCTGGAACAAGCCGAAGGGGTTCAGGCCCGGGCGGCGGTCCTCTTGACCATCTCGGAGCGCAGCATGTGGCACCGGATCAAGAAACTGGGCCTCACTCCCCTGAAACCCAGGGACCGCGCGGCGGCCCCCCCGTCCCCGGGAGGCATGGTCGACCCCGCCCCGTGAAAAAAGCGGAATTTATCGCCCGGCTTTCTGTAAGGATCGAGGTATAGATACACCTAGGGTGGGGCTGACAAGAAGACGAAGACCCCAATGACATGAAGGGTCGATATTTATGATTTGAAATAGGTGAGAATGGAAAAGTGGGGCATTTCCCAAAAGTGGGGTAAAAACTGAAGAAAGGGAAAACACAAAGGGTTAGCAGATTTTAAAAATCGTGCCAACCCCTTGATTTTAAACTGGTGCCGAAGGGGAGACTCGAACTCCCACGGGGGAACCCCCACTAGACCCTGAACCTAGCGTGTCTACCAATTCCACCACTTCGGCATATGTCCACGTTCTAATACGGTTTTCGGGGCGAATTCCCGAAAGGCCAGCCGGAATCGACCGCCGATGCGTTTTATTCTTGCAACCGCATCGGAAAATGACTATATAAGGATTGGGAGGAATTGTCAAGATGAATAATGGGATTTTTTTCTCGGAATCGGCGGGCCGGGGGCGGCCGACCACTCGCCCCGGCCGCCGCAACCCCTTTACAATGCAGCCGCGGCGACGCATGATCCCTGCGGGGCTCGGTCAACTTCCATGGAACTAGTCGACAACTGGGAGGCACAACCCACCGGCGAACGGCCCCGAACCGTCTTTTCCATCGGCGTGTTCGACGGCCTGCACCTGGGCCATAAAGCCCTGATCGATGTGGTCATCAAAAACGCGGCCCGGCTCAAGGCCCAGTCGCTTATTCTGACTTTCGAGCCGCATCCTCTGGAGATACTGGCTCCGGCCGCCGCCCCCCCCGTTCTGACCACCCTCCCCCAAAAAGCCGAGATACTGGCGGCCTGGGGCCTGGACCGCCTGGGAGTGCTGCGTTTCAGCCGTGAGATGGCCGCCACGCCGCCCCAAAAGTTTCTCTTTCAATTCCTGGGTAAATACATCGATCCGGCGTCCGCCGTTTTGGGCCCCGATTTCACTTTCGGCCAGGACGCCAAGGGCGGGGCCGATACCATAGAGGACTGGCTGAAGCAGGTCAGCCCTCGGGCCCGGGTGACCATTGTCGAGCCCGAGCGCGGCGAAAACGGGCTGTATTCCAGCTCCCAAATCCGCCAGGACCTGAAAAACGGCCTGGTGGAAAGCGCGGCCAGATCCCTGGGCCGCCCCTACCGGCTCTCCGGAACCGTGGTGCACGGGCAGGCCCGGGGGCGTCTGTTGGGCTTCCCCACGGCCAATCTCAATTATATCCGCCAACTCATACCCGCGCCGGGAGTCTACGCCGTCCGGGTCAACCTGGAAGGGACGCAATACGGCGGCATGACCAGCATCGGCTACAACCCCACGTTCGGCGAACAGCCCATGACCGTGGAGACGCATATTTTCGACTTCGATCAATTCATCTACAACCAATCCCTAAGCCTCGACTTCATCGCCCATCTCCGGGATATGGTCCGGTTCAAAACCCCCGACCAGTTGGCCGCCCAGTTGGAAAAGGACCGGGCCAACGCCCGCAAGGCCGTCGGCTGATGGTGACCGGCCCGGACGGCAACGCCATGAGAGCCATCATCCAACTGGTAAAACGGCTGGACCGTTTCACCCTGGCCCTCCTGGGCACGGTGGCCCTGGCCGCGATCCTGCCCGTCCACGGCCGGGGCTATACCCTGGCCTCGGCCGCTTCCGGGGCGGTGGTGGGCCTCCTGTTCTTTCTCCACGGCGTGAAACTCTCGCCCCGGAACCTCTGGGCCGGCCTGACCCACTGGCGGCTGCATCTGGTCATCCTCGGGGCCACCTTCCTCATGTTCCCTCTGCTGGGCCTGGCGCTGCGCCCTCTGCTGGGTCCGCTGACGGGCGAGGCCCTCTACGCCGGGATGCTGTTCATCTGCGTCCTGCCGTCCACCGTCCAGTCCTCCATCGCCTTCACTTCCATGGCCGGAGGCAACGTGGCCGCGGCCATCTGCGCGGCCTCGGCCTCCAGCCTCCTGGGGGTGCTGATCACCCCGCTCTTGGTGGGGCTCATTCTGACTCCGGTTTCCGGGGGCCTGAACAGCCAGGCCGTCTTCGATCTCTGCCGCCAGTTGATTCTGCCCTTTCTGCTCGGCCAGATCCTGCGCTTCAAGCTGGCGGCCTGGATCGAGCGGCACCGGTTCCTGGTGGGCTATGTCGACCGCCTGTCGGTATTGTTCATCGTCTACGTCTCTTTCAGCCACGGCACCACCATCGGCCTGTGGCGCACGTTGAGCCCCGGCCTTTTCCTGGCCCTCACGCTGGCCTGCGGCGTTCTTCTGGCCACGGCGCTCTTTCTGACCAGCCGGGCCGGCCGGTTGCTCGGCTTCGACCGGGCCGACCGCATCGCCATCCTCTTCTGCGGCTCCAAAAAAAGCCTGGTGGCCGGAGTGCCCATGGCCAACATCATCTTCCCCGCGAGCGTGGCCTCCACCATCATCCTGCCGCTGATGGTCTTCCACCAGATGCAGCTCATGGCCTGCGCCTGGATCGCCCGCCGCCTGGCCCGGGGAGACGCCGCCGGACCGGAAGCCGAATCCTGACCGCCCATAGGCCGGGGGAAATTCATCACAGGGCGAGAGCGTTATAGCGGTCGTACGACGGATAGGGGAATAAAATTTTCTCCATTCACTCCTTATTGGGGCTCAAAAACTCGCATCATTGCCCTACCGGGCAATCTCTGGCTATCGCCCGGTAGGGCGATGGGCTCAGACAAGTTGAGCCCCAATAAGGGTTCATTCCGAAAAATTTATTCCACTATCCGTCTTATTGTTTGCCAGCCCAACGAAAAATTTGTATAACGCTCTTGCCCTGGCCGCGCGCTGTTTTGACTTTGAAGACCGGCTTTCGACCACAAACCCCGCCCAGGGTTCAAAGTCTCCTTGGAAATCTCTCCGAAACCAGCCGTCCCCGGCTGGTTTCGGAAGGGGTCCAGGGGACATTGTCCCCTGGCGGGGTCTGGGGCGGAGCCCCGGTCTTCAAAATCAAAACAGCGGGCGCGATCCGGTCGCCGCCGGGTCCCACTCGAAGAGTTCCGCTTCCGTCTCATGTAAAACCAGATGGGGCCAGACAGCCGGGTCCGGGCCGAAGTAAGTGCGGCTGCCGCCGTCCTCAAAAATGACCAGCAGATCGTGCGGGCCCGGGTCGGGGGCACGGTCGAACGCCTGCCGCCGGCCGGGAGCCAGGCAGCGGCCGGCCAGGAGATCCTCGCCCCACCGGTTGGCCCCGGCCGGGGAGAGATACAATTGGCACAGGGGCCGGCCGGTCTGGTTTTCCACCATCCAGGGCCCAGCCGAAGCCGCCGCCGGAAAGCCGAGAACCGCAACCAGGAACACGACCGCCGCGCTTTTTTTGAGACCGGAAAACATGTCGCCCACCTCATCCGCCAACCGTCGACGGTGAAACAAAGGATGGAGGCGATAGAACCTCCGTCTCGGCCGCGGCGACACGCGCATAACGAAATCACGGCGGCGCTTTGCCCCATTCGGGGCTCGGCCCGGTCGGAAACTCGAATTGACGCCGGATCACCGGCCGGGTATACTGATATCCAACAGGCGAGCACCTGCGGGCTCCGCCGCCGCGGCCTCTCCCGGCCCGGCGGCCGGGCCCGCGATTTTTAGAAGGGCGGCGGCGCCTCGCCCCATTCGGGGCTCGGCCGATGGCGTTCCCTATTCCAATTCCTCCAGGGCCAGCATGGCCTCTTCCCACTTTCGCTCCACCGCCTGGGCCTCTTCCGTGAGGGCCTGAAGCTCCAGGTTGAGCTCCCGGGCCCGGACGCCGTCCTGATAGGTGGCCGGGTCGGCCAAAAGGCGCTCCAGTTCGCTTTTCCGGCCGTTGATTTCCGCCAGCCGGGCTTCCGAGGCCTCCACCTGGGCCTTCCAGGGGCGGCGGCGGGCGGCCAGTTCGCGGCGGGCCTGGGCCTCCAGCTTGCGGTTTTCCTTGCGGCCCGGCTCGGGCCGGGCGCCGCCCTCCTCCGCCCCGTCGTCGGCCGGCTCGACGCCGTCGGGGCCGGACGCGGCCGCCAGCGGGGACGGGGCCTTTTGGCCGGAGGCCGCCGCCGGCCCGCCCCGCAGCCACATGGACTGGTAATCGTCATAGTCGCCGGGGTAGACCTCCAGGCGGCCGTCCTCGATGATCCCGACGCTGGTGCACAGGCTGTTGACGAAGTGGCGGTCGTGGCTGATGAGGATCATGGTGCCGGCATAGTCGGCCAGGGCTTCCTCCAGCATCTGCCGGCCGGGGATGTCGAGGTGGTTGGTGGGCTCGTCCAGCAAAAGGAAGTTGGGCGCGGTCATCATGATCTTGGCCAGGGCCAGCCGGGCCTTCTCCCCGCCGGAGAGCACGGACACTTTTTTGAAGACCTCGTCCCCGGAGAACAGAAAGCCGCCCAGGATGGAGCGCAGCCCGCCCGGCCCCAGGTCGCCGGCCACGGTGGCCAGTTCCTCCAGCACGGTGTGGAGCGGGTTCAGGCTGTCCATCTGGAACTGGGCGAAATAGCCCAGGTTGACCCCCTGCCCCAGCCGGCGGACCCCGGAACTGACCGGCTCCAGCCCGGCCAGCATTTTTAATAAAGTCGATTTGCCCCGGCCGTTGGGGCCGACCAGGGCCAGCCGGTCGCCCCGCCGCAGCCGCAGGTTCAGATCGCGATACACTTCCACCGGCTCGCCGCCGTGCCGGGATTCGAACCGTTTCGTCACCCCGTTCAGCTCGGCCACCAGGTCCGGCCCCCGGGCCGGCTTGGGCAGGCGGAAGTGGAAGTTCTGGTCCTCCAGGCTCTCCGGGGCCGCCAGGCGGTCCATCTTTTCCAGCATCTTGATGCGGCTCTGGGCCCGGCGGGCGGTGGTGGCCCGGACCCGGTTCTTTTCGATGAACTTTTCGATCTGCTTGATGCGCTCCTGCTGGTTTTCAAAGGCCGCGGCCTCGGACACCAGGCGCTGCTCCCGCTCCACCAGGAACTGCTCGTAGTTGCCGGCATAGGTGTGGGCCCGGCCCTGGCGGACCTCGATGATCTTCTGGGCCACGTTGTTGAGAAAGACCCGGTCGTGGGAGACCAGCAGCAGGGCCGAGGGGGAGTTGCGCAGATACCCTTCCAGCCAGACCAGGCTGTCAATGTCCAGGTGGTTGGTGGGTTCGTCCAGCACCAGAAGGTCGGGCGAGGCCAAAAGCAGGCGGGCCAGCACCCCGCGCATCATCCAGCCGCCGGAGAATTCCGACATGTCCCGGCCGAAATCGCTCTCGGTGAAGCCCAGGCCGGAGAGGATCTTCTTGGCTTCGGCCTCCTTTTCCCAGCCGCCCAAGGATTCGAAGAGGTGCAACAGGTGGCTCTGCCGCCCGGCCAGTTCGGTCAGTTCTCCTGGGTCGGCCCCGGCGGCGCTCTTTTCGGTCAGTTCCCGGCCCACCAAGGCCAGTTCGGCCTCCACGGCCCGGAACTCCTCGGCGGTGTCCATCACCAGGTTCAGGAGGGACAGGCCGCGCCGCCCCAGAAGCTCCTGGGGCAGATAGCCCAGCCGCAGCCCCCGGGCCCGGGTGACCCGGCCGGTGTCGGGGTTTTCCTGATCCATGATCAGGCGGATGATGGTGGTCTTGCCGGCCCCGTTGCGGCCCACCAGCCCCACCCGTTCCCCGGGGTTGATGGTCAGGGTCACCCCGGTCAGCACGTCCTGCCGCCCGTAAAAGCGGCCGACTTCCGAAAACGTCACCAGAGCCATCAGCGGGGGCCTCCATCGGTATTTCCTGTTTCCATGGGTCAAAACTCTCAAACATCATGGGGTGTTATCGGAGGTCGCGGCCGCCGGGACGGTTTTTTCGGCCCAAAACGACCCCGATCTGGTAGAATAGTGCATTGGGCTTGAAAACTCAAGCGCCGAAGGAGGCCAATCCCATGACCGACGAAACCAAACTGCCCTGGCATAAACGCAAGAAGGTGCTTATCCCCCTGGCCGTCCTGGCGGTCCTGATCTTCTTCAGCCTGTTCATCATGGCCATCAGCTACCACTTCCCCGGCTTCTTCAACCTGGCCGTTCAGGAGGACGGCACGGTGGAGGTCGTCGGCGCCGAAGCCGACACCCCCCTCACGGCTCCCCCGCCGGGCTGGAAAAAGGGCCTGATGACCACCGACACCATCCTGGCCATCGGCGACGAATTGTTTTCCAACTGGCTGCCCAACGACAAGATGTGGCCGAGCATCTTTCTGGACAATCCCCAGAATTTTCAGTTGGGGGCCCTGGAGATGCTGCGCTACACCGCCCGGGTCATGCGCGACAACCTGCCCCGGCACCGCAACACCGACCGCATCGACCCCGACTGCGACCAGGCCTTCACGCTGCTCTCCAACGATCCCCTGAAGTGG
The DNA here is from genome assembly GCA_031553735.1 of Candidatus Adiutrix sp. GTDB lineage: Bacteria > Desulfobacterota > Desulfarculia > Adiutricales > Adiutricaceae > Adiutrix. The sequence goes on from JAVBLB010000021.1 coordinate 19,007, forward strand.
TACTTCCCCTCGGCCGAATCCCGCTTCAACGAAGCCATGGACAAATACCGCTCCTACCGGGCCCGGCTGGTGGCCGGCGAGGCCGGCTTCTCGCCCCGGGCCGACAACTTGCGGGAGCTCCTCGACCAATACGTTTCGCTCCTGGGGGCCATCAACACCCGCCTGGCCAACGCCCCCAACCGCCACCGCCTGAAGGGCGGCTGGCTGGACGTGCCCGGCGAGGCCAACCCCGGCGCGGGCGACCAGGAGCCGGACGTTTTCGTACCCTGGCGCCAGATCGACGACAATTTCTATTACGCCCAGGGGGCGGCCTACGTCCTGAGGCAGATGATGGTGGCGGTCAAATATGACTTTTCTGAAATCCTGACCAGCCGCAACGCCGCCGGCCAGGTGGACAACATCATCGCCGTCCTCGACCAGTGCCAGTTCGAACCCCTGATCGTCCTCAACGGCGACGTGGGGAGCGTGATGGCCAACCACTCCATGGAACTCCATTCCCTTCTGGAGAACGCCCGCCAGAGAATCCGCAACCTCAGCGAAATGCTGGGGTCATAAGCGGCCGGGAAACGGGCGGAGGCGATCGCTCCCCGGGGCCGGGCGCGGGCGGTCGCCTTTTCCCGTCTGCCTTGCGGCCGGCCGGGCCGGCGGGGTCATGGTGACCTCATTTACAAATCTATCCCGACCCGCCGCCAAGGTCCAGGAGTGGCGGTGAGTAAATTTTGCGGAGAGAGCCGTATTTTTCGACATGTGTCGTAGCGGAGCGGAGCCGTTGTCATAAAAACACGAGCGAACGAAGCAAATTTTATTCACCATCACTCCGGGTTCGGGGCAAATGAAGTCACCCTGTCGGCAGGGCGATAAGGTGTTGCAAAATTATACTTAATTATGTATAGTTTACTTTTCCGCTCAATGCCTCTTTCCCGGCGGCGGCACCGGCCGACGTCGTCAACGAGGCTTTTTTCAAGGAGATCCGGCCATGCCGACGGTGGAGCATCAGGGCAAGACCTTTCCCGTGGATGAAGAGGGTTTTCTGGCCGACGAGAGCCTGTGGGGGCCGGAGTGGGTCGATCACGTCCGCCAATTGGAGGACATCGACGAACTGACCGAGGACCACTGGGAGGTCATCAACCTCTTGCGGGAATATTACCAGGCCAACGGCATCGCCCCCATGGTCCGGATCCTGTCTCAGGTCACGGGTTTCAAGCTGAAATACATTTATGAACTGTTCCCTTCCGGCCCGGGCAAAGGGGCCTGCAAAATGGCGGGCCTGTCCAAGCCGGAAGGCTGCGTATGAATTGAAAACGGTAGGGGCGTGTGATGTTTAAAAAAGGACGTGGAGCCCGCCTGGTGCCGGCTGACCTCAGGCGTTTCGGACGCCGGTTCGGCGACGATCTGGAAGCCCTGCTCCCCGGCCGTCACTGCCGGGCGGTGGCCCTGTCGGACTGGCCGTGCAGCGATGCCGGTCTGGAAGACGATTCCCTGGTGCTGCCCCTGAACTACCGGGGCCGCGAACTGGGCTTTCTGCTGGTTTCGCCGGGGCCGACCCCCGACCAGGAAGACGTGCTCTCGGAAATGGTCGGTCAGGGTCTGGAGACCATGTGGCTGCGCAAGGCCCTTCTGACCGACCGGGAGACCGGGCTCTTCAGCCGGGATTATTTCAACGGCCGGCTCCTCAAAACCCTGCGCCGCCGCCGCCGCCACGGCGCGGCCATGAGCCTGACTCTCGATGAGGAAGCCGCCCCGGAACTGCTCTTGGTCATGGCCGAACTGCGCGAGGCCGCCGAACCCCAGTTGGCCCTGATGGATTTCGCCGCCCGGCTGGCCGAACGGCTGCCGGTCAAATGCCCGGCCCGGGCCGGCTCCCGGCGTTTGGTTTTTCTGGTGGAAGGCCCGCCTGAAGAAGTGCGGCTGGGTTTGGAAAACGCCCTGGACGAACAACTGGCCGCCGACCCGGCCTCCCGCCCGGTGGCCGGCTGGGCCCGCTGGCCCCACGATCTGGGGGGCCCGTCGTCGGCCGATTCCAGCCACCTTCGCCGTCAGGCCCGGGCGCTGTGGGAAAAGGCCGACGTGGCGCTTTTCTACGCCCGTCAGAGCCGGGGCGCGGCGGCGGGGGTGGCCTTCGGCGACCTCATCGACCACCACGGCCGGGTGATCCAAGTGCTGCCCCTGGACCGGGTCATCATCAATCTCGGCCGGAACACCGGCGCGGCCGTCGGCCAGATCTTCCTGGCCGCCTCCCCGGCGGAACGACCCGGATCGGAACCGGAACTCAAGGGCGAGGTCACGCTTTTCGAAATCGCCGACAGTTATTCCCTGGGCCATGTCACCGGGCTGAAATCGTCCCGCCGGATCGTGGCCGGCGACCGCCTGACTTTTTCCCGCCGCGAGTTCAACCCGGCCGAACCGGCCCCCGGAGCCCGCGCGGCCGCCCCGGGCTTCCTGGGAAGTCTGCCCGGCCGGGAGGATTTTCTGGCCCGGCTGGACGACTGTCTCCCCCAGCCCGTGGCCCTGGCCCTGGTTCGCCTCGACGGCTATGAAAAGACGCTCTCCATCCTCGGCCGCGAGGAAATCGACCGGCGGCTGGGCTTCATCTTCGAAAAAGTCGCGGAAATCTTTCCGCCGACGGAATCGCGCGCCCTCTGGCGGCCGGACCTCTTGGCCCTGGCCTGGGCCGGGGGCGACCAGGCCGAACTCAAGCCGGCCGCCCACCGACTGGCCGCCGAAATGAAGGAGGCCGGACCGATCTCCCTGGGGCTGGTCTTCAGCCCCGGCGCCGCCGACTCGGCCCAAAGCCTGGTGGACGACGGCCTGAAAGCCTTGAACGAAGCCGCCTTCACCGGGCCCGGGCAGGTGGCCGTCTTCGGCCCCCTGGCCCTGAACATCAGCGGCGACCGCCTGTTCGAAGGGGGCGACCTCTCCGGCGCCTTGCGGGAATATGAACGCGGGCTGGAGTTGGCCCCGGACCATCTGAACCTCCTTAACAGCCTGGGCGTCTGCCACGGCCGCCTGGGCAACTCCGCCGAGGCCCTGGCCACCTTCCAGAAAATCGCCGAGCTGGATCCGGACAACCTGATGGCCCATTACAACCTGGGCTATACCCATCTCCTGGCCGGCCGCCTGGCGGAGGCCGAGGAAGCCCTGACCCGGGCCGCCGCCCTGAGCCCGAACCACTTCGAAACCCTTTTCCACCTCGGCAAGACCGCCCTAGAGCTGGGCCACCTCGACCGGGCCCTGCCGGCCCTGAAGCGGGCCGGGGAGATGGGCCACAGCCGCCCGGCGGTCTATCGCCTCCTGGGCGAGGCCCTGATGCTGGCCCACGACCATCAGGCGGCCCTGGCCGCCTTCAAGAAGGCGGTCAAAGCCGCCCCCAACGACGCCTACGCCCTGTCGGCCCTGGGGGCCCTGTTCGTCGACCTGGCCAACGACCTGGAAGTGGCCCGGTCGCTGTTCCAGAAAAGCGTGGAGATCGACCCCACCAACAGTCTCTATCGGCAGCGGCTGGGGCGCCTGTTGTTCACCCTGGGCGATTTCGACGGCGCCGAGCACCATCTGAAGACGGCCATGGAATATGGCAGCCGGGCCCCGGAAGTCCAGTACCAACTGGGCCGCCTGGCCGAGGAAACCGGCCGGCCGGAAGAGGCCCTGGCCTATTTCCAGGCCGCCCTGGAACAGGACCCGGCCTATCAGCCGGCCCTGGAGCGGGTGGCCCCGGCGGCCCGGTCCAAAGCCGCCGGCTCCTGAACGATACTCATTTGATTTCCAAACTCCGGTCCAATGGCAAAAGCGACGAAAAACGGCAAAAACGGCGCGGGCAAAACCACCGCCGCCTCATTTAAACTGGCCCCCCACCTGCCCTGGCTGTCGGCCCTGGTGGCGGCGGTGCTCCTGTTTCTGGCCCTCCTCTCCCACAGCCAGAGCGACCCCTCGGTCTTCGGCCCGGCCCGGGCCGCCGGCGAAGTCAAGAACAGCCTGGGCCTTTTGGGGGCGTATGCCTCCTCGTTCCTGGTGCAGTCCTTCGGCCTGGGGGCCTTCTGGCCGCTGCCGGCCTGTCTGGCCTGGGCCTGGATGTCTTTCCGGGGCTATAAATTCCGCCAGTCCAACCTGTTCCGGGTCGTCGGCTGGGCCCTGGTGCTCTTTACCGCCCTGGCCGTTTTCGCCCTGATCTGGCCGGCCTGGCCCTGGCCGGATTACGGCGCCGGCGGGCGCTTCGGCCTTTTTCTGGCCCGGGGGGCCACCGCCCTCCTGGGCCGTTTGGGCACCTCCCTGGCCCTGCCCTTCCTGGGCCTTCTGGGCCTGTTCATGGCCGTCAAATCCCTGTGGCGCCGCTGCCTGACCATCCTGGACCGCCTCCGCGCCCCCCGCCCGGAACGCGAAATCGACGAGCCCCGGCCAGCTCCGGCCCGCCGGGCTCCGGACGAGCCCTTCGACCTGGGCCTGGACGAGGACCCGCTCAACCCGCCGCCGGCCCCGGTGATCGCGGAGAAACCGGCCCTGAAGATCATCGAGAAGCCGACCCCGGCTCCCGCCCCCAAAAGTCCCCCGCCGCCCCGCGAAACGGCCCGTTCGGCCCGGCGGGAACCCGGCGGCCCATATCAGTTGCCTTCGCCCGGTTTTCTGGACCCGCCCCCGCCGGTCCGGGCCGGGCACGCCTCGGGCCTGTCGCGGGAGGAATTGACCGACAATGCCCGCCTCCTGGAGGCCAAGCTGCGCGACTTCGGCGTGGACGGCCGGGTGCTGGAGGTCTCCGGCGGCCCGGTCATCACCATGTATGAATACCAGCCGGCTCCGGGCATCAAGATCGCCAAGGTGGCCGGACTGGCGGACGATCTGACCATGGCCATGCGGGCCGACTCCATCCGGGTGGTGGCTCCCCTGCCGGGGAAGGCCGCCATCGGCCTGGAAATACCCAACCAGGACCGCCGCATGGTCAGTTTCCGGGAGGTGGTGGAGAGCCCGGCCTTCCAGAATTCTTCTTCAGTGCTGAGCCTGGTTTTGGGGGTGGATATTCTGGGCGACCCGGTGGTGGCCGACCTGGCCCGGATGCCCCACCTGTTGATCGCCGGCGCCACCGGCAGCGGGAAGTCGGTGGGGTTGGGAGCCATGATCATGTCCATCCTCTTCAAGGCCCGGCCGGACCAGGTCCGCTTTCTGATGATCGACCCCAAGTGTGTGGAACTGGCCCTGTACAAGGACATCCCCCACCTGATCTACCCGGTGCTCTCCGACCCGACCGAGGCCACCATGGGCCTGAAATGGGCCGTGGCCGAAATGGAGCTGCGTTACAAATTGCTGGCCGAAAAGGGCGTGCGCAACATCGAGAGCTACAACGCCAAGATCCGGGAGGAACTGAAGACCTGGAAGCCGCCCCGGCCGAGGTCGGACGACGACGACGACCCCGTCGCCGCGCCGGACCCGCCCAGGGAACTGCCCTTTCTGGTCATCATCATCGACGAGTTGGCCGACCTGATGATGGTCGCGGCCAAAGAGGTGGAAGTCTACATCACCCGGCTGGCCCAGAAAGCCCGGGCCGCCGGCGTCCACCTGATCCTGGCCACCCAGCGGCCCTCGGTGGACGTTCTGACCGGCATCATCAAGGCCAACCTCCCCACCCGCATCTCCTTCCAGGTCACTTCGCGCATCGATTCGCGCACCATTCTCGACCAGATGGGGGCGGAAAAGCTTTTGGGCCGGGGCGACATGCTGTTCCTGCCGCCGGGCGTCGGCAAGCTCCGCCGGCTCCACGGCGCCTTCGTCTCCGACGAGGAAATCAAGACCGTCACCGATTTCATCCGCGACTGGGGCCCGCCCGACTACCTCGAAGACCTTTCGCTCCCGGAAGCCGAAGCCGACGAGGACGGCGGCGGCGAAAAGGACGAGAAATACGAGGAAGCCGTCGAACTGGTCCGTCGCACCCAGAAAGCCACCATCTCCCACGTCCAGCGCCACCTGCGCATCGGCTACAACCGGGCCGCCCGCATCATCGAAGACATGGAACGCGAAGGCATCATCGGCCCCCAGGACGGCACCCGCCCCCGGGCCATATTTTGAAAACCGGGGCGGCGTTTTATCTTTTTCCCCACAAAAGCTTCATACCTATTCTCCATGAGGATTGCTTTTATTTCGCCGGCCAAGTCAGACAGGCTGGGCGGGCCGGTAATACTTCGGAGGGCGGCCGCGTGGGCCCCGACCGCGTCGCCGACGCGAAGTTTCAGAGGGTAGGGCCGTCACTGGCGGCGTGGTTGGGCAGCGGCCAACCGCAGAAGTTTTACCGGCCCGCCCAGCCGTGCGAATGCCGATTACGCCATTTTGAAGGAGCATTGGTATTACACATCAGGACCGGCCCGGTCCTGATCTTTTTGGATTCCGTCATTAATGCGTCAGCCTTGCTCCGGAGCTCGGTCCGTCTTGACAAAAGAAAGCCGACGGCGGGAGATCCGCCGTCGGCTCAGAATGCTGGCAAACCCCGCTCGCTCAACAGGTGGCCACCAATGCGGAAAACAATGGGCCGGCGATGGCGTAGTCTGATTCAGCGACCCTGCCAACAATCCGACCACCGGCGACGGGGCCCCGCCGCCGATGGTTATGCGATCATTCCTCCACGGTGAATTCCGCGACCAACACCTTGTCCTTGGTGTTTTTCAACCGCAGGGTGGTGGTTTCCTTTTTCTGTTGGGGCGTCCCGAACTTGCTGAAAACGGTGACCGCCATGGTCACTTCGCCGGCGATGGTCTGCCGGGAGTGCCCGTAGTAATTAACCTCCACCCGGTACACGCCGGGGATGGCCTTTTTCAGCATGAATTCTTCCGGGCCGTAACCCTGGGTGCAGTCGCGGCTCAGTCGCCCGCCGATGCGGGTCCGGGGGTGTCTGTAAGAGGCGGCTTCGCCGTCCGGCGCGGTGACCCACAGATCCATGTCGGTGTTGTCCATATCCCAGGACAACACCACCCGGATGTCGGACGCCAGGTTCCGGATCAGGCGCGAATCGGCGGCCTCCGGCATCACCTCCCGGCCGCAGGCCTCGATGATGGCGTTCATCTCCGTCAAGGCGATGGTGTTGATTTCCCCGAACCGGTCGGACCATTGGCGCCGCGCGACTTCATACAAAAGGTCGACGGCTTCCTGGGTTTGGCCGAGGGCGGCCTGGACCGTGGCGATATCCCTCAAGGACTGCGGCTCATAAGGCGCCAGTTCGCGCACCTGCTCCAGGACGGGCAGGGCCGCCGCCATCTCGCCGGCCTGCACAAGCCGGTAAGCCAGCATGCGGAGGATCTGCCGGTTTTCCAGCTTCATTTCCGCCAGGTTGGAAAGCACCCGGAGCCCGAGATCCTTCAGGCCGCGCTCGAAAAAACGATCCGCCACATCGATGAAAAAGGCGCTGCTGTCGAGGTAATCGGGCCGCTCATCGAGGTAGATGGCATACAGATCGTCGTCTTTGGCGGCCTTCATCCGGGCGATGTAGGGCGCGTCCGAAACCCAGGGCTTGAGCCGCACGCCGACATCGGATTCAGATGCCTGGCCGCTTTCGGCCGCGTCGGCATTGGCCGAACTTCCACTGCTATCGGAGGCCCGGCCGTATTCGATACGGAAGGGGCCCATGGGCGAGAGGTAGCGCAGACCGCCGCCGTGGCTCTGGCGCGGATCGGCGGAGTTGTCGGCGCCGGATTCGGCCCGGACGTCGCTGGCCGAGCTGCCGCTTTTATAGGGAATTTGCTGGCCCTGCTTAATGGATACCGTCTGGCCATCCGCCGCCATGATGCGCGGCGCGGATATAGTTCGGGCTTCGGATTTGGATTCCATCGCACTGATTTCGGAATTTAATAATAGTGAGCCCGCTTTATTTAAAGTACCGACGCTCAATTTCGCGGGGGGTGGCGCGGGGCTGGCCGCCGCCGGGCGCTGGGCCTCATTCGGCTCTTGAGGAGTGGGAGGGGGCGCGGGAAGCTCGGCACCGCCGCCGTCCCCGCCAGGCGATGTGATGAGACCGGCTTGATCAAAATAGGTGGAGCGCATTAACTCCGCGTCGCTGTTGGGGGTCCGACTGGAGCTAAACAAGTCACCTTCAACCACCTCCAGATCGCGACGTATTACCCGGTCCCGGGCAGCCGGGAGAGATTCCTCGCGTTCGGTCCGCTCGACCGGCTCGGTCTCCTGTTGCTTGGACTGTGGCTTCTGGTCGAAAGTGGTTTCCCACCACTTCACCTTTTCCTGCCACATGGACACCAGCCGGTCCTCGGGCAGGCGCTGCTCTCCCCCGGCGGCCGCTTTGTTCCGGCGCAGGGCCTCCACCTGGGCCTGAAGCGCGGCCGGCGGGGTCACGCCGTAACGCGCATAATCCTCGGCCGTCTCCAAAACGATGAGCGAGGTCTCGCGGCTGATGATGCCCAGCTCTTCGCCCAGCCGGGCGATGGCCTTTTTGTTGGCGCGGTAATCCGCCTCCAGACCGGCGATGGCATAACGCCCCCAGAGGCGGGCCGGGAGGGGCGCGCCCTCGTCGGTGAATTCCGGCGCATCCTCCCAGGCGGGCATCGAAATGGCGACCTCCTGGGTGGTTCCGCCCGGAAAAACCAGTCGCACCGGGATTTCTTTGGTTCCGCCGCCGCGTTTGGCCCAGCCCGCCAGGCGAATCATTCCGCCTTCGCCTTCCGCCGACATCAAATAGGCCGATTCCGGCCCGAGCACGGCCTCGGCCGCGTCGGCCAAGGGGGCCTTGACCACGCTGACCCGGGGTCCCTCCCGCAGCAGCTTGGCGGCGGCCAATTCGGACGGTTCGTGGGCCAGATCGATGACCGCCCCGCCGGCGGCCAGCCCCCGCAAAGCGGCATAGTCGGCCGTGGCCGCCGAATTGACCGCGAACAGGCGCTGCTCCGGAGCCAGCACCGGGAAACCGTCCTTCCCCGAAGCGCCCCGGTAGTTGTCTAAACCGTCGGAAAACAAGAGGTATTCCCGGCAGTCCTCGGCCGGCGCCCAGTCGGTCAGATTGGTCGCCCCGTCATACACCAGGCCGTGAATGGCCGCCTGGAGCGCTTTCCAATCCCCCTGCCAGATCCTGAAAGTCTGCGGCGGCTCGGCCCGGTCCCGCAGCACCACCAGCCGGGCCTCGCCGGACCCGAAAGCCTTGAAATACGCATCCAGCAGTTTGAACTCTTTGGCCTGATCCCGCTGCCGGCCGGAGCCGGAAGCATCCCACAGGATGGTGACCCGGTCCGGCAGGTTCCGGGCCTGATCTGGCACGGTCAGGAGCGCCGCCGTGCTGAAATACAGCTTATCCCGCCACCGGGCCGCGGTAATGGACGCGGACAGGAAATTCCCGGCCGGCAGGGTGATGTCCAGCCAGCCTTCGGGGCTGATGTTCTTCCGCTCCGCCCGGCCGCGATAGACGGTTCCGGCCTGCTCCAGGCGCAGGCCGAGATTGCCGGCCTCGGCCTTGACCGCGCCCCCGGGGGAGACGACTTCCGCTTCAATGGAAACGGAGTCGATCGCCTCGGCGAAGGCCAGGGGCAGCCGGTAATGCAGCGTGCCGTTTTCGGCCTGGAGCGGCTGCATGATGCGGACCACCACCCGGCGTTCGCCGTTGGCCGGCAGCGGATAGACCCGCAGCCGGTAGGCGTTGCCCCGGGTCGCTTCCAGAAGCGCGGGGTCGACCTTGTGCCGGGCGACCTCGTCGAAGACCTCCTGGCCGCGCGCCTTGGCGATGGGCACGCCCCGGCGGAGTTCCCCGCTGATATCCAGCGCCAGGCCGCTTATCTCCTGCCCCGGGGTCAAGGGAAATTCCAACTCCCCTTCCAGCACGCGGCCGTTGGGATTGTGGAACACCATATCCAGCGAACTTTCCGCGAAGCCCCCCTGAATTTCTGTATGGATGGCCAGGGAGACCAGGCGGATCGGCTTTTCGGCCCCGGCCACGCGCAGCCGGGGCGGCAGTCCCTCCGGCTCCGCCATCGGAGCGGCCGGTTTCGCCGGCGGGTCGGACCGGCCGCTCTGGGCCACAGCCGGCTCGGGAACCAGGAAAAGCATCGGGATCAGGAGGGCGGCCAGAAAAAATCCGGGCCTGAAACGGGAAAAAAGATTCATGAAAGCGACTCCTTGGACATGATGCAAAAGTATAAACTCGATCTGACAGGAGCACGGACGATCAGCGAAGCCTCCGCGTCGGCGGCTTCGCTCCCGCCCAGTTTCAACTAAAACGCCGCTAAATGCAAGCGGCCCGCCGCGGGTCAATATCCGGCATCAGTCCCCAAGCCGAAACGCCGGCCGTTTCGTTTCAATAAACCGTATTTCTTCATTTTCCGATATATGGTGCTGCGGCTATGGCCCAACTGCCGGGCCACGCCATCGGGGTCCCAATCATTATTGTTTAAAGCCACCAGAAGCCTGTGGCGCTCAAAATTATCATAATTGTCATGAAGGGTATCGACCGGAGGCGACGCCGAAGCCTGAACCAAGGGTTCGGATAAATCTCCCAAGGGCGCGAAATCCGGCAAAACCTGGTGCAGCTCCCGGTCGTTTTCATGGTTAAGATCGGTCTCCTGAAAGGTCAAATATCGGGAAAGAACGTTTTGAAGCTCCCGGATGTTGCCAGGCCAGGAGTAGCTGAGCATCCGCTTGAAAAATTCCGGCGGCAGGGCTTCATAGGTCATATTCTGCCGACCCAGGAAGTGGTTTATGAGGATGGGGATATCTTCCTGCCTTTTTCTCAAGGGGGGGATATACAGGGTAATGGCGTTGATTCGATAATAAAAGTCTTCCCGCATCATACCCTTGCGAATCAAAAGCCCCAGGTTCCGGTTGGTGGCCGCGATAAGCCGAAAACCAGAATAGCGAACCTTGCTGTCCCCCACCGGGATATACCCGTAGCCATCCAGCACCCGCAGCAGTTTGGTCTGGAGGTTGGGCGGGATTTCCCCAACTTCGTCGAGAAAAAGAGTGCCGCCGTCGGCGCTGTCCAGATACCCCCGGCGATCATCCAGGGCCCCGGTGAAGGAGCCTTTCTTATGGCCGAAAAACTCGCTTTCAAAAAGATTCTCGCTAATGGAACTGCAGTTGACGGCGACAAAAGGGGCCGCGCTGCGGTTGCTGAGGTCATGAATGGCCTTGGCGGCCAACTCCTTGCCGGTGCCCGATTCACCGATGATGACCAGGTTGGTGGTGGACAAAGCCATTTTTATAATACGGGAATAGACGTTCTGCATAAGCTTGCTTGTGCCGACCATTCCTCCCAGGCAGGCCGGCGTCCTCAGGGCCGTCTTCAGGCGAAGGTTCTCCTGTTCGATGCTCATTTCTTTTTCCACCTGGTCGGTAATGTCCACGAAGACTCCCACCGATCCTCGCACCCGGCCGTCCTGGTCGAAAAGAATGACTCCGTCGTCGCTGCACCATTTGCCGTGGCCGTTGGCGTCCCGAAACTTCAGGTTGTGCCTGAACCGGGCGTTGGCCGCGGTTATGTCGCTGCCGTAAGAGCGGTAATGATCCAGGTTGCCCAGCAGCAGCTCCTTAAAACTGCGTTTATTTTCCAGCTCGGAAGGTTTGTAACCCAGAAGCCGTTCTATCCCCTTGCTGACATAACGGATCAACCATTGACCGCTGTCGGGGTCATAGGAAGAGTGGTAGATGGCGGCCGGCAGGATATCGAGCATCTCACTGAAAAACGACGGCATACTCCTCAACAGATCAGGCCGCGCGGCCAGATGCCGCAAAAAATCGTAAGGTTCGCTTCGCATAATGCGGCCGGATTGGGCCTTGTCGTCGGCGGTCGGTTTGTCGCGGTTCATGGGGCCCCCTTCGGATTATGAAATAACAAGGTTGGCGGCGCTGCAAATCAAATTAGACCTATTTTGTCTCATACAGTACTATCTTTGTCCTATTTTGTATAGAGCCGGTCTTCAGCCCGTCGGGGCGTACCGCGGGCAGACCTGCCCGGCCGGGCCCGAAAAGCGACAAAACGCTGTATTAACGAGGTATCAAGCATTTTCCGAAGTGAACTTCCAGTTCCGGCCGGTTTTGGCATTTATTTTGTATATCTGTTTTATAGCTCGACTTATTACCGAAGCTTTAATAACTAAAGCCTGGCGCCGCCGTGGTTTCAGGCCCCCTTTGGACGACGGATTCCCGCAGGCCGTCGCCTGGAGATCCTTTATCTTGAATTCAGGTGTGCCCGCGCCGTAATCATCGGTGGAGACGCCGGTCGATGGCCTCCGGTTCTGTTGTATACAGGTCCTCCCGGGCCGCTAACGGCAACCGCCGGGCCCGTTTTCCGGCCCGCCCACAGCTCGAAACCATACAGGGCGTGAAGGCGCCAATCCCCATTAAGTAAGGAGGTATAAATGAGTAAAATTATCACCAGGTTGGGCGACGGGTCCCTGGAAGAAATCACCGAAGCCCAACTTCAGGAGGACTTGGAGCGAGGCAGCGAGGATGCGGCTAAAAGGGCTCGGGTGCCCACTTTGACCGACGATGAAATCAAGTTTCTCATGGAGCTTTTTACCCGGCGGGACCGGTTCGTGGGCGTGCCCATGGGCGATGAGATAGTTCTGAGCTACGACGGCGGCACCAACAAACATCGCCGCCACGCCCAGTTTGAAGATCGTTGCACGGCGCTGAACATGGCTGAAAAGTTGATGGGCAGCGACACCCTGGAATTGTGTCACTACGATTACAGCTTCAAACCGGTCAAAGCCATTTTGGCCGACGAATGCGGAGCCCTGGAACACGCCCTGCTGACCACCCACGCGCCGCTGTTTTACGGAGGCATGCCCAACCTGGGCCTTTACACCCAACCCGACGGGCCTTTCCCCAACCCCATGATGCTGCTGCCGGAGGGTAAGATCAAAGAGGCCCGGGCGGCCTATGAGGAAATGATCCAGACCGCATCCGACGACATCGTCCACATAGGCACAGCCATGTACGAGGCCGGAGCCGACGCCTTGAACCTGGACACTACCGGAGCCCACGGCGACGCCGACGTGCTGGCCGCTCTGACGGCCGTGGAAAGGCTGAAGAAAAAATGTCCGGACCTGGCGGTCATGGTGGGCATGGCCGGCGAATTCATCATGGGCACCCACGGCCAGTTGGAATACAAGGGCCAGAAGCTGGCCGGCATGTATCCCCACGAACAGGTCAAGGTGGTGGCCGAATCCGGGGCCATGATCTACGGCCCGGTGGTCAACATCGTCACCAATGAAACCGTGCCCTGGAACGTCTCCCGGGCGGCCACCTTCATCAAGCCCTGCGGCGAGGTCGCCACCATCCCCGTGCATGTCAACGGCGGCATGGGCGTAGGCGGAGTGACCATCAACGACATCCCCCCGGTGGATACCTTGTCCCGGGCCACGACCGCCCTGATCCAGATCTGTCAGCTCGACGGCCTCTAGGTGGGCTGCGGCGACCCCATGGGCATGGCCGCCGCCCACGCACAGGCCGCCGGCATGGGCGGAATGCGGGCCGCCGGCGACCTGGTGGCCCGGCTCCAGTTGACCAAGGGTATGCGTATCCACGAGGCGAAAAAATATGTGGCCGACAAGCTGAAGGTCAGCACGTTGGAACTTTCCGACCCCGTGGTGATGCAGGAACTGAGAGCCGAAAAAGGCTTGGGCGTGCTGATGCCCTTCGGCGGCACGGCCAAAGGCATCCAGTGCAAATTCAACATCGCCCGAATTTTGGACATCAAGATCAATTGCGTCGACCGTTTCCGCCAGTACGCCGGACTCTCCTGAACCCCGGCCACGCAGCGCCCCCGCCGTCCGATCGCCATCGGCGGGGCGCGGCCGCGGGTGACGCAGCGGCTCTTTTTTAAGAGCCGGATTCAAAGGACCAGGGGGGGACTCACAGCCGCCCGAGAAACGCGCAGCCCCTCGGATTAAGGAGTTTTATATATGAGCACAGCTTTTGAAGAAGCCGTCAGATCACTGGTCGAACAGGATGAAGACCTGGCCAAGAGCGCCGTCAAACGGCATCTTGATTCCGGCGGAGACCCGCTGGCCCTGCTGAATCAGGGTTTCATTCCCGGCATCACCAAGGTCGGCGAGCTGTTCAGCTTCGGCCGCCTGTTCCTGCCGGAACTGATGATATCGGCCGACATCATGGTCACGGCCGTCGAGACCCTCAAGCAAGCCATGCCCGACCGGGCCGGCGAAACCGGAGTGAAAATCCGCATGGTGGCCGCCACCGTTCAGGGCGACCTGCACGACATCGGCAAGGGTATCGGCGTGGCCATGTACCGTGCCAACGGCTGGGAGGTCTTCGACCTGGGCCGCGATGTCGAGGCTGAAAAAATCGTTGACGCCGCCGTGAAACACGAAGCCATGGTCATAGGCACCAGCGCGCTGTTAACCACCACCCTTCCGGAACAGAAAAAGCTGGAAGGCCTCCTGGCCGACGCCGGCCTCAAGAGCAAAATCATCACCATGGTGGCCGGAGCCCCGGTCACCCAACGCTGGGCCAACCGCATCGGCGCGGACATCTACGCCGAGGATTCCCATGACGCGGTAATAAAAATCGCCGCATCTTTAAAGGAAAGGGGTGTAATTTAAAGGGCGGCTGAAGGCCGGTCTCCGGCCCGGCCTTCGAATAACGACGCAACTCTCGCTAGTACCCCGTAACTTCTTAAATTACGGGGTACTGAGGAAGCCCGACAGGGCTTCCCGCCGACGACAGTCGGCGGGAGGAAAGCAAAAATGCGATTTTTGCTTTCCGGTAAGGCAAATAAATTGTAAAACGCTCTATTGTTGACGGAGGCCATTGAAACCTCCGTCCCGGTCGACGCGGCCCGCCAATGGCGCGGTCGCGACGGCACTTGGCCTTTCGGGGCTCGAAAAGGATTCAGGAGGTCCATATGCCCAACCAGGAACCATCAGGCCGCTCTTCCGTAGGTATCGGGATATTATTCGCCATCTTGGCCGGGTTTTGCTGGGGCACTTTAGGCATCGCCCGGGCCTTGGGCCCGGCGAACGCCACGTCCATCAGCGCCGCCGGCTTCCGTCTGACCATCGCCGCCGTTGCCCTCATTATCTGGGCCGCTGTCAGCGGAGCCTTCCGTCAGGCCGGGCCGACCAAAAACTGGCCGTTTCTCTCCATGATTCTGTCCGGCGTCGGGCTGGGCGGCTATACTTTTTTATTTCTCGAGAGCATGTATCGGGCCGGCGTGTCCATCGGGGCACCGGTCTGCTGTGCCAGCATCCCCATATTTTCCATGATTCTGGAAATGATCATTTACAAAAAACGCCCCTCCGGCGGCCAGTTGTTCGGCATGATTGTGGCCATTGTGGGCATGACCCTGGCCACCTACGCCCCCGATGAACAAATTGAAACGGGCCGGCGTCTCTCCGGGGTCCTGATCGCCCTATTCTCCGGTCTGGTCTTTTCCGGCTACTCGCTGTCCATCCAGGCCAATACGACCAGATTCCCCCGGCTCATGGTCCAGGCCTGCGTCTTTACAGCCGCGGCGATCATGATGCTGACCTGGGCCGTGACGGCCACCGACATAAGCTGGATTGTCACCCCCAAGGGTCTGGCCTCGGCCGCCTGGCTGGGCCTGGTCAGCGGAGTCATTGGTTACTGGTTCTATATCCGCAGCCTGGACCACATCCCGGTCTCCATCTCGTGCACCTTAAGCATGGTCGAGCCCCTGACCGGAGCCGTCCTGGGCATCATCATCCTCAATGAAAGCACCGATCCGCTGAAAATGGTCGGCCTGGTCATTCTCCTCGTCGGCGTTTTCCTGGTGGGTCGGGCCAGCGCCAATCGGAAGGACGCGGCCATTGAAATCGCCGCCGCGGCCGGCTGAAACCGCCGGCCGCGACCAGCCCTTGAAACAGAACATCATCACCCGCACCAATCGTCGACGTCAAAACCGATTCAAAACCGGCGGTCGTCCGCCCACATCACCTCGGGGGAGGGAGGAGCTTATGAACAAAGCCGACGACAGCTACGCCAAAGGCACGGGCCAAGTCGATTTACGGATTTTTATTCCATCCATCTGCATCATTCTGGGGGTGGGGATACCCCTCGGCATTGACCCGAAACTGGGCTACGCCATGGTCTCCAAGGCTCACGCTTTCGTCACCACCTACTTCGGCTGGCTGACCATGCTGGTGCCGGCCATCTCCCTTCTCTTCCTGACCTACATGGTCTTCGGGCCTTACGCCCAGGTCAAACTGGGCGGTCCCGACGAAGAGCCGGAATTCACCACCCTGAACTGGATCGCCATGCTTTTCTGCTGCGGCATCGGCTCCAGCATCGTCGTCTGGGGCGTGGCCGAACCCATCTATTACCTGGAAGGCCCGCCCCTGGGTCTGGAACCCATGAGCGTGGCCGCCTACAGCATCGCCCACGCCCTGCCCACCTTCCACTGGGGCATTCACGGCTGGGCCATCTATACCGTCGGCACCCTGGCCATCGCCTACTCGGTCTATGTCCGCCGGGCCCACCGGATGCGGCTGTCGACCGCCTGTGAGCCCATTATCGGCAAACACAGCCGCGGCGGCTGGGGGGCGGCCGTGGAGGTGCTGGTGGTGGTGGGCACGGTCGGGGGCTTCGGCACCTCCCTGGCCCTGGGCGTGCCCTTCATCGCCACCTTCGCCTCAAAAATTTTTGGGGTACCGGACGATATGAAGCTCAAGGTGATTGTGCTGGTGGTCTGGACCTCGATTTTCGCTTTCAGCGCCTTTCGGGGTCTGGCCAAGGGCATGCAGATCCTCAGCCAAATCAATCTGTGGCTGGTGTTCATAACCCTGGGCTTCATTTTCATCGCCGGGCCCACCCTGTTCATCGTGGACATGTCGGTCAACAGCCTCGGCCAGATTTTCACCAATTTCATCAGCCTGACCTTCTCCATGGAGCCCTTCAACTTCACCGTGGACGAGGCCGGGGCCATCGCCCGCCAGACCGGATTCCCCCAGACCTGGCCCATCTTCTACTGGTTCTGGTTCATCGCCCTGCTACCGGTGATCTCCATCTTCATCGCCAGGGTATCCAAGGGGCGCACCATTCGGGAAGTGACCATCGGGGTGGTGATCTGGGCCTCGCTGGGCTGCTTTCTGATTCTCAGCATCCTCGCCGGTTATTCCCTCTATCTGCAGCGGACCGGGATCATGGACGTCGCCGCCCTGCTGAAAGCCACCAGCCCCGGAACCACGGCGGCCACGGTGCTTTTCTCGCTGCCGATGGCCAAGGTCATGGTGCCGCTGTATGCGCTGATGAGCATGATTTTCATGGCCACCACCCTGGATGCGGCCTCCTATTCCCTGGCTTCCATCTGCACCCGGGAACTGAAGGGCGACGAACAGCCCCGGCGGGTGCTCAGGCTGACCTGGGCCTTGGTGCTGGGCTGTTTCAGCGTGGGGCTGCTGGTGACCGGCGGCGAAGGAGCTCTGAAAACCATCCAAACTTCCTCTGTGGCCCTGGGGCTTCCCCTGTTGCTGGCCTGGGGGGTTTTAATTGTCGGTCTTTTCCGTTGCCTGCGCCAGGATTTCGGATCCGGCCGAAATTTCAGATACCTGACGCCGGACAAGGCCGCCCGTTTTGAAGCCCTGGCCGACGAGGCGGCCAAGCTCTAACAACTAATTCTGGAAATAAGGAGAAAAGCGATGAAACGTAATATCAGCGCTGGTTTGCTGGGCAACGGAGGATTCCGCCTCGGAGTCTTTACCCGCGACGAGTTGGAAGCCATCCACCAGTCCACCCTGGAGGTGCTTCAGTTAACCGGGGTGGCCGTTTATTCCAAGGCCGCCCGGGAGATTTACGCCGCCGGCGGCTGCACCGTGGTCAACAATCTGGTGGTCAAAATCCCCGCCCACGTGGTCGAGGATGCCATCCGCTCGGCCCCGGAAAAAGTGGTTCTGGCCGGCCGCACCCCGGACCGCGACGTGGTGCTGGAAGGCCGGCGGGTGCACTTCACCAACTTCGGCGAAGGCATCAGTATTTATGACATCGACACCGGCGAACTGCGGCCGACCACCAAAAAAGACCTGGAATTGGCCACCAGGGTGGTCGACTACCTTGACCCCATCGACGTCATGGAAAAAGCCATGGGCAGCCAGGAGATGCCGGAAAAGGTCTGCGCTCTGCACAACTACGAAGCCATGCTGCTGAACACCACCAAGCACATTTTCGGCGGCCCTGACAACGGAACCCTGCTGGAATACGCCATCCGCATGTGTCAAGTGGCGGCCGGCCCGGAAAACATGCCCGAACGCTGCCAGATATCCTTCGTCACCTGCCCGGTAAGTCCCCTGCAGTTGGTGGAAGAATGCTGCGACATCATTGTGGGTTCGGCCCGGCACGGGGTGGCCGTCAACATCCTGTCCATGGCCATGAGCGGGGCTTCTTCCCCCATCAACCTGGCCGGCACCCTGGTCACCCATAATGCCGAAGTGCTGGCCGGGGTCACCCTGGCTCAGTTGACCCGCAAGGGCACCCCGGTGGTTTACGGCAGTTCCACCACGGCCATGAACATGAAGACGGCCACGGCCACCGTGGGTTCTCCGGAACTGGGCATGATCAGCGCGGCCGTGGCCTCCCTGGCCCGCTTCTACCAGTTGCCCAGTTGGGTGGCCGGCGGGTAGGCTGACAGCAAAATCTCCGACGTCCAGGCCGGCATCGAAAAAACCCTCACCGCCCTGACTCCGGCGTTGGCAGGCGCCAACCTCATCTACGGTCTGGGCATGTTGGATCTGGGGGTCACCTTCTGTTACAAGCAGCTCCTGATGGACGCCGATATGGCCGCCATGATCAAATATCTGCTGGCCGGAGTTCCGGTCAACGACGAGACCCTGAGCGTGGACATCATCAAGGAAGTGGGACAGGGCAAGAACTTCCTGGCGCATAAGGACACCTTCAAGAACCGCAAAATGCAGTCTCAACCCGTCCTGATCGATCGCAACATGCGCGGCCGCTGGGCGGACCAGGGGTCGCAAAGCATGACCGACCGGGCCGAAACCCTTCTGCGGCGCATCATCGACAACTACCGGCCGCCGGAGTTGCCCCTGGAGGCCCGCCAGCAAATCCGGGCCATCATCAACGAAGCCGAAGAGTTTTACGGAGTGCCCCTCAGCACTCAATAAGCGAACGGGAATCCCCGGGTCAGGCGGCCCGGGGATTCCCGTTTCCCGCCCCGATCAATCGGCGCCGCCGCGTCCCGCGACACCGGCGTTTTCATCACGCCGCCGCCGATGTATGGCCAACACCAGGCCATCCTTCCATTTCATCGTGTTCCGCCGGTCCATCCCCGCCGGCTTTCTTTAAGATGACCGTTCCACAGTCGGCCCCTGAAAACAAATCCCGGTCATAGCGCTATCTTGATGAAAAAATGGTATAATAGCATAATTATACCGTCATCTTCATCCGTCCGGGCGGAGCGGAACGCCTCCGGCAAAGGAGCACGACATGGGTTCGGGAAATCGCGAAGTCGAGATACTGCACGTGGCCCCGCACCTGGGCGGCGGCATCGGGCGGGTGCTATTGAATTATCTGGCCGCAGCCGGTCCGGATTCGGGGCAGCGGCTGTTTTGCCTGGATCACGCCAGCCCGGACGCCTGGACCCGGGCCGAGGCCGAAGGGCTCCACCTGCGCGACCGCCTGGGGCGGGATCACCGGGCCCTGGGGGAGGCGGCCGCCGCGGCCGACCTGGTGGTTGTGCACTGGTGGAACCATCCCCTGATGTATGCCTGGCTGTGTTCCGGGCCCTGGCCCCCGGCCCGGATGCTCTTGTGGTCCCACGTCTCCGGGCTGGCCGCCCCCCAGGTGCTCACCGACGAACTGGCCGCCTTTCCGGATATCCTGGCCTTGGCCAGCCCGGTCGGTTTTCGGGCGCCGGCCGTGGCCGCCCTGTCGGAAGCGGACCGGGCCGAACGGCTGCGTCTGGTGTTCAGCACCGCCGGGCTGGATCATCCCGGGGAAGCCCGCCCGCGCCCGCACCGGGGCTTCCGGGTGGGCTACCTGGGCCCGATGGATTACACCCGGCTGCACCCGGATTTCATCGACCTGTGCCTGGCGGCCGAAGAACCCGGAACCGTCTTCGCCCTGGCCGGCGGACCAGGCGATGATTCTCTGCGGACGGAAGTTCGGAATCGAGGCCTGGCCAAGCTTTTCGAAATTTCCGGGCCCATCGCCGGGGGCTTCGACTTTTTGGCCGGTCTGGACGTTTTCGGCTATCCCGTGAACCCAGACCACTACGGCACCGACGAACAGGCCCTGATCGAAGCCCAGGCGGCCGGGGTGCCGGCGGTGGTCCTGGCCGGCGGGGCCGGGGAGTTCCTGATCGAGGACGGGGTGACCGGCTTGGTGGCCCGGAACACCGATGATTACGCCCTCTGCCTGCGGCGTCTTCAGAATGACGAAGATCTGCGGCGGCGGCTGGGCGAGGCGGCCCGGCACCGGGCCAGGGAACGCTTCGGGATGGACGGTCTCACGGCCGCTTTCGACGCTCTGTATGGGGAGCTCCTGGCCCGGCCTAAGCGGAGCCGGGTTTGGCCCGGGCTGGAAACCCGCGAGCCGTGGCGCATCTTCCTGGCCTCCCAGGGTCAGGCGGCCGATTTCTTCGAAACCCTCGACCGTTCGCCCCGACCGGACCCGGGGCGCCTCCTCCAGGCCGGCCTTTCGGCCAGCCGGGGCAGCGTGTTTCACTACGCGGCCTTTTTTCCGGAGGACGAGCGGCTCCGACGCTGGAGCGAAAAACTGTCCGGCTCCGGGCCGACCGCCCCGACGGGCGGCTCCGGCCGCCGGATGAAAGGGTGATGCGATGATCCTGGTCTGCGGCGGGGCCGGTTACATCGGTTCCCACCTGGTGCGGGAACTGATCCGCCGGGGGCGGCGGACGGCGGTGGTCGACAACCTGCGGAGCGGCCACCGGGCGGCGGTCGATCCGGGGGCCGAGTTCTTCCCGGGCGATATCCGGGATCAGGCTTTCCTGGAAGATCTGTTCCGCCGCCGGCCGATCGAAACCGTTTTCCATTTCGCGGCCGATTCCCTGGTGGGACAATCCATGATCCGGCCGCTGGAATATTTTGACAATAACGTCCACGGAACGCTGAGCCTGGTGCGGGCCATGGTCGGGCGGGGGGTGATGAAGATCGTCTTTTCCTCCTCGGCGGCCGTCTACGGCCAGCCGGCGCGACCGCGCGCCCTGACGGAGGACGACGAGACCCGGCCCGTCAACCCCTACGGAGCCAGCAAACTGATGATGGAGGAAATCATGCGCTGGGCCGCCCCGGCCCACGGGCTGCGCTACGCGGCCCTGCGCTATTTCAACGTGGCCGGCGCGGCCGACGACGGCTCCTTGGGCGAGGACCACCGGCCGGAAACCCACCTCATCCCCCTGGCCCTGCGGACGGCCCTGGGGCAACGCGAACACCTGGAACTCTTCGGCGCGGATTACGACACCCCGGACGGCACCTGCATCCGGGATTACCTGCCCATCGGCGACCTGGTGGCCGCCCACCTTCTGGCCGGGGACCATCTGGACCGGGGCGGGTCCGGCGGCGTCTTCAACCTGGGGTATGGCCGGGGCTTTTCGGTTCGGGAAGTGATCGCCGCCGTCGAGCGGGTGACCGGCCGGCTCCTCAAGGTCGTGACCCGGGAGCGCCGTCCCGGGGACCCGGACCGGCTGGTGGCCGAAAGCCGCCGGGCCGAACTGGTGCTGGGCTGGCGTCCCGGCCGGGCCGAACTGGAGGAAATCGTCGACAGCGCCTGGCGCTGGCACCGCCTTCACCCGCACGGCTTCGAGAGCGCGCCGCTCTGAGGCCGATTCGCCGTCAACTGGCGGAGAATCGGTATGGAATTACCTGATAGAACAATACTATCAATACCCCTTCAAGACGACGTTATCGGTATTCGCACGGTGGGGCGGGCCGGTAATACTTCCGCGGCCGGCCGCTGCCCAACCACGCCGCCGGCGACGGCCCTGACCTTCGAAACTTCGCG
>JAVBLB010000071.1:0-13579 GCA_031553735.1 Candidatus Adiutrix sp.
TCCTGTCCCTCTAAATAGCTCGTCACCTGCGCGTCGGCGCCGTGGGCGGGCCCCCCCCGCCCCCCCCCCCCAGACCCACCCCCCCCCCCCGCCTGGCTGACTTGGCCGACGAAATAAAAACAACAAGAATGGAGGCGATAGAACTTCCGTCTCGGCCACGGCGACACGCGCATGACGAAATCACGGCGGCGCTTGGCCCCATTCGGGGCCCTGATGGAGAATTGATATTATTGACTCGCCGACTAAACTTATTCGGAGTGATTTGGTCAAAGTCCCAAATCACATGACCTTGGTCGTCCGAGAAAGAACATGTTTAGCCGCCGAAGCTATATTTCACGCTTTCCCGGATGATCTCGGCCACCAGGCGCCCGCACAGCACCAACTGGTCGATGGGCTGCTCCTCCTCGGAGGTGTGCACCTTGACGTAGCCCGGGGACAGCCCCACCGCCTTCACGCCGTGCCGGTTGAAGAAATTGCCGTCCATGCCGCCGCCGCTGGAGACCACCTTGAGCGTGAGGCCCAGATTCTTCATGGCCCGGCCGGCCAATTGGACGACCTCCTCGCCTTCGTCCACCCGGAAGGTCTCGTATTCCAGAGTGGTCTCCATGGTGACGGCGGTGTGGTATTCGGCGGCCACCTGATCGAGGACCGTTTTGACCTCCGCCAGGTAGGCGGCCAATTCCTCCGGCCGGCTGCTGCGGGCCTCGCCGTCGACCACCGCCAGGTCGCACACGATGTTGGTGGCCGTGCCGGCCTTGAACAGGCCGTAATTGGCCGTGGTGTACGGCGACAGGCGCCCTTCCCGCAGGCGGGTCAGGGCCACGGCCGCCACCCGGATGGCGTTGAGGCCTTTTTCCGGCTCCATGCCGGCGTGGGCGCTTTTGCCCTGGAATTTGATCTGAAAGGTATATTGGGTCGGGGCCTGGTTGACCAGGGTGCCCACCGGGCCGCCGGTGTCGATGACGTAGGCCATTTTCGACTTGATCTTCGAATAGTCCAGATGGCGGGCCCCCAGGAGCCCCACTTCCTCGGCCACCGACAGAACGACCTCGATTTCGCCGTGGGGAAGGCCCTCGGCCTGGACCCGCCGGACCCCGTCGAGAATGGCGCAGATGCCGGAGACGTCGTCGGCGGCCAGGATGGAAGTGCCGTCGCTGCGGAGCACGGTCCCGTCTTCGGTGATCCGGGGCTGGATGTGGCCGTGATTGGCCACCCGGTCCAGGTGGGCCGAAAACATGATCGCCCGCCGGGCCGGGTCGCCCGGCAGGCGGGCGATGAGGTTGCCGGCCTCGCCGCCGATTTCGGCGCCCGCCGCATCCTCTTCCACCGCGAAGCCCAGAGCGGTCAGTTTGGCGGTGAGGGCGTCGGCCATGAGCCGCTCCCGCCGCGAGGCCGCGCTGAGGCGCACCAGTTCCAGGAATTCCTCGACAATGGGCGGTTGAGTCATATGCATACTCCGGTTTTGATATCAGACGGGTTCGGACAGGGGGCACCGCGCCAGGCCGGCCAACACAAAAAGCCAAAACCCCACCCCAGTCGGGATTTTGGCTGTAAGGCGCCCGCCGGAAACATCGAAGGATGGAGGCGATAGAACCTCCGTCCCGGCCACGGCGACACGCGCATAGCGAACTCACGGCGGCGCTTGGCCCCATTCGGGGCGCGGCTCTTGATTTTTCCGTCTCAGCCGCCAAGGCGGCCGCGGCGGCGCCCGGCCTTATTTCAGACGATACGTAATCAGACCGTGGGTGGGATCATAGGGGGACACGGCCACCTCCACCCGATCGCCCATCAGAACCCGGATCTTGAAGCGCTTCAGGCGTCCCGAGAGCATGGCCCGAATTTTGACGCCCTCCGCGGTTTCAACTTCCATGTGGCCGCCGCCCAGGGTCTGGGTGACTTTGCCTTCCAGTTTTATCAGATCTTCTCTAGCCAAGTTGTCTCCCTTCGCGAGTAACTCTTGTAGAATATAACACCTTTGCCCGGTCAAAACAAGCCCGGGCGCCGCCATTTTCAGGGCTGACGCATTATAGTCGTCGAAGCCTGGGATCGGCCCTTGACCGGCGAGGGTTTTTCTCCGTTCGCTCGTTTTTTTTCGTCAACGGCGTCGCGCCGCTCCGACACGTGTCGAAAAAAATACGGCTCTCTCCGAAAACCCCTCGCCGGTCAAGGCCCTCGCCATACGCCAAAATTCACCGCCAAATTTTAATGCGTCAGCCCTGCCGCCATTTTTCGCCTGGCCGGCGTTTCGGCCCCCGCTCCGGACCGGGCCGGAAAGGGAGCGAGGTATACCTGAAGCGAAGCTCGACGGAAATTTATGCCGACCATGAGGAAAAAGCGGCCCGGTCTCTAAGTCCCGGGTGAAGGCGGTTGGCGGGTCTGGAAAAATATCGTTGCATTATCAGGATATTAACATGATTTTTATTTTGGCACATGGTTTGCTTTATTAGCCGGCGTAGCGGTGTCTCAAAAAAAAACAACTCGAACAGGGAGACGAATAATGCCCATGATCATTAAAAAGGACTGGCTGACCATCGGCGAGGTGGCCGAGCTCACCGGCGTACCCATTCACACCCTGCGTTACTGGGAAAGCGAATTCGACGGCTATTTCAGCCCTCTGCGCACTTCCGGCCGCCAGCGGCGCTATGACGAGGAAGCCGTCGGCCGGGTGCTGGAAATCAAGACGCTCCTGAAAGAGGAAAAATACAGCATCGCCGGCGCCCGCCAGGTGCTGTCGCGCAAGATGAATCCCGGCGATGCCCTCCTGGGCGGATTCGGCGACAAAGACCAGGCCCCCGACCTGACGGCCCTCCTGGGGCTCGACCTGCCCGGAGTCAACTGAGGCCAAAGCCGCGTTCGAGCCCTGAAGGGGCATGCGCCGCGGTCACGTCATGGCGGGGCGGGCTTCCCTGGTTTGGTGAAACTGGTGCGGCAGTGGAAAAAGCCTGGGCCCCGGTGAAAGCCGGGGGCCAGGCCCAGATTGCTGACAAACCCCGATGACTCACCAGATGACCAATAATGCGGACAAAGCTTGGGCCGACGATAATGGAGGCCACTGCGTCGCCACTTGTTTGAGCCGTTCAGGCGAGTTGTGGCGACGCTTACGGGTCAACACTTTTAGGCACATCGGGGGTCCAGGGGGTATCCCCCTGGTGCGGGTGGGGTTTTAGGGGCAGGGGCGCACAGCCCCTCCCCCTAATCAGTTTCGAATGCCAAGTGGCTTGATTGGGCCACTTCGTCAGCAGCCTGAGCCTGGGCCCCGGTGAAAGCCGGGGGCCAGGCCTTTTTTCTTCCCGAACGACCCGATTTCAGCCAAACCGCTTTTCGGCCCCTCGCCAACTTGGTTGCCGAGGGCGTCAGACCCCATTTTGGGGGCCAGAGGTGCGCCCGCCCGACCTCAGGACGCCCCACCCGAACCGGCGCGGATGATTTTTTCACACAGCCGCACCGTGTCGAAAGCGGTGTCGACCTGAAAGTCGGCGCCGTACTGCCGGCGGTGTTCATCGGTGATCTGGGCCCCGCTGATGAAAATGGCCGGGGTGGGAGCCTCCCCTCGAAAAACTTTCAGCCCGGCCACCGTGCGTTCCAGGGCCGGGTAGCAGGAGCTGAGCAGCGCCGAAAGCCCGACGATGTCGGGAGCGAATTCCCGGCATTCCCTCACGAACTCCTCCGTCGATACGTCCACCCCCAGATCCCGAACCTTGAAACCGTAAGCCGACAGGAGCGCCCCGGCGATATTCTTGCCCAGGTCGTGAATGTCGCCCTCAACGGTCCCGATGAGGATGCGGCCCCGGAGGGGGCGGGCCTCGGGGTCGACCAGGCGGGGGGTGACCAGTTCGGTGATCCGGCTCATTATTTCACCGGCCATGATCAGCCCGGAAATGAAATATTCCCCGTCGGCGTATTTTTCGCCGATGGCCGTCAGGGCCCCTTCGCAGGTCGTCAGAATATCGACGGGGGCGACCCGCCGTTCCAGCAGGGCGCACGTCAAATCCACGGCGCCGGCATCATCGAGATCCACCAGGGCCCGGCTGAGGTTCTGCAAGGTGATCTGGCTGTCCAGGAGGCTCTCGGGCACGGTTCACTCACATACAATATCTTGAGGGTAAAGGATGGAGGCGATAGAACCTCCGTCTCGGCCGCGGCGACATGCGCACAACGAAATCACGGCGGCGCTTGGCCCCATTCGGGGCAAAGCGCCCCTTTCGGGGCCCGATTTTGGCAAAGATGTTGCTTATATCGAAGTCGACGGCAGAAATTGCCGCGGGCCGATGCCCCCGAGCGCCGCCGAACCGGACCCCAAGGAGCGAAACATGATCGCCATCAATTCCTGCGAAGACAACTGCCCCGACCTGAATAAATATGAAAAAATCGCCCGCCTCCTGGCCCAGGAACTGCCGGGCCTGAGCCTTCTGTCGGAGCCTCTGGACGTGATCGACTCCCTGGAGCACCTGACGGACGAGATGACCCACATGCCGGAGATCATTCAGGACTGCCGCCTGGCCACCGAAACCTTCGACGAGTTGGACCAGGTCATCGGCCATATGTACGCCCTGGCCGACCGGGCGGTGGAACTGCCCGCCGACCGGGACCGCACCCTTCTGGACCAGGAGTTCCGGGGTTACTCCCACATTGTGGCCCGCCTGGCCGGAGCCGACGACTTCGACGGCCCCTCGCTGAGTCTGGCCACCCGGGCCGAGGCCCTGGCCGCCCGCCAGATCCTGGCCTATCTCAACGACGCCCGGCGCGGCTTCACCCGTCAGTTGGCCGCCCAGCGCCGGCAAATCAACCAGGCCATGGACGAAGCCCTGACCCTTTTGACCCAGATAGCCGGCGAAACCGAAGAACTCTCCCAGGCCAACCGGGACCTGCTCCAGAGCCTTCTGGACCGTCTGGCCCTGTTGAGCGACTGGCCCCAACCCCGGGAGACCATCCGAACCCCGGCCCGGCTCCATTGAGGCGAACCGGCCGCATCGCCGCCGCCGACCCCGCCCCCCGGATTCCGGAGGGCGGTTTTTTTGTCCCGAAACCCCGCCGAAAACCGAACCCGCGGCCCCCGGGCCCGGAAATCCGGCGTCAATACCCCGAATGGGGCAATGCGCCCTCGACCAACAAAGTTGGCGAGCAGCCGAAAACCGGTCCGGGTGAATTTGATCGTCCGAGAACAGGCCCCCGCAAACTCGTTTTGTCGGGCTTAATCGCTTCCCTACCTTTAATCCAGGCCGTGCTCGGCCAGCACTTCGCGATAGATGACATAGAATTTTTTGGCCCGGGCGGTGATGCTCAGCAGGAGCCGGTCGATCGAAGCCAGCTCCGAAGCGTTGATGACCGCGTCGAACGACAGGCTGAAGGCCAACAGGTCGTCCAGAGTGGTCATGTCGGGGCTGATCAGGGCCACCAACATGTTGCGCCGGGTGAGACTGTCGAGGGTCTGAACCGTTTTCAGCAGATGGTTGCTGCTCAGGGTGGCGCCGTAGTAGTTCTCCTGGATCAGGAGCACGGAGAAGTTGGCGAACTTGAGCTGCTTGGCCGCGTCCCGGAGATTGACCGCCACGCTGGTGGAATAACCGATGTATTCAAGCTTCTGGGCCAGCATCTCCGACACCTGCTCGTCGTCATGGACCAAAAGGGCCTTGGGGCGGTCGTCGTTGGCCACCATCATGAGCGACTGGAGAGACTGATCATCCGAGTTGAAATCGGAGGCCCGGCGGCGCGGATGCAAATCGGAGGCCCGGCGGCTGGGATGTGAATTGGCGTTGTAGGCGGGGGCTTTCCCGACCGGCGGAATCGGCGGGGCTTCCGGCTCGGCGGGCGGCTCCTGAGGCGGCGCCGGCTCCGGGGGCGCGGCCTGATCGAACGCCGGGCCGTCCGGGCCAGCGGCCGGTTCGGCCGGGGCCTGATCTTCCGGCGGCGCCTCGGGCGGCCAGCCTTCCTCCTCCGGAGGGGAGTCGGCCGGGATGATGGCCGTATTTTTCTGCTTGCAATAAGGGCAGCTGAAGCTGAAAGGCCGCCCCACGGGCACTTTGTCATCCGGCAAATTCAGGATTTTATGGCATTCCGTGCATTCAAATTGCATTGTACAACCACCGGCGAGCCCGAAGCTCGGCATGAGAGGTTAAGGGTGGAGGCGATTCAGCTCGACCAACAAGTTGGCGAGTACCTGTCCCGGACGACCGAACGTCAGCCGGACCGCCCTTCGGCTACTCGCCAACTTGTTGGTCGAGGGCGCACTGCCCCATTTGGGGCGATGGGTGACGTTCCTTCCCGGCCTTCCGTCGGGGGCTCGGTCAACCTTTCCGGATCCGGGCCCCTTTGGGCGGGAGATCGGCTTCTTCCCTCTCCAGGGTAAGCTTGTCATCGAGCCCGTCGATGTCGCCGGCCTCGGCCTTTAAGGCGTCCAGCCCCCGGCTGACCACGGTCTTCTTGCTGCTGAAAACCCGGGCGGTCTCTTCGGAGATGAGCTTTTGATGATACAAATCCAGAATGTGCTGGTCGAAGGTCTGAAAGCCCAGGGGCCGCATGGAGGCGATGGCGTTGTAGAAGGTCTTGTCCTCCGTCTCCCCGTTGACGATGATGTCCTTGATCAGAAGGGTCGAGCCCATGATTTCCATGGCCGCCACCCGCCCGCCGCCCAACTGGGGCATGAGCCGCTGCGTGACCACCCAGCGCAGGGCCCCGGCCAGGCGCACCCGAATCTGACGCTCCTCTTCCGGGTCGAAAAAACCCATGATGCGGGACACGGTGGAGGCGGCGTCGGAGGCATGGATGGTGGCAAAGACCAGGTGGCCGGTTTCGGCGGCGGCCAAGGCGATTTCGAGGGTCTCGCGATCCCGGGCCTCGCCGATCAGGATGACCTTGGGCGACTGGCGCATGGCCGAGCGCAGCCCCTGGGCGAAAGTCTGGAAATCGATGCCCATCTCCCGCTGGTTGAAGGTGGCCATTTTCGCCGGATGGAGAAATTCCACCGGGTCTTCGAGGGTGACCACGTGCACGGGCTTGCTGTTGTTGATGGCGTCGAGGATGGCGGCCAGGGTGGTGGACTTGCCGCTGGAGGTGGAGCCGGAAATGAAGACGATGCCGTTCTTCTCTTCCGACATCTGGTAGAAGGGCTTGGGCATGTTCAGTTCCTCAAGGGTCCGGATGTGGTTTTCCAACCGGCGCATGACGATGCTGAACTTGCCCTGCTGGGAGAAAATGTTGACCCGGAAGCGGGCCCGGCCGGCGATGGAATACGACATGTCGCAACTGCCGGTGGACAACAGTTGCCTGAGCAGCCGGCGGTTGGAGCGGATCAGGCAGATGGCGATGGCCTCGGTCTGGAAGGCGGTCAACTGGTCGATCTGCGGTTCGAAATAAACCGGAACCAGTTGGCCGTCTATCTCCGCCTGGAACGGGTGCCCCTCGGTGATGTTGATATCGGAAATATTGTCGGAGGTGGCGAGAATTCTCTGCAGAATGTATTCAAGGTGAGAAGGTTGAATCATGGGGAACCTCTAAAAAACCGGCCGTCTTCAACGTCTGCGCCCGTTGGCCGCGCGCCGCCGAAATTATTTCATGCTGAATGGTGGAGGCGACTGAACCCTCGCCCCGGCCCGACCGCTCTGGGAGCGAGAGTAATCTGTCGCCCGGCGGGCGATAATGCGACCCGATCCTGACGACGTCGCGACGGCGTATCGCACCCCCGGGGCTCTGAAAGGAACCGCGCGCCGCCGCGAAATCCTGACGGCTGGCAGGGCGCCGCAGTGGGGCGTAAGTTCGCCGGCCGTTTACACGTCGGTGAAGTCGTCCGGCGCCTGCGTCAGGTACTGGCGGAACTTGCTTTTGTCCTGGCAATAGGTGTAGGCCTCGTTGGGGTCGACGCGGCCGGCCAGGATGTGCTCCAGAATGGCGTCGTCCAGGGACTGCATGCCGAACTTGCGCCCGGTCTGAATGACCGTGTTGATCTGATAGGTCTTCGATTCGCGAATGAGGTTGCGCACCGCCGAAGTGGCCAGGAGGATCTCCATGGCCGCGCAGCGGCCCTTGACGTCGATGCGCCGGAACAGACACTGGGAGATCACGGCCCTGAGGCCGTCGGCCAGGGAGGAGCGGATCTGGCCCTGCATGTTGGCGGGGAAAATTTCGATGATGCGGTCGACCGTCTTGGATGAGGAGGTGGTGTGCAGAGTCCCGAACACCAGGTGGCCGGTGTTGGCCGCTTCGATGGCCAGGGCGATGGTTTCCAGGTCGCGCATTTCCCCCACCATGATGATGTCCGGGTCCTCGCGCAGGGCGCCGCGCAGCGCGGCCGCATAGGTCTTGGTGTGGGTGCCCAGTTCCCGGTGGTTGACCAGGCATTCCTTGGAGTGGTGCACGAATTCGATGGGGTCTTCAATGGTGATGATGTGATCCCGCCGGGTTCGGTTGGCCTGATCCACGATGGCCGCCAGGGTGCTCGATTTGCCGCTGCCGGTGGGGCCGGTCACCAGCACCAGTCCCTTGGGGAGGGTGGCCAGCTTCAGAATGACCGGCGGCAGGCCCAGTTCCTCGGCGCTGGGGATGGTGGTGGGAATGGAGCGGAACACCGCGCCGATGCCCCATTTCTGGTTGAAGAAGTTGGCCCGGTACCGTGACAGCCCCGGGATTTCATACCCGAAGTCGACGTCTCCGAACTCCTCGAAAACCTTGACCTTCTCTTCCGGAGCTATTTCATAGAGCATCCGCTTGAGGTCGGCATTCTCCAGAACCTTGTACTTGATCCTCTCCAGAGAGCCCCGGAGGCGGATCAAAGGCTGGTTACCGGATGCCAAGTGCAGGTCCGACGCTCCGACTTCGTGCATCAGCTTGAAAAACGCATCAATTTGGGCCACAGACAAACCTCCGCGCGATCCCGTCTCAAACCGGCCCGCCGATGGCGTTCCGCCCCCGGCGGCATCACCCTGGCCCGGCCGAGAAAAGAAATCCGTTTTCGCGAATCAACTTTTTGATCTTCAAGGCCCCGGAGGGGCCCAACACCGACGTGACTCGTCCCCGGCGGGTCCCCTCATCGGCCTGCCGGCCGATGGAATCGCCTCATCGGGGGATAGACGGACGAGGAGGCGATGCCGCCCGACAAGCCGGTTTGCGGGCCCCCGACCGACAAGTTGGCGAGGGCGCGCGGAATCTCAAACTATTTTGCGACAACCCGGGATTATCCGTCAGGGCCAAGACACCCCATGCGGGGCCCGGGAACTCAACATCTCCCGGGCGGAGTCGGCGGATATCAGGCGCCCGTCACGTACGCATCGGCAAATAATATACCATTTATTAATATCTTTCAAGATTTTACTTCCCGAATTGAAAAGCGGCGACCGATCCGGCGACATCGGAAAGCGCCCTCGAAGGCCCGCATCAAAGCCGGGTAAGCGATTCAGCCCGACCAACTTGTTGGCGAGCGTTCGCCTAAACAAGTTGGTGAGCACCGCTTGCCGGCGCCAAATTTTCCGCCGGGCCGCTATTCACGGCGTCCGGCCCCATCGCGGGTCCGGAGGGCGGGATGAGCCGCTAGCGGGCGGCCCGATTGTGCCAGAGGACAAATTGGCTGACGGGAATGAAACCGCGGTTGATGTACAGCCGGACCCCACGGGCGGCGGTCTGGACGGTGACCAGTTCGCAGCCCGCGGCCCGGGCCTGGGCCAGGGCGTGTTCGAAAAGGGTCAGGGCGTATCGTTTGTGCCGGAACTCAGGGACCGTGGCCAGGTCGTACAAGCCGGCCCGGCGGCCGATCCGGAGCATGGAGAGGGTGGCGGCCGGCCGGTCGTCGACGTAGGCCACCCAGGAACTCAGGCCGTCGCCGCCGTCGAGAATGGCCGGAGCCGCCCGCTCATAAATTTCCGCCACCAGACCGTCGGCCCGGGGGTGTTCCCGCGGAATGACCGCGTCGAGAATCCGCCCCATGTCCCGAACCCGCTCCGGGGAGAGGCAGGGCCGGATATCCAGGCCGGGCGGTGCCTCGAAAGCGGTTTCGGTTTCCGAATCCGGCCGCCAGACCAGGCCGATGAGCAGATCCTCGACGTTCCAGGCGTGTTCCGCCAGCCACCAGGCCGCCGGGGAGCAGACGTCGACGGGCAGCCACCAGGTGGCCGGGAGATCGCGCCCGAAATAATACGTGGTGACCTGGCTGACTTCCTCGAAGTCCTTGGGCACCCCCCAGACCGGGTTGAAGGCGGCCGAAGCCAGGTCGCTGTCGATGTAGGTCAATCCCCGGGAATTGAAATACTTCATGGTCCGCAGACGATTGGCGAACCACATCAGCCGGGCTTGAAGGTTTTCTTTCATCGCGCTCTGACCTCCGTCAGATCCCCCTGGTCCCCGCATCAACATCGGCCCGCCCCCCCATTCGGGGCCAGGCATCGCCCACAGAACAATCAGGCCGCAACAAAGGTTCAACCGGCTTCGCCCTTTCAGGAGGCCGGCCCCTCGTCGACGGCTTCCCTCGCGGCGGCGGCCCGGCTCTCGCCGCCCTTGCCGGCCGGGCCGGGCTGTTCAAAGGCCAGACAGCACATCAAACGTCCGCAGACGCCCGAAATTTTAGCCGGGCTGAGCGACACGTTCTGTTCCTTGGCCATTTTGACCGACACCGGCGCGAAATTGGACAAAAACCCGCAGCAGCAAAACCCCCGCCCGCAGCCGCCCAGCCCGCCGACCATTCTGGCCTCGTGACGCACCCCGATCTGGCGCATTTCAATGCGAGTCCGGAAGCGGCTGACCAGTTCCTTGACCAGCAGCCGGAAATCCACCCGTTCGTCGGCCGTGTAATAAAAAATGGTCTTGGAGCCGTCGAAGACCACTTCCACCGCCACCAGCTTCATCTCCAGACGTTGAACGGCCACCCGGCCCAGGCAGTAGTCGAAAGCCTCGCGTTCCCGGACCGAGTGCTCGGCCTGGCGGGCCAGGTCGGCCGGGGTGGCCAGGCGGACGATCAACCGGGAGCGCTCGCCGCCGGCCCGGCCGGCCAAAGCCGGCGCCGCGGGCCGGACGGGTGGGGCGTCCGGCCCGGCCGGAGCCTCCGCGTCCCGCGGGCTTTCCGGTTCCGCCCCGGCCGGTTCTTCCGGTTGCGCCGGGGCCGGCGTCCAGGTCACCGGCGCGGTGACCACCTGACCCATATAGGTCTGGTCCTCGTTGCGCACCACCACCCAGTCCCCGAGGGCGGGGGTCAACTCGCCGCAGTCGTAGGTCGTCACCTGGCCGCCGTATTTTATTCTCACATTGACTGTCTTCATCATTCATCCACCGTCGGGCGGCCTTGAGTATCCGAGACCCCGCCCGGGTCGTGCGCCGCCGGGCCGCGGGCGGAGCGAAAAAACCAAAACCTCGCCGGCTCCCTACCTGTTCAACATGACGACCGATACTCGATTGCGGCCCTGTTCCTTGGCGACATAGAGGGCGGCGTCGGCCTCGGCCAGGGCTTCCAGCAGAACCTTGCCGCCGGAGGACCCCGGAGCCAGGCGGCCGCTCTCGACGCCGCAGAGACCGATGCTGATGGTGATGGGCTCCCGGCTGTTTTCCGCCGGCGAGGGCTGCTCCGAGACAGCCACCCTGAGACGCTCGGCGATGGCGGTGCCCCTTTCCAGGGGGGTGCCCCCCAGGAGCAGGACGAATTCCTCGCCGCCGTACCGGGCGAAGATGTCGCTTTTGCGCAGGGTTCGCTCGATGGTCGACGTCACCACCTTGATGGCCTGATCGCCGCAGATGTGCCCGTAGGTGTCGTTGAACAGCTTGAAATGGTCGATGTCGATCATGAGCAGACAGCAGCGGCCGTTCTTCTGGCGTTTGAGGCTCTCCATCTCCCGGGCGGCCGTCTCAAAGAAATAGCCCCGGTTGTACAGGCCGGTCAGGGGGTCGCGCAGGGATTTCTGCCGGTACATCTCTTCACTGGCCCGGAGAGCTCCCTCCATCATCTCCTTTTTCTTCACCTCCGACTGCAGTTCCCGGGTCATCTGGGTCAGTTGTTCCTGCTTCTGCCGGATCAGCTCCTGCTTGGCCGCCAGGCTGGCGGTCATACGGTTGAAGGCGTCCGACAGTTCCCCCATGAATTCCACCCGCTGTTCCAAATCACCGTCGGCCACGGCGTTGCACTGCCAGGCCAGGTGGCGGATGTTGCTCTGCAGAGCTTTGACAAAGCCGCCGACGGCCCCGACCGGGCGATATTGGTGCCCAAAATCCCCTTTCGAAAACGCCAGGAGGATTTCTTTGAGCTCGACCAGGTAGTCCCGCAACTGTTCAAAACCCTCCAGCGCCGCCAACTCCGCCGGCGCCGGCGCATTGTGGGGCGACAACAGCAACTGCCGCAGATATTCCACGAGCAAAGCGGCCGGACCATCCCGGTTTGGGGCTTCGGACATCGTCATATTCGCCTTCACAAGGCCCCGGAGGGGTGATGCGCCGCCCCCCCGAAGGTTGCATGCGGCGGTCGGGGCGGGGGAAGAATCGCCGCCGGACAGCGGCCGAAGCCCCCGACGGTCGGGGAATCAGGCCTGCGGACCCTCGTCGGCCGGCCGGGCCTCAAAACGGCAGGTGCGATCGTTGGTGCACCAGCAATCAATTTCCTTAACCCGGAAGGGGCGGCCGGTAAAGGCCTCCAGAATGCCGGCCAGGAACCCTTCGTCATAGATGCAGATTTCATAGCCGAGCTCCGGCAGACCCGAGCAGTCCAGGTCCTCGGACACGGTCAGCGTGAAGTTGAGCGTGTCCAGGGAGGCCGACTCCACCCGCAGAATGCCGATGCCCAGGCTGGTCAGGAGAGTCTGGAGCCGGCTGATGAGCCGGTTGAAGGTGTCCGGCTTGGGGTCGGGCAGGGCGTTTTCATAGAACTGGCGGCCGGCCAGGGCTCCGGCTTCGTAAAAAATGGCGTCCGTCTCCTCGGCGCCGTAGCGGACCTCCAGAACGTCGCGGAAACAGAACTGCATCAGGCGGTATACCTCCAGACGCAGCGACGGCCCCAGATTGGGGCGGGCGGTCGCCAGATCGCCGATCAGGGCCCAGGAAAACGCATATTTACGCTGAGTCACGGCCTTTTCCTTTCATTGAATCGCGGCCCGGTTATTCCGGATCCTTTTCGAAGACGCGGGCGAAAATGGCGTCCACGGAGGCCAGGAAGCGGTCCGGTCGAAAAACGGCTTCGATTTCGGCCGGGCTCAGGAATTCACCCACTCGGGGGTCGTCCTTGAGCAGGGTCTGGAAATCCAGGTGTTCGTGATGGGCCCGCAGGGCGTTTTTCTGGATCAGGGCGTACGCCTCCACCCGGCTCAGCCCCCGGTCGCACAGGCTCAAAAGCAGTTCCTGCGAGTTGTACAGGCCGCCGGTCAAATTCAGATTCCTGGCCATGGCCTCGGGGTGGACCACCAGGCCGGCCACCAGGCCCGTCAGGCGCGTCAGGAGGTAATCGGCCAGCGAGGTGGAATCGGGGGCGATGATCCGCTCCACGGAGGAGTGGCTGATGTCGCGCTCGTGCCACAGGGGAATGTTTTCCATGGCCGCCACGGCGTTGGGCCCGGTCACCCCGGCCCGGCCGCGGATGTTGTAGGCCCCGAGGGGGGTTTTTTTTTTTGGGATGGCCGAGGAA
>JAVBLB010000060.1:0-43525 GCA_031553735.1 Candidatus Adiutrix sp.
GGCCGCCTCGGCCCCGCCGCCGCGATCCACCAGCATGTGAACCCGGGCCAGGGCCCAGCCGAAAAAGGGACTTTTGCCCAGAGAGGCCTTGGCCACCCAGGAGATGGAGCGCCCGGTGGCCAGGGCCACGGCCGGGATGTCGGCCATCGAGGTGTGATTGGCGAAGATGATGAAGCCGCCCTCGATATCGGGGAGGTTCTCCCGGCCGCTGGTTTCCAGGCGCAGTCCGGCCGGGTCCAGCACGACGTGGCTCCAGAGGGTGTTGGTGATATAGCGGCCGGCCCGGGCCGAAAAGAAACTGACCGCGACGCAGACCAGCCCCAGGATGACGGTCAGGCCGACGAGCAGCGGCAGATACCAGACCAGGTAGAGTATTTTCAGGGCGGGATTCATTTTTGATCGGCCAGCCAGCGGTTCAGGCGGGGCCGCTCCGACTGTTCCCAGGCGGGCGACAGGCGCACTTCCAGGAACTGGCGGTAGAGGGCCTCCACGATGGCCGACAATTCGTTGAACAGGGCCACCCGCTCCAGGAAGCGGCCGATTTCGGTGTCGTCTTCCTCCTCTTCGCCGGCGGCGAAGGTCTTGGGGAACTTCACGCCCTGGGGGGTCAGGGTGTCGGCCGACAGGCCCAGGCCCCACTCCTTTTCCTCGGTGCGGATCTTCATCCGGCCCCGGGTCAGCTTCTTGCCCCGCCGCAGGGCGGTGTGGGCCTCGGCCCACTCGGCCCCCGGGGTCTGGCAGGTGACGCTTTTTTTGTCGGCCCCCTCGCCGGCCTCCAGGGTCAGGCGGCTTTCGAACCACAGTTCGATGGCCGGCGGCACGGCCCCCCCCGGCGCCGGCTTGAGGTTCAACAAATTGCCGTTGATCTCCGAAGTGATCCACAGCCAGGTCAGGAATTCCTGCCCCAGGAACAGCTTCTCCCGCCACAGGTCCAGAAAGGCGGCGGGCTCCAGAATAAAGTCCTCGTTCATTCTATCTCTTCATTCTACAGTAAAATCGGCGACGGTTTGGAATCCAGAAGAGCCCGGCGCAGGTCCCCGGTCAGCATCTCCAGGCCCAGGGTGGCCGGCACCAACATCTCCAGGGCCAGCCCGAAGGTGCGCCGCCACAGTTCCTCGAAGGTCTCCCGGCGCTTTTCGCCGACGGCGGCCAGCCAGATTTCGTTTTCCTGATACAGCCAGGCCACTTCCATGAGTTCGGTGTTGAGCAAGGCCCGGCGCATCAATTCGGATTTCACCGCCTCCTTCAGTTCTTTCTTGGCCAGGCTGTTGGGGCGGCGGCCGGTCTTCTCCTGGTAACGGACCTCGCGGATGGCGTAATAGCGGGCCACGGTCCGGGCCGGGAGCTTGCGGGTGTCCAGGCGCAGGGTGAAGGCCAGAAAACCGCCGAAACGGTAGTTGGCCGGGTTGAACCCGCTTTCCAGAGGGTTGAAGAACTCCACCCAGCCCAGGCTCTGTTCCTCGGGGGCGTCTTCGATGTCGACGAAGGCGTTTTTGAGCAACCGCTCGGTCAGGTATTCATCGGTCAACAGTTCCGGCGGCTCTTCCTTGACCCGATAGCGGGTCAGGGTCAGCGTGCCTTTGATCAAGCCCATGGCGTCTCCTCAGCGCGGTTAAATAACGAAAGTATCGGCGCGCTTGGCGCTGGCCAGCCGCTGTTGCCGGGACACCTCGGCCATGGTTCCCGGAAACAGGGAGCCCTGGGTATGGGGCAGGAACTGGCTGGCCATGTAGTAATCCATGTAGCCCGGGGTCTCGCTGAGTTCGAAATTGGTCATGTTGCGCTTCAGTTCGTCGGCCTTCCGCCACAGGGTCCCGGACAGGGCCACCAGGGTGGCCCCGGTCAGGGAGCTGTTGCCGATATAGGTGAACTTTTCGGCCGGCAGTTCCGGCAAAAAACCGATGGTGATGGCGTTCTTGAGGTTCAGGGATTTGCCGAAGCCGCCGCCGATGATGACCCGCTCCAGATCGTTCATGGTCAGGCCCACGCTCTCCAGGAGGGTCTGGTAGCCGGAATACATGGCGCCCTTGGCCCGGATGAGGTTTTCCACGTCGATTTCAGTCAGGACGATGTCGCGCCCGACCCCGGTCTCGTCGGCCAGACACAGGAGGTATTCCTGACCGTCCTCGCCGTCGCGCACGTGTTTGGGGGCGGCGTCGCGCACGAACTTGCCCTGGGGATCCAGGACGCCGCCCAGAAAGAGTTCGGCCACGATGTTGATGAGCCCCGACCCGCAGATGCCGATGGGCTTGGCCTTTTTCCGGCCGTGGCCGATGACCGTGTAATGATGGCGCTGGGCCAGCGGATCGAAATAGAACTGGTCGATGGCGCCGGGGGCGGCCCGCATGCCGAACTTGACGCCGCCGCCCTCGAAGGCCGGGCCGGCCGAGCAGGCGGCGCAGGTCATCCAGTCCTGATTGCCGACCACGATTTCACCGTTGGTGCCGACATCGATGAACAGGGTCAGTTCCGGGCGTTTGTACATCTCCGAGGCCAGCACCCCGGCCACGATATCGCCGCCGACATAGCTGGAGACTGAGGGGACAATCATCAGCGGCAC
The DNA here is from genome assembly GCA_031553735.1 of Candidatus Adiutrix sp. Taxonomy (GTDB): domain Bacteria; phylum Desulfobacterota; class Desulfarculia; order Adiutricales; family Adiutricaceae; genus Adiutrix. The sequence continues at coordinate 2,561 of JAVBLB010000060.1, forward strand.
CGCGTTTTTCACCGCGAGGCCCAGATCGGCGGCCCGCAGCACCGGCCAGTCGGCCGCCACCGGGACATAGGGCGCCAGGCGGATAGAGCGGGGGTTCACCCCGGCGAAGAGGTGGCTCATGGTGGTGTTGCCGGCGGTGGTCACCAGGGCGATGTGGTCGCGGCAGCCGGGCTGTTCCTCTTCGAAAAGGTCGATCAGGCGGTTGATGCTGCCCACCACCCGCTCCTGGAGGCGGTTGGCCCCGTCGCCCTTGCCGGCGAAGACGATGCGGCTGATGACGTCCTCGCCGAAGGAAATCTGGCCGTTGAGGTCGCCGTGGGCCCGGCCGCTTTCGCCGGTTTCCAGATCCACCAGCCGGGCCCAGACGGTGGTTGTGCCGATGTCCACGGCCAAGGCGTAGATCGGAGCCGCCGGCTGGGCCGGCCGGACGCCGATGATGCGCGGCGGGCCGACCCGGTTGGGGTCCTCGAAAACCGTGAGCCGGGCCTTGAAATCGCCGTCGCGCAGCACGGCCGGCATTTCCCGCAAAGCCTCCAACTCCATCGTCGGCCGCTCCAGGCCGTGGCCGGCGGCCAGATAATCCATCAGGCGGTCGTAGTCCGCAAGATTGTCGGCATGCGAAGGGGGTGACAGCTCCACCGCCAGGGCCCGCCCCATGGGATCCAGGGACTCCACGCCGACTTCGACTTCGGCCAGGGCCGAGGCGTAGACCGTGGCGTCGGCCCGGGATTCGGGGGGAATGTTGATGACGGCGTTGCCGTTGACGAAACAGCGGCAGGCCAGGCGGAGCCCCTGGCTGTATTCGGTGGTGGTCAGAAAGACCCCGGGCCCGGAGCGGGAATCGACCTCGCCGGTCTTCAACTCCACCCGACAGCGTCCGCAGACGCCCTCCCCGCCGCAGGAGGCGTTGATGTGCAAAGCCGCCCGGGCGGCGACGTCCACCAGGTTTTCACCGGCCGCCGCTTCCACCTCCACCTCGTCCGGCAGAAACTTTATTTTGAATGTATCCATGACTTCCCCAGGATAATAAAAATTGTCGCCAGGCCCGCGACCCAGCGACTGTACCATATCCGCGCCAAAATGACAATCGGCCGCTCCAGGCAAGGACGGCGGTGATCGAATCTTCGTCCCGGCCAGGTCGCGGGTATGGCGGCCCATTGCGCCAGTGGAATTCAGCCGGGAATTATTTCCACGATCATTTGATACGAGGACGGCCGGTCTCCAAGGGCCCCGAAAAATGTGTCTTCAAAAATCTGCACCCGTTTGGCACCTATGCAGAGGAACAATTCAGTATAGACCTTGTGTTCAATCGGAGTCATGTCCACCGGCACGAACAACGCCGCCAACGGCCGCCGGAAGAACCAGGCCAGCTTCGCCTTTTTAAGAAAATGCCGAAGCATGGTGCGAGCAAGCCCGAAATCGGCAACCACTCCTTGTTTTAAAGGAGACCCGACCACAACGGCACCATTTTGTCCGGGGGCGGATTGCACGTCGCCGCCCACCGCCGTTACCGCCTCGGTCCGGCTATCGACGGCTATCAAAGACGGCTCTTTCAAAATCACCGCGTGGCTCGGGCTGTAGAGCGTGACGGTGGCTGGCTTGTATCCGGTGAATTTTAATTTGCATTCCATTGTGGATGCCCCCGGCTCAAACATTTTCCCCGGACTTCCCCGAGGTGAATGCGTCAGCTCTGGCCGCGCCATCGGGCAGTCGATGCAAAATCTTAGTAGTCTCGCCCGCCCGCCCGGGGCGCTGCCCCGGCGGACGCCGAGACCCCCGCGATTCACAATCCCATAAGAAGCGGCCGCCCTGCCCTCGCGCCCCGGGGCCACCCGCTTATGACGGGATCACTTCCCGCCGACCGACGGCAACTCTTCCACTTTCCGAACCACCCCATAGACGATGCACGCGTCCTCCACCGAATCATACTCCCGCACCATGTCGTAGGCGACGCGGATGCGGACCCCCGGAGCCATGTCCATCAGGATTCTGGTATTCTCCGAATCCTGCACGCTGAGGGACAGGACGATCTGGTCGGCGGTGGTCTGCGGCGTCAGATCGATATCGACGTAATACCCGTCGGCCGAGCCGTGTTCTTTGAGAACGCCTTCCACCGCAAGGCCGTCATACACCACTTGGTCCCGGCATTTTTCCGAAGCGGCCAGGGCCGGGTCGGCGTTCACCGCCACAAAAAATGGGAGCACGAATAAAAGCCCGAAAAGTAAAGTCTTCACACATTTCCTCCACACCAGCCGAGCCTGAAAACGCAGACCGACCGGGTCTCAACCCGGGAAGGACATGGGCAGCGGGATATTCAGGGTCGCGCTCAGGGCCCGCAGCAGGTAATATTCCGGCCGCCCGACCCGGCCGTGACTCAGGGCGGTGGAAACCGCCGCCAGGGCCAGGGAGCGACGAATGCCGTCCGGAGCCCGGCTCAGGCGATCCAGGACCGGGATCAACTCCCCGGCCGGATCGTCCGCCGGCGGAACCAGGGGCAGCGGGGGCCACTGCTCGCCGAAGTGCGCCAGACCGGCGGCGAAGGCTCCTTCGGCGGCCTCGGGGCTTTCGGCCTCCAGATGGGCCAGGGCGGAGAGCACGGCTGTCACGTCCCGTTTCATGGTCTCCAGATAGTCGGCCAGGCCGACGGGGGCTTCCGGGGCCGGGCCGGTCAGGGGCCCCAGGGCTTTTTTCAGCGTCCAATTCACCGCCAGGCCGAAGAAATCGAGGCGCCCGGAGGTGGTCAACACTCCCAGAAGGGTGCACCGCAGCCGTTCCCGCTCTTCCGGGGCCAGGCCGGCCAAAGCCGGGGCGGCCGTCTCCAGGAGGGGCAGCTTCATCTCGTCTTCGATCAGCGGCCGCAGTTCCAGAACCGCCGCCGCCGTGGCTTCACTCAAGCCGGCCTGGGCTGGCTCCGGGAGCTCCGGGGAACTTCCGCCCGGCAGACAGGCCGCGACCACCGCCGCCGCCGTCCGGGCCGGGTCACACGCCGCCCGGGCCAGTTCGGCCGGCATCTCCGGTTCGAAAATCGGGCCGGTCTCCTGGAGGCGAGGCTCCGGGGGTTTTCCGGAACAGGCCTCCCGGCCGCCCCCGGTGTTCAGCAGGGCCAGGGCGCTCAGGGCCCCGGGCCACAACTCCTGGAAGCGCTCCGCCGCCCGGGTCGCCGACGAACCCGGGCCCCGGTCCGAAGCCTGGGTCCGGCGGAAGGGGTGGCGCACTTTCATCACGAAATCCGGGCGGAGTTCCGGCGGACGGAAGTCGGGGTGGTCGAGATGGATGAATTCCCCGTCCCAGTCGGGCTCCAAAAGCAGGATGCGCCGCTCCAGCGGCGGGTGGGTTTTCAACAGGCCGTCGGCCCGGGTGGGGGCGACGATGAAAAAAGCCTTCATCAGGGCGGCCTGACCGCTGCGCAGAAGGCCCGGCTTCGGCAGCCCGGCGATTTTCTTCAGGGCCCCGGCCAGGGCGGCCGTCTCCCGGGTGAACTGCACGGCATAGGCGTCGGCCAGGTATTCCCGCTGGCGGCTGAAGGCGGCCTGCACCGTGCCGGCGGCCACCCGGCCCAGCCAGCCCCCGACCATCAGCAGAAAGCCGGCCCCGATCCCGAACACCGAAAACCAGCGCGGCATCGAACCGTAATAGACGCCGCGCAGGATCTTGTCCAGGGCGTCGAGGGAATCGTCCAGCCAGTCCTGGCCGACCGTGGAAAAGAACAGGAGCCCGTAGAGCCAGCCGGCCATGTTCAGGTTGAGGACGAAATCGCCGTTCTGGATGTGGGCGAACTCGTGGGCCACCACGGCCCGCAGTTCTTCGCGGTTCAGGTGGGTCAGGGCGCCGTTGGTGACCACGATGACCGCGTCTTCCGGGTCGAGGCCGGCGGTGACGGCGTTGATGGTCGACTCCCGGGGCAGGATGTGGACCCGGGGCCGGGGCAGACCCGCGGCCACGGCCATTTCTTCGACCACGTTCAGCAGCCGCGTTTCCGCTTCGCTCTTGGGCGTCTCCACCGGTTCCCCGCCCAGGGCCGCGGCCAGATAGGCGCCGCCGCCCTTTCGAACGGCCCTGATTTTATAGGAGGAAGCCGCGAAGATGACCAGGGTGATCAGGGAGCCCACGATCAGAAAAGGCCGCAAGGCCAGGATCCGCTGGGGCGAGCCGTAGATCAGGGGCGGCAAATAGCGGAACAGGGCCAGAAAGCCCAGGGTGACCGCGAAATAAAAGACGAACACGGTCACCACGATGGCCAGGGCGAAGGCGAGGCCGAAAACGCGGCTCCTGGTCTGGACATCCTCTTGGCGGGAAAAGAAATCCATGCGCACCTGCCCGGAATACATATACTTTCAGGATACAAGAAATGACAGTATACCCCAAAACAACCCGTATTTGAAGACCCGGCCGGGACTCAGGAGGACGCGCCGCCGGAGCCTCCCGGTTCGACTTGAAGCTGAAAAACAGGGATGCCCAGGGCGGCGGCCAGGGCGCGCAGAAGCTCATCCTCTTTGGGGGTGATCCGGCGGTCGTGCAGAGCGGTGGAAACCGAGGCCAGCACCAGCCGGTCCCGGATCTTGACCGGGGCCCGGCCCAGCCGGTCCAGGGCCCGGGCCAGTTCCCGGGCCGTGGCCAGTTCCCGGGGGACCAGATCATAGGGCGGCCAGTGGGTGACATGGGCCAGGCCGGCGGCGAAAGCCGACCGGGCTTCGTCGGCCACGTGGGAAACCGGGGCGGCCTCCGTTCCGGCCGCCGCGGCTCCATTTTGAGGTTGCGGCAAGGCCCCACCCTCCCCGGGGTCGGCGGCCCCCAGGTAGGCCAGGATGGAGAGCACCAGAACCACGTCTTCCTGAAGCGTCTTGAGATAGTCGGCCGCCCCCACCGGCGCGGCGGCCGGCGTCTCGGCCTGACCCAGGGGCAGGGCTTTTTTTACAATCTGGATGGCGGCCACTTCGAAAAGATCGAGCTTCCGGTCGGCGGCCGCCAGAGCCTTGATCGTCCGGGCCAGATTCAGGCGGGCGGTTTCATCCAGGCCTTTGAGGGTCGGAACGGCCAGTTCCAGGAGCGGCAGCCGGGCCCGGTCGCCGAGTTGGGCCTTCCGGGCCCCCGCCTCGTCGGCCAGGGCCGGGCCCAGAAGTTTTTCCATTATCTCCCGCTGGCCGGCGGCCAGATCCGGGTCGTCATGCAGGAACGCGGCCGCGACCAGGGCGCTCACCCGGTCCGGGTCGGAAGCGGCCGCCCGCAGTTCCTCCGGCAGGGCGTCCAAAATGGCGTGGGCCCAATCCAGGCCGCCTCCGGCCGCTTTCGAAGCGGACGAAGCGCCGCCGGCGGCCAACAGGCCCAGCACCAGGGCCTGCCCGACCGGATTGCCCTTCAGGCCGTCGGCCAGATCCTGAAGCCGCCGAAGCCCCTGGGCGACCGGCAGGGCCGTTCCATGGGCGACCTGACGTAGCTTGCGCGCCGGGTCCGGAGACAGAAAGGGGGTCAGGTCCACTTCCGGGGTGACCCCGTCCCATCCGGGCTCCAGGGCCAGAATACGTTCCTCCAGAGGCGGATGGGAGCGCCACAGCCCCCGGACCCGGGCCGGGGAAACGATAAAAAACGATTGCAGCAAGAGGGATTGACCGCTTTTCAGGGCTCCCTGCCGGGGCAGGCCGGCGATTTTCTTCAGGGCCCCGGCCAGGCCGGCCGGCTGGCGGGTGAACTGCACGGCAAAGGCGTCGGCCAGATGTTCCCGCTGGCGGCTGAAGGCGGCCTGAACCAGTTCGGCCGCGAGCTTCCCCAGCCAGCCCCCCACCCACAGGATCAAGCCGAGCAGCAACAGGGGGATCCCCAGATAGCCCGGGGGCAGTATGCGTCCGTCATCGTCGGCCTCCATCATGGAGCCGGCCATGGACAGCATCTCCTTGCCTTCGACGGAAAAGATCAGGAGCCCGTAAAGCCAGCCGGCCATGGTCAGATTCAGGGCGCAGTCCTCGTTGAGGATGTGGGCGAACTCGTGGGCCACCACGCCCTGGAGCTCCTCGCGAGTCAGGAGGTTGAGGGAGCCCTGGGTCACGGCGATGACCGCGTCGTCCCGGTCCAGGCCGGCGGTGACCGCGTTGATGGTCAACTCGTGGGGCATGAGATACAGCCGGGGGCGCGGGAGGCCCGAGGCCACGGCCATCTCCTCCACCACGTTGACCAACTGCCGTTCCTGTGCATTCCTGGGCTTCAGAAGCGCCTCACCGCCCAGGGCCTCGGCCACGTAGGCCCCGCCGCCGCGCCGGATGGCCCGGGTCTTGAGCCAGGAAGCGGTCAGGATGAAGGCGGTGATCAACCCGGAGACGATCAGGAAAGGCCGGAGCGCCAGGACCCGCTGCGGGGAACCGTAAATAATGGCCGGCAGCCGGTGGACCAGACTGGCCGACGGGTCGGGCAGCAACTTGGTGTTCAGCACCAGGAGGCAGCCGGTGACCACGAAATAAAAGACGATCACGGCCAGGGCCACGGCCAGGCCGAAAGCCAGATAAAAAGCGCGGCTGCGGGCGGCGGCGTCCTCCTGGCGGGCGAAAAAATCCATGGCGCGGCTCCCTCCCATATGGTTTCAGACGTGTGGTCGATGCCCCGAATGGGGCAATGCGCCGCCGAAGAGCGGTCTGGCCGAGGTTTGGTCGTCCGGGAACAGGCTGAATCGCCTCCTCACCGTTCGAATCCGGGCCCAACCGGAACCGGGGTCCGGTCTTTCATCCATACCCTTACAAAGCCCCGCCGGGCTCTTCCCCAACGGGCCCCGGGGGCAGCAGGGGCAAAGGGAGCTCCAGGGCCGCGGCCAGGGCTCGCAGCAGATCGTATTCACTCCGGGTGACCACCCGGTCGTGGCCGGCGACTTCGGCCGCGGCCCGGACCAGGCGCCGCCGGGTTTCCAGCCGCGTCCGGCCCAGACGTTCCAGGGCCTCGGCCAACTCCCGGGCCTCGACTGTCCGCCGCCGGGCCGGGCCGGCAAACGCCCAGTCCGGGAGCCGGGCCAGACCGGCGGCCAGGGCCTCGTCGGCGATCCCGGGGGCGTTTCCCGACAGGCCGGCCATGACCGACAACACGGTGTACAAATCTTCACGGATGACCCGTGGCTCCTGAATGGCCTCGGTCGATCGGTTCGTCAGGCCCAGGTATTTGTTCAGCAACCGCCGGGCGGCGATTTCGAAAAAATAAGGCGGGGAGGCGATTGAACCTGTTCCCGGACGATCAGTTTCAGCCAGACCGCTTTTCGGCGGCGCAATGCCCCATTCGGGGCCCAGTTGTCCGTCGGCCTCCGTCAGGCTCCGGGCCGCCCGGTCCAGCCGGCGCCTTTCCTCCGGCGGCAGCAGCCGCAATTTTGGTGCGGCCAGCGCCAGGAGAGGCAGCCGCAACGCCTCGGCCAACAACGGTTTGAAACCGGCCGCCGCCCCGGCCGCTTCTTCCCCCAGAAAATGCCGGATGATCTCCAACTGGCGGCGGACGGCGGCCGGATCATCGGGCAAAAAAAGCGCGGCCGTCAGCGCGGCCACCCGGGCCGGATCATCCACGGCCCGGCGGAGTTCCCCGGGCAGGTTGTCCACCACCTGCCGGGCCCCGGCCAGGTTTTGCGTGGTCAGGGGTTCCACCGTGCCGCCGTCGTCCAGGGCGGCCAACACCGCCGGCCACTGAACCGGGCGGGAGAACGGAGATTCCGCCGGGGCCGCTTCATCCGAATCTTCGGAGGCCCCGATGACGGCCGGAGTTCCGTCCCAGCCCGGGTCCAGGGCCAGGATGCGGTCCTCCAGGGGCGGGTGGGTGCGGAACAGACCCGCCAGCCGCAGCGGGTTGGCCAGAAAAAACGATTTCATCATCAGGGCCTGGGGGCTGGTCAGGACGCCGCCGCGCGGCAAGGCCGCTATTTTTTTCAGCGCTCCGGCCAACCCGGCCGGCCGGCGGGTGAACTGGGCGGCGCAGGCATCGGCCAAATATTCCCGCTGGCGGCTGAAAGCGGCCTGGAGCAGTTCGGCCGAAAGCCGGCCGGCTGAACCGCCCAGCCAGAACATGAGGCCGATCAGCATCAGCGGCAGCGAACCCCGGCCCTCAATCCGCCCGGCCAGGGAGGCCAGCTTCCGGCCCCCGGTCGAAAACAGCAACAGGCCGTGAAGGCTGCCGGCCATGTTCAGGTTCAACGAGCAATCCCCGTTCAGGATATGGGCGAACTCGTGGGCCACCACGCCCTGGAGTTCCTCGCGGTCCAGATGCCGCAGCGCCCCCCGGGTCACCACGATGACCGCGTCCTCCCGGTCCAGGCCGGCGGTGATCGCGTTGATGCCCTCTTCGCGGGGCATAATGAACGCCAGGGGCTGGGCGCAGCCGGAGGCCACGGCCATTTCCTCCACCAGGTTCAGCAGCCGCCGCTCCTTGAAATCGGCGGCGGTTTCATCCAGCGGCTCGCCGCCCAGCAGCCGGGCCGCGTAGTTTCCGCCGCCGCCTCGGAGAATCCGGGTTTTGAACACCGACACCAGGACGATAAAAGCGGCCAGGGCGAGGGAGATGAGAATGATCGGGCGCGGCGCGAGGATCTCCGGGGGAGAGCCATAGAAAAACGACGGCAGGATGCTCAGCGGGCTGCCGCCCTCGACCGCCCAGAAGCCGAGCACCACCAGGCCGGCGGTGATCACGAAATAATAGATGATCACCGCCAGCAGCACCGCCCCCGCGAAGGCGGTGATGAAGGCTCGGCTCTTCCTCCGGGCGATGTCCTGTTGAGCGAAAAAATCCATGGTGCCTTCCAGGTCGGGGTGGCGACTACGCCCGGGCCCGGGCGAATAAATTCCAGCCAGCCGGCTGCTCGTCAACTTGTTGGTCGGGGGCGCATATAATCGAAAAATCTTTTGCGATACTCTGAGAATACCCTTTAAGGTAAAGGGACCCATTCAGAGCGGGGCGAAAACGGCCGAATCGTCGCCCCGGTTTCGGAAACCCGTTCAGGACGAAGTTACGGCGGCGTTTGGCCCCTCCGGGGGTCGGGAGCGCGACACCGGGCTCCGGTCAGGCCGCTCCACCCCGGAGGCCGGAGGGCCGACAATGACGGCCGGGGCGTCACCCGGCCGCGAACGGTCCTTGCATATAATTGATTATTATACCATATCCCGGCCGGGACGGGCAAGGGTCCGCCCGAGAGCGGGCCCGGAGTCCGCCCCTCGCCCGGGCGTGCCCCTCGGGACCCCTCAAAAAACAACTTGACAAACCGGGGTGGATATATACAATAGCGAAATGTGCGACCGACCACATTCCTCAGTAGCTCAGTCGGTAGAGCAGGTGGCTGTTAACCACCGGGTCGGCGGTTCGAGTCCGTCCTGAGGAGCCAGTTAAAACAAGGGCTTACGGAAATCTCCGTGAGCCCTTGTTGCGTCTGGGGACACCCGACGGAAAAATGCGGCCGGCGGTTTCGCGTCGATTCGCCCCGGCGGAAAACGGCTGAACGGATCGGGAGCAAAAAGGAGGCGCCATGCTGGAAAGCGCATTGACTGGAGCATTGATCGGCGCGGTTATTGGCGGGCTGGCCGGGGCGGTCATACATTTCATCAGGCGGGGCGGAAAACGCGGTGAGGAAAACGGCGGCGAGCCTCCCCGCCCATAAGCCAGAGACACAATCCACAGTACCGCCCCGTGGGAACCCGGCTCCCACGGGGCAATTTTTATGGAACGCCGGCCAGACCAGCGGGCGACGCCGCCTTTCGGAGGCGATGGCCCTTCAGATCCGCAATTCCACAAATTTTCCATACCTATTATGTAGCCAGACATTTATAATGCAGAAAGTTCAATGATGAATGATGCCGGCCTTGGCCAAGCCTCAATAATCCGTAATTTTTTGCGACGGGTGATCGTGTCCAAATCCCTGACCACCATCAAGCGCCTGGGCCGTTGCGGCGCGATTCTGGCGGCCGCCATGCTGACCGGCAGTTGGCTGGTTCTGCCCGCTCCGGACCCCGGCGGCTTCGCCGTCTCCCCGACCATCCTGGACAACCGGGGGCACCTCTATCACGCCCGCCTGTCGGCCGACGAGGAATGGCTGCTGCCGGTGCCTCTGTCGGCCATGGGCCCCTGGCTGCCCAAGGTGGCGGTGGCCATCGAGGACCGACGCTTCGGGAGCCATCCGGGAGTGGATTTCCTGGCTCTGGCCAGGGCCATGGCCCAGAACCTGACCCACGGGCGGGTGGTTTCCGGGGCCTCGACCATCACCGTCCAGACGGTGCGGCTCACCACGCCCCGGCCCCGCACCCTCTTGAGCAAATACGTGGAATTCATCCAGGCCCTGAAGCTGGAACGCGGCCACGCCAAAGACGAAATTCTCGAAATCTATCTCAACCGGGCCCCCTTCGGCGGCAACCTGCGCGGCGCCGAAGCCGCGGCCCGCTTTTATTTCGACAAGAGCGCGGCCGACCTGTCGCTGGGGGAGAGCACCCTCCTGGTGGCCCTCTTGCGCGGGCCCAGCCTCTACCGGCCCGACCGCCACCCGGAGGTGGCCCGCCAACGCCGGGACGGCCTTTTGGACCTTCTGGTCGAGCGCGGGGTGGTGACCGCCGCCGAAGCCGCCCAGGCCAAGGCCGAACCCATCGCCGGCCGCCAGGGCCAGCTGCCCCGCCGGGCCTGGCATCTGGCCGAGAGCATTTTCAAAGAAACCCCGCCGGACACCTGGCGCTGGACCTCGGGGCGCTACGGCCTCAAAACCACCCTGGACCGCCGCCTGCAGGAGCTGCTGGAACTGCGGCTGAACCAGGGGCTGGCCGACCGGCCCGGCCGGATTACCGGGGCCGGGGCCATCATGGACAACCGCACCGGGGCCATCTTGGCCTATGTGGGCAATGCCCGCCGGACCGAAAGGCAGAGCGGCCACTGGGTGGACTGCGCCGACGCCCCCCGCTCCCCGGGCTCGGCCCTCAAGCCCTTCATTTATCTGACGGCCTTCGCCGAAAAAGGGCTGACCCCGGCCTCTCTCTTGGCCGACACCCCCCTCAGGCTGTCGGGGCAGGCCCCGCGCAATTTCGACGAATACTACCGGGGCCCGGTCAGCGCCCAGAACGCTCTGGCCGAATCCCTCAACGCGCCGGCCGTGCGGGTGCTGCGGTTGGTCGGTCCGGACCGGGCCCTGGTCGTGCTGCGGGCGGCCGGCTTCGATTACGCCCGCCGCCCGGGCTCCTATTACGGCGACTCGCTGGCCTTGGGCGGCTGCGAGGTCAGCCTCCGGCAACTGTTGGGCGCCTACGGCACCCTGGCCCGCCAGGGTTTGCGGGTCACGCCGTCCTGGCGGCCGGGGACGGCGGTTGGTGAGCCCCAACAGATCTTTTCGGCCGGGGCGGCCTGGCTGACCAACGAATGCCTGAAGGACGACGCCCGCCTGCCCGCCGAACTGCGCCTGGGCTGGCGGCAGGCGGGTCTGGGCGACCTGGCCTTCAAGACCGGCACCTCCCACGGTTTGCGGGACGCCTGGCTGGCCGCCTATACCCCGGAATATACGGTGGTGTTGTGGCTGGGCGACCCGACCGGGGCGCCCCAGGGCGACCTGGTGGGCCTTCGGGCCCTGGGGCCGGTGCTGGTGCCCCTGATGCGCCACCTGTACGACGGGCGGAGCATCCGCTGGCCGGACCACCCGCCGGAGGTGGCCGCTTACGACGCCTGCCCGGTTTCCGGGCAACCGGTCGGCCCCTACTGCCCGAGCTCCCAGTTGGCCTGGCGGCTGGCGGCCGGGGCCCAGAGCCACCCCTGCCGCCTCCACGCCCTCCAGGGCGGCCAGGTGGTCAGCCTCTGGCCGCCGGAACTGGCCGGCTTCATGGCCGGGCGGCCGGCGGCCGGGCGCGAGGCCATCCGGGGCCCGGTCATCACCTCGCCGCTTCCCGGCGGGGTGATCATGCTCTCCGCCGAAGGCGGCTACCTGCCCCTTCGCTGCGAAGGGACCCGGGGGCTGGTCCACTGGTTCGTGGACGATGAATTTTACGAAGCCGCCGGGATCGGCCGCACGCCGATCCTGCCGCTGAAACCGGGCCGCCACCGGGTCAGCCTGATCGACGCTCAAAGCCGCCGGGCGGCCGTCGACTTCACGGTCAAGTATGCCCGGGAGGCCGACCGCGACCGCCAGGTGCCGGTTCTGACGTTTGAATGACGCTTTTTGTGGATGAAGATATCAAAATTCTATCAGGAGTAACGCGATGACCAAAATTATCGACCCGAAGAGCATCGTTCGGCGGCCATCAGCCTGGCTGGCGGCCCTGGCCGCCCTGTTTCTGGCCCTGGCCGCGACCGGCCCGGCGCCCGCCGGCGCCGACGAGCAAACAGAGAAGAAACCTCCGCTGACCGGCTCGTTCAGAGGCCTGGTGGAAAAGAAGAAGGTGATTCTGGACGTCGATTTCAATCAGACGGTGATCGAAGACGCCGAATTGATTTTCAAAACCCTGGCTCCGGCTGAGCGGCCCTTCACCGTCACCCCGCCGATTGACGGCCTCAAGGCCAGGTGGGTATCCCCCAACCAACTGCGGCTGGAAACGGGGCTGGGCGAAAGAGATTGGGAGCTGCTGCTGGTCAAAGGCCCCCTGACCGTAACCTGGGACAGAAAACTCCGCAGTGCCGCCGGGCAGCCCCTGACCAAAGTCGGCCAGACCGTATTCGGCGACACGTATAAAAGGACGAACGTCACCGACACCACTACCGATCAACGCGGCCAACTTGCCAACGCCATCCAGCTGCCGCCGCCCCAGGTCTGGATCAACATCGGGCGGGCGGGCAACGACGCGACGTTCACCTTCTCTTTCAACCGCCCCATGGTCGCGCGCGACCAGGTGGGCCAGGAGATGGACCAGTCCGCCGCGCCCTTCGACCTGGAGCCGCCCCTGCCCCTGAAAGGCTCCTGGACCAGCGACCGCACCGTGAGCTTCCGGACCAATTTCACCCAGGAGGAATTCTGGGCCAAAGTCACCGATCAGGTCTTCTCCCTGAAATGGAAGCCCGATTTCAAAACCCTGACCGGCGACGCGGCCCCGACCCTGGCCACCAACGTGGATCCCCGCTACGCCAGGCCTTTCTATATCGAACGCTTCGAGGCCGCGGCCCTGGACCAGACGGCCATGAATCTCGAAGGCGAGGCCAGCCTGGACCTGATGTTCAACAAACCCGTCGAACTGGCCGACGTGCGGGCCCGGATCAAGGCCGAACTGTTCGTGCCCGACGAATCGGCGCAAAACAAAACCGTCAACGGCAAATTCGTGCCGCTGCCCCTGGAGGTCGTTTCCGTCGGCGGCCCGGGCGACGCGGCCGGCCTCATCGCCCGGCTCAAGGTCAAATCCGGCCCCGACCGGATCATCCGGGTCCTGGTCGGCGGCCTGAAATCGGCCGACGGCCGGGGGCTGATCGAAAAACGGGAAATTCAGTATACGACCCAGAGCTTCTTCACCATCCGGAACACCGGCACCGAGGTGGAGGACGACTACCCCTGGCGGCCCTATTTCTCCATCGAGCTTCGGGACGCCGTCAAGCCGGACGACCTGGAAAAATACATCAAGCTGGATCCGCCCCGGCCCTTCCAGGTCTCCCCCTACGGCCGCGAGGGCAACAGCATCCAGATTTTCGCCGCGTTTTCGGCCACGGAACCCACCACGGTCACCCTTCTGCGGGGCCTGCCTTCGGAGAAAGGCGTGCTGGACGAAGACCTGAGCTACGAGGTCACCCTGTCGGACAAAGCCCGGCCCAAACTCATCTTCACCGGCCGGGGCCGCTACCTGACCCCGAAGAAGCCGCTCCTGGTCAAGGTGGCCGGGCGCAACATCGAGCGGGTGCGGCTCCAGGCCTGGCGCATCTATGAAAACAACCTGCCCCCGCTGTTGAACCTCCAGGATTACGCAGACTACGTCAAGAGCGGTTTGACCCTCCAGTTCTCCAAGAACATTCTGGACAAGGAGACGGAGGTCAAGAGCACGCCCGGCGAAGTCTTCGAGCGCCTGCTGGACTTGAAGAACCTGTTGGGTAATGACGGCGGCGCGTATCTCCTGAAGATCAGCCCGGTGATCAAGAGCGCGGAGGAAAGTGACGCGGAAAGCGACGAATACTACCACTACCGCGATTACTATGAAAACATCGAACGGTACCTGCCGGTGATGATCAGCGACCTGGGCGTCTCCACCCGCGCCTGGCCCAACCGGGCCGCGGTCTGGGTCAACAGCCTGGCCACGGCCAAGCCGGTGGCCGAGGCCCAGGTGCGATTTTACGACCGGGCCAACCAGGTGCTCGGGGCCGGGAAAACCGACCGCGACGGCCTGGCCAGCGTGGAGATCGATCCCTCCCAGGCCGTCTTCGTCACCGTGGAAAAGGACGGTGACCTCAACTACGTGACCTTCGGTCCCGAGGCCCGCCGCGGCGGGGGCTATGATTCGGAAGACGAGGAGAGCGAATATTACGACGACGAATACGAGGCCTACTACTACCGCGACGGCGGCGGGGCGCGCGGCCCCCGCTGGCACGGCGAGGGCAACGGCTACGTCAATGTCGAGGCCCCGGCGGGCCCCAATCGCCGCGATTTCCTCTCCCGGGGCTACGAGGCCTTCGTCTTCATGCCCCGCGACATGTTCAAACCCGGGGAAATGTTGAAAGTCAAGGCCATCGTGCGGAACCGGGACATCCTTCCGCCCGCCGAGAGCTTCCCTGTCATCTGGCGGGTCAACGATCCCGACGGGCGGCCCCTGACTCAGGGCCGGGCCGACCTGAGCCCCGAGGGCGGCCTGGACTTCGCCACCGAAATCCCCTTCTCGGCCCGCACCGGCTCCTGGCAGGTGCAACTGTCGCTGCCGGGCTCGCCCGCCGTCATCGGCTCGGCCGGCTTCACCGTGGAGGATTTCGTGCCCCCGCGCCTGGCCCTGGAACTGACCCCGGCCCAAAAGATCTTTTACGGGGAGAACCCGGAAATATCCCTGGCCGCCCAGGCCAAGTATCTTTTCGGGGCCCCGGGCACCGACCTCAAATGGGAACTCGACGCCCTGGCCTCCAGCGCGGCCTTCAATCCCAAAGGCTGGGAGGGGTTCGACTTCACCAGCCCGCCCTCGGATTTCCAGGATACCCGGCAGCGCCGGGCGGCCACCGGCCAGTTGGATGAAAACGGCCGCACCGACATCCTCTACCAGCCGAACTTCGCCACCGACCGGCTGCCCAACCGCCTGTCGCTGGAGTTCACCCTAAGCGTCCAGGAAGACGGCGGCCGCTGGAACGCCACCCGCGGCGCGGCCGACTATTTTCCCCGCCCGGTGATCCTGGGTTCGCGGGGACCGTCCGCCCCGGCGGTGGACCAGCCCTTCACCTACGAAGTGGCCGCCGTCGACCCGGAAGGGAAGGCGGCCGCCCTGGCCGGGGTGAACGTCCAGGTTTCCCAGGTCGTCACCCGCTATTACAACACCTATCGCTACGGCCGCCACTACCGCCAGTCCGCCGAGGAACTGAAGCCCCAGATGGATGCCGAAGTGAAGCTGGCCGACGGCCGGGGCGCGTTCGAGTTCCGGCCGGCGGCGGCCGGAGTCTATGAGGTCAACATCGCCGACCCGGTCTCCGGCCTGGCCGTGACCCGGCGGCTGGAAGTCTACGGCCTGGAGGGCCCGACCGAAGAGGCCGCCAAGAGCCGGGTGGAGATTCAGTTCGACAAACCCGGCTACCGGCCGGGCGACACGGCCAAGGTCAAGCTGGTAGCCCCCTTCACCGGGCGCCTGTGGGTGACCGTGGACCTCGACGGCCCCGTGTATTCGAAGGCCTACGACATGAACTCCAAGGAGATGGAAATCAAGGTGCCGGTGAGCGAGGCCATCCGCTCCAACGCCTGGCTGACGGCCACGGTGGTCCGGCCCCTGTCCGAGACGGCTTCCGGCGGCTGGCGGGCCATCGGCGTGGCCAGCCTGGAAATGGACCGCGAACGCAACCGCCTCAAGATCTCGGCGGACATGCCCGACCGGATCAAGCCGTCCTCCAGGGCCAAACTGACCGTCACCCTGGCCGACGAGGCCGGCCGCCCTGTGGCCGGGGAGGTGGCCGTGGCCCTGGTGGATGAAGGGGTCCTGTCCCTGACCAACTTCAAAACCCCCGACCCCTGGCGCATGTTCACCGCGGGCCGCAACTTCCTGACCCGGTTTTACGACCTGTATGAGCAGCTCCTGCCCCTGGAGACGGTGGCCCTGCCTTTCCTGACCCCCGGCGGCGGCGACGGCCTCGGCCGGGCCGGCCTCTTTTCGCCTTTCAAACGCAACCAGGAGGTGCTGTCGATCTTCCTGGCCAAGGTGCCCGTGGACCAAAGCGGCCGGGCCGAGGTGGAACTGAACATCCCCGAATACAGCGGCCAGGGCCGCCTGATGGTGGTGGGCTCCAGCCGCGACCGCTTCGGGAACACCGCCCGCCAGATCCGCGTCAACCGGGATCTGACCGCCGAGGTCACCCTGCCGCTGGCCCTGGCCCCGGGCGACACGTTTGAAATTCCGGTCCGGGTTTTCCTGTCCGACCAAGCTCCGGCCAAGGCCGGGAGCGGGGCCCGCCTGAAATTTACGACCGAAGGCCCCATCAAGTTGAGCGAAGAAAACGAAGCCGCCTTCGACCTGGCCCCCGGCCAGGGCCAGACCCGGGTCTTCCAGGCCGAGGCCGTGCCGGCGGCCTGGGGCGCCGACCGGGCCGGCCTGGGCCGGCTGATCGTCGAGAGCCGCGACGGGGCCGGCGAAGCCTTCACCCAAACCCTGGAAGTGGCCGTGCGGCCGCCCTTCCCCCGGGTCAGCTTCACCCGCAGCGCCCTGGCGTCCTCCGACCGGGAACAGATCGAAATCCCCACCGCCGGCTACCTGGCCGGCACGGTGGAGGCCAGCCTGACCATCGCCCGGAGCCCGGCGGTGGAAGCGGTGCGGGCCGTGCGCTACCTCAAGGACTACCCCTACGGCTGCCTGGAGCAGACCGTCTCCAAGGCCTGGCCCTTCCTGGCGGCGGAGGACTTTCTGGGCGGGCTGGAAAAGGCCGATGAGACCGTCGACCCGGCGTATGGCCTGCACTCGGCCATCCGGCGCCTGGGCACCATGCGGACCATCGGCGGCGGCTTCGCCCCCTGGCCCGGCGGCGACGAGAGCTACGAGTGGGGGTCGGTCTACGCCACCCACTTCCTGACCCTGGCCCGCCCCCGGGCCGAGCTGCCCCCGGGCTTGCTGGAAAACGCCGTCAAGTGGCTGCGGGCCTACATGGCCTCCGGCTACAGCGAGCGCGACGGGCGGGACGCCGCCTACATCCTGGCCACCAAGGCCTATGCCTGTTACGTGCTGGCCTTGAACGGCGATTACCGGGCCGGTTGGGTCAACGCCCTGCGCGACCGCTACGAGGGCCTGTCGCCTTCGGCCCGCCTCTTCCTGGCCGGGGCCGTGGCCCAGCACGAGGGCAATCCCCGGGCTCTGATCGAACTGGATAAAGAAGAGGCCGCGGATGACGAGGAAAACGACAGCCTGTCCCAGCGCTACAGCACCCTGGAGAGCGACAGCCGCAACCTGTCGTTGAAACTCCTGCTCTGGAGCGAGGTCGATCCGCTGTCCAAGCGGGCCCGGGATCTGGCCCAGGAGGTGATCAAAGACGGCGCCAACAACCGCTGGCGCAGCACCCAGGAAAACGGGATGGCCGTTCTGGCCCTGGGCGGCTACCTGAGCAAATCCGGCACCGGCAAGCCCTATGAGGCGGTCCTGCGCGGGGCCGACGGCCGTGAACTGCTGAAGGTCAACCAGAACAAGCTGGCCACGGCCGGCCCCAAAGTTCTGGCTCCGGCCGTGGGCCGGCCCCTGACCCTGGAGATCAAAGGCGAGGGCCGGCCGTATTACAGCCTGACCGTGGGCGCCGTGCCCGAGACGGCCCCGGAACCGAAAGCGGCCGACCTGGCCCTCTCCCGGACCTGGATCCTGGGCGACCCGGACAATGAAAAGGAAGCCGTGAAACACCCGCTTTCGACCGCCGGGGAGACCGCGAACATTCTGACTGTGGCCAAGGGCGACCGGGTCACCGTGGAGTTGGTGGTGAGCGCGGATCGGCCCCTGTCCAACCTGGTGCTGGTGGATCTCCTGCCCGGTGGTTTCGAAATCGAAAACCCGCGCCTGGTGCCCCCGCCCAAGGCGGGTGAAGGCGACGACGAAGATGAGGACGACGGGCCCCCGCCGCCGGCCTCGCACCTGGAGTTGCGGGAGGACCGCCTGGTGGTGATCGAGCCCTGGCTGGCCCCGGGGGAGATCAGATACCGCTACACCTTGCGGGCCATCACCCCCGGCGATTACGTGCTGCCGCCCACCGTGGCCGAGGGCATGTACGAGCCCGACCGCCAGGCCATCCTGGCCACCGGGCGGGTCCGGGTCACGAAATAAACCGCCCCGTCCCGCCGCTGTCCGCCAAGACAGCGGCGGGACGGGCTTTTTTCTGAAAACACGGCGCCACCCGCCGGCCGCCGGTTGGCGATACAATGCTCTCCAAAGCCGCCCGCTGAGCGGGCGGCTTTGCTTCATTCGGGTTTCGAGTTACAATGAACGCCGGACCAGGAACGGCGGAGAAGTGCGATGCGGCAAAACATATTTGACGATCAAACGTTTTTCGAAGGCTATCGACGGCTACGGGCCAATGAAAACAACGCCAACATCCTTATTGAAAAGCCCGCCCTGTTTTCGCTGCTCCCTCCGCTGAGCGGCAAAAGCGTTCTGGATATGGGCTGCGGATACGGCGAAAACTGCAAGGAATTTGTGAGGCTGGACGCGTCATCCGTATACGGAATCGATATTTCGAAAAAAATGCTTGAAGTGGCCAGGCTTGAAAACCGGGACGAAAAAATAACCTACTCCGAATTGCCCATGGAAGAAATCGATCGCCTCGACCGCGAATTCGATATCGTGGTCAGCTCGTTGGCCGTGCATTATGTCTGCGATTTTAAGAAGTTGGCGCGGGACGTCTCTCGTCTGCTGCATGACGGCGGCGTATTTGTTTTTTCCCAGGAACACCCCTTGACCACAGCCCCGAACGCGGGCGCGCAATGGATTAGAGATGATCGGGGCCATATAGATCATTATCGATTGAGCGATTATTCCGTAACCGGCCGGCGGGAGGTCTCGTGGTTCGTCGACGGCGTGGCCAAATACCATCGGACGTTTTCCGACCTCTTCGAAGCCTTGCATGAGGCGGACCTGAGCGTCGACCGGCTGGCGGAGCCCCTGCCTTCGGATGCGATTATGGATCGACTGCCGGGATACAAAAATGCCCTTCACAAACCTGATTTTCTTATAATCAGGGCGGGCCGGAAACAGCGCCGACCCTGACGCGGTCAAGTTTTGGGCCCGTTAAAAACGGCCTCCCGGAAATCCGTTTTTTCTATGACGGCGCCCGCCAAATCAGCTTGGCTGAAAACGGCTTGCCGGCAATTGGTTTTCAAAAAATGCGCCGCGGCAAAACGGGCGGCGGTAAAATCGACGGCTTTGAAACTGGCCCGGTCAAAGTTGGCCCGGCCGCAATCGGCTCCCCGGAAAATGGAATTTTGAAAAGTGGCCAGGGTGAAGTCGGCGCCGCCGCAATTGGCCCCGGTAAAATTGACCCCGGAGAACCTGGCCCGGGCGAAGGCGGCCCCTTCACAGTCGGACCCGCTGAAGTCGGCTTCCGGGGCCGCCGCGCGGTCGAATCTGGCCCGGCGGCAATCGGCCGCGATGAAAAGCGCCCGGCGGGCTTCCAGGTTTTTGAAAAAAGCCCCCCGGCAGTCGGCTTGGGTGAAGTTGGCCCCTTCACAGGGAGAGAGAAAAAAATATGTCTCCTGAAAATCGACCCCGGAAAAATTGACTCCCCGGCAATTGCAAAAAGTAAAGGCGGTTTGGCGGCAGTCGGCTCCGGCGAAATCGGCGGCTTTAAGACTCACGCCGCGGAACGAGGCGCCGGCCAGATACAGGCCGCGCAGGTCGGCGCCTTGCAGGCACACGCTGGTCGCTCCACCCCGGTCGCCGTCGATCCACCGATTCCAGGGGGCCAGGTCGCGCTTGGCCGCGCACTCCCTTAAAAGATCATATGCCGGCTGGTCGCAATATAAAGTGGCGGTCATGCTTCACTCTTCCTGATCGGTAAACCCGGGTTAACGAGGGCATATGTTGGAATTCACGTCAAACGACAGATTGGATTTTTTAGGCCGGGTTTTGGCCACTCAGTTGCTGGAAGGGCCAGCCCTGAACCTCCGCGCCTTGGCCGGCCCGGCCCCGGATATCGAATCCCACGCCGGCCGCATCGGCTGTTTGGATCGCCATCTGGCCGCGCTGGATGAAGAGCTTCGGCGGCTTTTTACGGCCGGCCTGGAAAAAATACGCATCAACCGGGTCTACGGCCTGCTCTCGGCTTTCAGAAAAAGCGCCCAAGAGCGAAAAGAAAGGATGGCGGCGGCCGAGTCCTCGTCCCGGCCGCCGCACCCTGTCCATGATGAAGCCACGGCGACGCACAGCCCCTCCGGGGTTCTGGAATGGTTTATCGGCGGCCAAAACCTGATGGAATTTTTGCCTGACGAGCCCGGCCTGGCGGAACTCCTGTTCGGCCCCCGCAGCTGGGTCAGGCGTTTCAGCCCGCCGCAACGCGCGGAACTTCAAGCGCTGCTGGCCCCGTTCGATACTTCCGAATGGCGCATACCATTCATCCCGCCGGCCCGGGGGCCGGAATTTTACGTTCCGGGCAAAGAACCGGAGCACGAGATCGATGAGGAGTACAAAAATGCGATCAGCTTCGTTCACCCGACCATGGATAAATTCGGCCTGGTCATGATCGAGGCTTTTAAGGACAAGCCTTTGAGATGGCTGGAATCGATTTTTGCGGGCCGCAACCTCGATTCCCCCCTGGAAGTGAAATTGGCCGGGCTGGATGAAGGTTTTCAGCGGATGCTGCTGTTCAAGGCGACCAGGGACGGCGAAACCGATATCCACACTTTTTTGAATATTTTGGAGTGGCACCACGTCTGCATTGAAGACGACGACGGCGTTGATGAGGAAGGATGCCCGCTGTATACCCTGAGCATCCGGGCCGACGGCCAGGATGTGGTGCCCCTGGGCGATGAAA
Source organism: Candidatus Adiutrix sp. (assembly GCA_031553735.1). Classification (GTDB taxonomy): domain Bacteria; phylum Desulfobacterota; class Desulfarculia; order Adiutricales; family Adiutricaceae; genus Adiutrix. The sequence continues at coordinate 23,618 of JAVBLB010000060.1, forward strand.
TGGACGGGCTGCATTATCTGATTTTCGGGCCCACAGGCTGGGTGGCGCGGTACAGCGAGTATCCGGATTCCGAAGACGTCGCCCTGGAATATGCCAACAGCCTTTAAGGAAAGGAAAAAACCGGCGGCGGTTGGGTGCCGGTGTTGAAGTCGGCGGTTTTCCGTTCGACGGTCGGCGGCCGTGGGGCGGTTGAGGCCAATTCGCCGTCAAGTCGGTGATTTACTTGTTGTCGGACGTTTTCAGGTAAGGCGTGGCGCCGTCGAGGGTCATGATGGGACCGTAAAGATCCGGGCGGCGGTCCCGAAAAAAACCCCAGGTCTGGCGCTGCCGGTCCAGGGCGTCGAGATCGAATTCGGCGCGGGCGAACCCCTCACTCTCCCGGTCCAACTGCTCGACAACCTGCCCCCGGGCGTCGGCGATGAAGGACGAGCCGTAAAACGTTATGTGCGAGTCTTCGCAATATTCCACGCCGACCCGGTTGGCGGCCAGGACCGGCATCACATTGGCCGCGGCGTGCCCCTGCATGACCGTGCGCCAGGGGGGCATGGTGTCGACCCCGGGATCTTCCGGCTCGCTGCCGATGGCCGTGGGATAGAGAAGCATCTCGGCGCCCTGAAGGGCCAGGCACCGGGCCGCTTCGGGAAACCACTGGTCCCAGCAGACCCCGCAGCCGATTTTCCCGTATCTGGTGTTCCAGACGCGAAAACCGGTGTCGCCGACGTTCATGAAAAATTTTTCGCAGTAGCCGGGGCCGTCGGGCAGGTGGCTTTTGCGATACACGCCCAGCACCCGGCCGTCGGCGTCGATAATTGCCAGGCTGTTATAGCGGGCCTGCCCGGCCCGCTCGAAAAAGCTGACCGGGATGACCGCTTCCAGCTCGGCCGCCACCCGGCGGAAGTGGGCCACCGCCGGATTGTCCTCCAGCGCGGTGCCCGGCGGAAGATTCCGCTCCGGCATTTTCTGGCAGAAATAGTCCGTTTCCATCAATTCCGGCAACAGGATAATCCGGGCCCCGGCGGAGGCCGCCTCCCTGACCAGGCGATCGGCGGCGGCGATATTCTCCGCGCCTCGCCCCCGGCTTTTCATCTGGGCGACGGCGACGGTGACGTTTCTCATGGTTCCCCTCCAAGGTAGCGGTATCGATTCAAAACCATGATATATCACCAGATATTCGGGCGCCACAAAAAAGTGCGGCTCAGCGGGCCGAAAGCCGCCGGGCGCACTCCGACAGGCGTGAATCGTCGGGGAAAAACCCTTGGTAGTGAAAAACGCTGCCCCGGGTAGGCGAGAAAAAGATGGGCTCGAAGTCGGTTCGCGGCTTCTCGCCCCGCATGATCCGGGAAAAATCCTCCCCCCGGTCCCCTTCGGCTTCCAGGAAAATCTCATAGGGGCTCAACGGGGCGTCCCCCGCCCGGCGGTGGCGGCGGGGCCGCTTGGGCCGGGCCAGGAGTTCGGCGTACAGTTCGTCAAAGGCAGCGACCGTGTTTGACCGGCTGAAGCGCCGGCGGATGTCCTCGGACGCGGCGGCGGCCAGTCGGGCCCGCAGTTCAGGGTCGCGGGCCAGGCGCCCCACCTGGCGGCTGTAATCGGTCTCGCCGGCGGCCACCAGGCCGGTGACGCCGTCGCGGACCAGGAAGCTCTCGGCGCCCCCCCCCAGCACCACCGGCGGCACCCCGGCGGCCTGGGCCTCCAGGAGGGCCAGTTCCAAAGCGCCGTAATGGGTGCGGCTCAAGGGGTAGCCGAAGATATCCAGGGTGGCCAAAAGGGCCGGCACGTCCTCCACCGGCCCCAGGATTTCAAAGCGTTCCGCCGCGCCCCGTTCGGCGGCGGCCCGCCGCAATTCCTCGTGCTCCGGCCCGCCGGCCACCACGAAAACGGCCCCGGGGGGCAGATCGGCGGCCAGACAAAGGTCCAGGAACCGGGCGTGCATCTTCTGGCTGTCCACCGTGCCCACGTAGCCAATGCGAAGGTTATCGTTCGCCGGGTGTTGCGCGGGCCGGGGCACATACTCGAGGCCGCCGCATTGGAACAGCACCCGCACTCCGTCCGTCCGCTCCTTTTCGCTTAAGGCGGCCAGGGCCGGGGCGGCCAAGGCATGGGGGGTGGTCAGGGCGAAGAGGTCCGGAAACCGCAGCGCGTTTTCCGTGAAAACCTGGGGCGCGTGGTGCCCGGCCACGTGGGCCCACATCATCAGCCGGCATTCCGGCCAGAGGCCGTTTATCAGCCAGGCGTACAACAAGGGATGGTTCCACCAGTGGATGACCACCGCGTCCGCCGCCGCCACGGCCCCGGCCAGGGCCCGGTAGTCCAGGCCCAACCGCTCATGCAGCTCCAGCCCCATTTCCGCCGCCGCCCGGACGGCCCCCTCGTTGGCGTGCTCCAGGCAATAGACGGCGTATTCCACCGGGCCGCCCAGCGCGCCCCGGAAGTAATTCAAAACCACCCGCCCGACCCCGCCCCCCAGGTGGGGGGTGACGTGAATGATTCTCATCGCGGCATCACCTCCAGATTCACGAGACCGGCCCCGGCTGTCGGGAGCGGTCGACGCCTTGTATTACGGAAGCAATAACGCGGCCAGATAATGAAGAGAAGGACTGAGGCGATGAACCTCCGTCACGGCCGGTGCGGCCCGTTTATGACGCGGCTGCGGCGGCGCATTGCCCCTTCGGGGCTATGATGACCTTACCGCGCGCCCGTCTCGGGCCGAACCGGCCCGAGACGGAGAGCGGCGCTCTCGGGCGCCGAGCGCCGGGCCCGAACCCGCTGGACCGCCTGAACCACGACCAGGAAGAACAGCGGCACAAAAAATACGGCCAGGGCCGTGGCGGTAATGATGCCGCCCAGCACCGCGCTGCCGATGGCCACCTGCGCGCCGCTGCCGGCCCCGCTGGAAAAGGCCAGCGGCAGGACGCCGAAGCCGAAGGCCAGGGAGGTCATGATGATGGGCCTGAGCCGCAGGCGGGCCGCTTCAAGGATGGCCGGCACCAGGGCCCGGCCATCCTTGAGCCACAGGTCTTTGGCGAACTCGACGATCAGGATGGCGTTCTTGGCCGAAAGCCCGATGATGGTGATCAAGCCGACCTTGAAGTAAATGTCGTTGTTCAGGCCGCGCAGGGACATGGCCGCGGCCGCGCCCAGCACCCCCAGGGGCACCACCAGGAGCACGGCCACGGGAATGGACCAGCTCTCATACAGGCCGGCCAGCACCAGAAAGATGATGAGCACGGACAGGGTATACAGGGCCACGGTCTGGTTGCCGGCGACGATCTCTTCAAAACTCTGCCCGGACCACTCGTAGCCGACCCCGGCCGGCAGTTCGCGAACCAGTTCGACCATCGTATCCATGGCCAGGCCGCTGGAAAGGCCCGGGGCCGCCTCCCCGTTGATGGTGAACGAGGGGAAGCCGTTGTAGCGGTCATACGACGCCGGCCCCATCGCCCATTCCAGCCGGACGAACGACGACAGGGGGACCATCTCTCCGGAATCGTTGCGCACGTTGATGCGCCCCACGTCGGCCCCGACCTGCCGCCGGGCCCCTTCGGCCTGGACGATGACCTTCCGGACCTGGCCGTCCAGCATGAAATCGGCCACCTGGCTGGAACCCAGGACGGTCGACAGGGCCGAATTGATTTCCCCGACCGAAACCCCCATGCTCATGGCCTTGTTGCGGTCCAGATCCAACAGCATCTCCGGCGCGTCGTTCATGCCGGCGAAGACGGCGTAGCTCAAGTCCGGCCGGCCGGCCGCCGCTTCCAGCAACTTATCCCGGGCCCGGCTGAAGGCCTGGCGGCCGAGCCCGCCCCGATCCTGCAGCCGAAGGTCGAAGCCGTTGGTCTGGCCCAGGCCCGGCAGGGGCGGCAGGTTGAAGGCCATGAGCGAGGCCTTTTCGTCGGCCGCGAAGCGCTCGTTGACGCGCCGCACCACTTCGTCCACACTGTGTTCCGGGCCCGGGCGCTCCTTGAGGTCCTTGAGGGACATGAAGGCCATGGCCATCTGGGCGCCGCTGCCGTAGATGCTGTAGCCCTGGACGCCGTAGATGTACTTCACCGGCTCGTTGGCCAGGGCATAGTCTTCCAGCTCTTTCATCTTGGCCACCGTCTCGGCCTGGGTCGAACCGGAGGGGAGCACGATGGTGGCCATCAGGCTCCCCTGGTCTTCCGAAGGCAGAAAGGCGGTGGGCAGACGGAACACCAGGAAGACGGCCAGGGCGGCCACGCAGGCGAACACGGCCAACCAGCGGCGGGGCCGGTCCAGAATGGTTTTGACCGCGTAGCCGTAACGCCGGGTGCCGCGGTGGAAGGCGCGGTTGAACCAGCCGAAGAAGCCTTTCCGCGCCAGGTGGGCGGAATCGACGGGCTTCAAAAAAGTGGCGCACAGGGCCGGGGTCAGCGACAGGGCCAGAAAGGCCGAAAAAGCGATGGAGACGGCCAGGGTCAGGGAGAACTGGCGATAGATGTTGCCCACGGCGCCGCCGAAAAAGGCCATGGGAATGAAGACCGCCACCAGCACCAGGGTGATGCCGATGATGGCCCCGCTGATCTGGACCATGGCCTTTTCGGTGGCCTCCCGGGGCGGCAGGCCTTCGGTGGCCATCAGGCGCTCCACGTTTTCCACCACCACGATGGCGTCGTCCACCAGAATGCCGATGGCCAGCACCATGCCGAACAGGGTCAGCAGGTTGATGGAAAAGCCCAGCCCATACATGGCCGCACTGGTGCCCAACAAGGCCACCGGCACGACGATGGTGGGAATCAGGGTGGCCCGGAAATTCTGCATGAAAAGAAACATCACCAGAAAAACCAGCACCACCGCCTCGCCCAGAGTGCGGACCACCTGCCCGACAGCCACCTCGACGAAGCCGGAAGTGTCGTAGGGCAGATCCCACCGGACGCCTTCAGGCAAAAAGGGGGCCAGCGATTCCATGGCCTCCCGGACGCCCCGGGCCGTCTCCAGAGCGTTGGCCCCGTCGGTGAGCATGATGGCGATGCCGGTGGCCTTGAGCCCGTTGATGCGGGACTGATAGCCGTAATCCCGGCCGGCCAGTTCCACCCGGGCCGTGTCGCCCAGGGTCAGCGACGAGCCGTCGCCGCTGGTCCGCAGCGGCAGCCGGCGGAACTCCTCCGGGGTGTTCAAATAGTCGCGCGTCTGGATGAAGGCGTTGATGGGCGCGTCTTCCGGGGCGTCGTCACCCCCGAGGGCCCCGGGGGTGAGCCTGGCGCTGTGGTTGACCACCGCGTCGACCACGTCCTGGGCGGTGACTTCCAGCGAGGTCATCTTTTCCGGATCCAGCCAGACCCGCATGGCCTTTTCCGTGCCGTACAGGGTGGCCCGGCCGACGCCGTCGACCCGCCGCAGGACCGGCAGCACCGAAGCCGAGGCGATTTCGCCCAGGGCGATGTCGTCATAGCGGCCGTCGGCCGAAGACAGGCTGACGATGCAGAGGAAGGCGTTGCTGGCCCGCTCGACGTAGATGCCGTTCCGCCGCACGCTGTCCGGCAGGTTCGGCTCCACCAGCTTCAGCCGGTTCTGGACCTCCACGTTGGCCATCTCGCCGTCGGCGCCCTGTTTGAAGGTCAGGTTGATGACGGCCGAGCCGGCGGAACTGACGGAATCCATATACAGAAGGTTGGGGACGCCGTTCATCTCCCGCTCGATCAGCACCGTGACCGCCTCTTCCACCGTCCGGGCCGAAGCGCCGGGATAGCTGATCCAGAGCATTACTTTTGGCGGGGCGATCTCCGGATACAGGGACACCGGGAGGATCCGGGCGGACATGAGCCCGCCCAGGGAGATCAACAGGGCGATCACGATGGCCAGGACCGGCCGCTGGATGAAAAACTTGGCCATGCCGCCGTCAATCCCTTCGTAAAGCCAGCGTTTCCGTGCTGGACGTGGTCGTGGCGGCGATCGAAACCTTTTGCCCTTCCAGGGCGGCCCCCTGGGCGATGTTCAGGATCACCTGGTCCCCGGGCCGCAGCCCGCCGGTCACCACCCAGTTTTTGCCGTCCAGCTCCGCCGCCTCCACCGGCCGCTTTTCCACCAGATTCTGGTCGGAGACGATCAGGAGGTGGCTTTCACCCTCCTGCCGCAGGAGGCTGTCACGCGGCACCAGAAAAACTTGAGGATTGACGGCCCGCGACAGGCTCACCCCCAGGTAGGTCCCCGGCCGCAGCGTTTTGTCGGGGTTGGGGAAAACGGCCCGCATGGCCACGCCGTCCGTCCGGGGGTCCACGGAGGTGTCGATGAACAGCAGCCGCCCCGGGTGCTCGTACACGCTCCCGTCGGGCAGATTGAGCCGCACCTGGACCCCGGCCTGGTCGATCTTCCGCAGCCGCCCGCTTTTGACGGCCGAATCCACGGCCAAAAGATCGGAAGCGGGCTGGGAAAAATCAACATAAATGGGATCGATCTGCTCGATGGTGGTCATCGGCGTCAACCCGTCCTGCCCGACCAGGGCGCCCTCCGAAACCAGGGCCAGGCCCGCCCGCCCGGAGATGGGCGCGTCGACCCGGGCGTAGCTCAAGTCGAGTTCGGCCTTGGCCAGGGCGGCCCTGGCGCTGTCCACCTCGGCCTGGGCCCGTTTTTCCGCAGTCACCGAGGCGATATAATCATGCTCGTTGATGGATTTCTTTTCCACCAGGCTGCGGTGGCGGCTCAGGGTGTCCAGGGTCCCCTGGTGCTCGGCCTCGGCCCGGGCCAGGGCGCTTTGGGCCGAGAGCCGGTTGATTTTGAGCTGGGCGTCGTCGATGGTGAACAACAGGTCGCCCTCGGCCACCTCCCGGCCTTCCTCGTAATGCCGCTTGACCAGGATGCCGGCCGCCCGGGCCCGGACCTCCGCCCGACGAAAAGCGGTCAAGCGCCCGGGGTAAGTTTGCACCAGCGGCCTTTCCCGCGGCACCGCCACCATGACCGCCACTTCCGGCGCGGGGGCCGCATCCACGCCGCCGGCCGAATCGGTCTCCGCCCGGCCGCAGCCCGCCAAAATCAAAAGCAACAGAACCAACCCCGAAATTTTACCGGCGGACATGTCATCTACTCCCGAAATTCTTCAAAATCAGCCCCCAGGGGCGTTGGCCGTCAAGCCTTACAATTGCCTCGTCCATTCCATCAGTTTCTGAATCGCCGCCCGGCGGGTTTCAGGGTTCGCACAGGGCACGGCAAACGACTCCATCCACAGGCCGTCGGCCGCATACCGAATGATGGCCGCCAGCACGGGATCGTCTTCTCCGCCGTATTTTTCCATCTGCCTCTCCATCCAGCCGACCCACAGTTCCGCCAAGTCGGCGTCGCGGTTCATGGCGGTGGTGATCGCCCCCAGCAGCTTGCAGTCGTCACTCGTATGGTCACACGCGCAGGAGGTGACCAGATAGGCCCGGGTGAAGCGCCCCCGGGGTTCGGGATCCCGTTTCACCGCCTCCTCTATGAGCGCTTCGAGATCCTTGGTGAAATTGAGGATCATCTCATCGATCAGATGTTTTTTGCTGGGAAAATGATGAAACAGAGCCCCGGAAGTGACCCCGGCGCGTTTGGCGACTTCGGCGGTGGTCACGAATTCCAGCCCACGCTCGGCGGCGATTTCAGCCGTCGCTTGCAGGAGTTTGAGCCGCACCTGTTCAGGCTGTTTTTTTCTGGGAACCGAGACCATCGGGCCTTCCCCGGCCGGCTGCTTGCAGGCGTGAATTCCGAGCGCACATAAAATACCGAGCACTCGGTATTGAAAATATATCAGTCTCCGGCCCGCTTGTCAAGGCGCATCCCTCCGAATCCGACGCCTTTCTTTCCGGTCGGGTGGTGTGTTACCATGCCCCGAATGGGGCAATGCGCCGCCGAAAAACGATCTGGCTGAAACTGATCGTCCGGGAGCAGGTTCAGTCGCCTCCCCGCCTTGACTGGTCGGGGACATCTCGAAATCCGCCGGCCGGGAGCGGCCGAAACGCCGAGGAAGGGAAATCATGGACCAGGAGATACTGAACAAAGCGGAAGACCTCATCCGCCGGCACACCGCGCACGACGCGCCGGCCGGGGCCGGGCCCTATTGCGTGCTGGCGCTGATCGACGCCCAGGGCTACCCGACGGCCTCGACCGTCACCCCGGCCAAGGCCGCCGGCTTAAGGGAGATCACTTTCTGCACCGGCCTGGCCAGCAACAAAGTCGGGCGTATCCGGGAATGCCGCCGCGCGGCCGTCTGCTTCAACGGGGCCGCCCACAGCATCACCCTGGTGGGCGACATCGAGATCGTGACCGATCCGGCCGTCAAAAAAGAAATGTGGTATGTCGGCCTGGCCCACCACTTCACCGGCCCGGAGGACCCCGAGTACTGTGTGCTGCGTTTCCGGACGAAGCGCTTCAACCTGTTCGTCGATTGGCGGGAGGTCGCCGGGACGTTATAACCCGGTCATGACATAATTGCGGCGGCGCTTTGCCCTCAGGGGCCCGGCGTATGATCAACCGCCGCCGGGCGCGCCAAGGCTCCCCGGCGGGAGATCGACCGCCTCCCACCAGGCGCTGAAGGCCGGTTCGGAATCACCCAGGCGCGCCACTTCGCCGATCATCGGCGTCAAGAGCGTGAAGCTCCGGCCCCGGCTGGCTTCCAGGATGCGACGGAAGGGCTCGTCCCAGGCGTGGTTGGCGATGGCGAAACGGCCGGCGTGGACGGGCAAAAGCGCCCTGGCCCGCAGATCGGCGGCGCCCCGGGCGGCCTCCTCGGGCGCCATGTGGATAAGGGGCCAGTTCCGGTCGTATTGGCCGTTTTCCATGATGGCCAGGTCGACCCCGCCGAATTTTTCGCCGATCCGCGCAAAATGCGGGCCGTAGCCGCTGTCGCCGCTGTAGAAGACCCGGCGGCGCGGAGTTTCCAGCAGAAAGCCGGCCCAGAGCGTCTTGTTGTTCCGTATCCAGCGCCCGGAAAAATGCCGCGCGGGCAGAACATGCACGGTGAGGCCCGGTTCCAGCCGCAGTTCCTCGTCCCAGTCGGCCTCGTGGATGATCCCGGGGGCGAAACCCCAGCGCTCCAAGTGGGCCCCCACCCCCAGGGGGCAGACGACCGCCCGGATCCTGGGCTTAAGGGCGCCGAGTGTCTCGTAATCCAGGTGATCCCAATGATCGTGGGAGATGATGAGACAGTCGATCTCCGGCAGATCTTCCGCCGAATAGGGATAGGCCCCCTTGAAGGCCCGGGTGAAAAAAGAAAACGGCGCGGCGTGGTCGTTGAATATCGGGTCGATCAGGATACGCCTCCCCCCGAGCTGCAGGAAGCTGGAAGAGTGGCCAAGCCAGATCACCAAATCCTCGTCGCGGCGCAGGGCCTTCAAATCGGTTTTCACCATGGGCGGGGCCTGTGCGGGTTCAAGCCCCGTCTTGCGGACGAAAAAATAATCCCACAAAGTGGCCCAGCGACCGCGGTCGCCGGAAAACATGGGCGTGGTCTGTTGATTGCGGAACTCCCCGTCCTTATAATTCGGCGAAGCCTTGAGACGCTCCAGGCGCGGCCCTTCGGGGAGCCGGCCGAACCGGGGCGCGCAGACGGGTATGGCGGACAAGACCGCGCCGCAGCCGACGACGAAAAGCGCCAACCCCTTCACCAGACGCCTTTTCCAGGCTCCGCCGCGGATGCTGTCCATAGAACGCTTCTCGGAATGACCGCGGATCATAACTGAAACCGCGAGGCGATTTCGTCGAGCCCCCCCTCATGGAAGCTGTTTCGGGGGGTGAATATCCAGCCGCCTTCAGCGCGGGCGAGCTCCCCCATCACCGCGGCCGTGGCCCGGGTCGGGATGGGGGGCATGTCGAACCGGGCGACTTCGACTTCACCGGGCAGGGTCATCAACCGGATAAAAAGCCCGGCGACCTGGCCCAGGTTCTGGGCATTTCTCTCCGCGTCGTTCAGGGCGAAGGCAATGGTTACCCGGGTTATCAGGGGCGGCAGCTCGGCCAGGTCGATATCGATGACTTCGTCGTCGCCCTCCCCTTCCCCGGTTATATTGTCATTATAAATAACCACCGGGCGGGGAGCGCCGCATTGTTGGCCGTCGTAGGCGATGCGGCCTTCGTTTTCAAGCCGCCCGTCGCCGTCGGAAAGAAAAACCACGGCATCCAGATCGAAATCCGGGCCGCCGTCGTTTCTTCTATCCCAGCCCAACCCCAGCCGAACCCGCGATTGAGTTATGGCCACGCTCATTATCCAGCACCTCGCGCACACGGCAGGCAGCGTGGTATATTGACCCGCCGACTGAATTCATTTGAAATGATCCGGTCAAGGCCCAAAATCACAAGACGTTGACTGTCCGGGAATGTTGAGCCACCGGACTGAGAAGTATAGCATGAGACCGAAATTTTTTTGGAAATATAAAAGGCGGAGGCAACCGCCCCGGTATAATCGCTCTACGAGTGATAGCCGTCTGTCGCCCGGCAGGGCGATTATGCCGCCCGTTCGTGACCCGGTTACGGCGGCGCATGGCCCCATTCGGAGCCCGGATGACCGAATTTCAACCCAACCGTTTTTCAGCGACGCATCGCCGCAATCGGGGCTTTGGATATCAGGCGGGATATCCAAAGCACGACCGCCACCCGCTTTGAGCGGAGGCCGATTCTCATAAAAACAATTGACTTTTGATCTGTTTTGGATTATAAAGACGATCTGGGCGTTGGGGTGTGGTGTGGCGCCTTAACACGCCAGCAAATCTACCGCCAATGCCCAGCCGTATACGGCGCCAACGAGTTTGGCCACAGATGTGAGGGTTGTTAACTCAGTCGGTAGAGTATCTGCCTTTTAAGCAGAGAGTCGCGGGTTCGAGTCCCGCACGACCCACCACTGGATTTCTTACGGATCTTGGAGCGTGGCCAAGTCACGCCCCGGATGATGTCGAAAGCGGCATCACAACGCGTCCCCATCGTCTAGCCTGGTCCAGGACACCGGCCTTTCACGCCGGCGACAGGGGTTCAAATCCCCTTGGGGACGCCAAACTCATAAACGCGAAAGCGTAACGAATACAAAGCCTTTCAGGAATTTTTCTGAAAGGCTTTGGTCATTTTTGCTACCCTATAGCTACCCTGGCCGCAAAAACGCTTCCGGCCACACCCCGCAACATACCGCTACTTCCCACAACATCTCCGACCGTGATTCAGCCTCTGGCCGCCCCCTTGGTGGGCGTTCGTCCGGCCTGCCCTCGTCGTATCACCGCCTCATTTTTAAGGTAGCTGTCAGGGTAGCAAAAGCATCGCCGAAAGTCGTTTTATCGACTTGCGGCCATAACGCCGCCGGTTTTTATCTGCCATATTTCCACCAACCGCTTTTTTCTCCGACAGCTGAGGTGCGTCCATGACCCAGGCGCATCCCTCCGGCAACCGTTGCGGCCATGATCCTCGCCAACCCCGCTTGAGCCCGCCCGAACCCATCAAAAAGGGTCCGGGAGCCCCGCCCCGCATCCTGTCTTTGGCCGCTGAACGGGCCAAGTCCTGGTTCTTCCATCCCGGACAATGCCCGGAACTCCAGACCAGCCCCAACCGCCAAACCAGGAGCGAGCGTCGAGAGGCCATCCAGATTGTCTTGGAGGCTCTTTTGAAGCGCCTCGATCTGGCCTCCCTTTGCGTGGGGACGCCCACCCCGACCGACGGTTTCGTCGATGTGGACATGAAGACCATCGTGTCCGACACCGGCCTGGGTCAGCGCCGTTGCGAGCGGGCCATCGGTCAACTCAAAGAAGCCGGTTTCCTGAAGGTGGAGCAGCCCCGCCATCGCAATGAAGACGGCGCCTATTTCGGTCTGCGGGCTATCCGGGTGTTCACCAAAAAATTCTTCGACTGGCTGGGGCTGGGCCTGATGCTGACCCGTGAGCGCGACCGGGCCGCCAAGGCCCTCCGCCGTAAAGCCGCCCAGGCCGGAAAATCCGTCAGCGATTTGATGGAGCGTCTGCGAAAAGTCTTCAAGCCGCTCGTGAAGCCGCCCCGAAAATCCCTGGATGTGAAAAAAGTCCGGGCCTGGAACCACGCCTTTCTGGAGTTTTCCAAATTGGGCCTGGAAACCAGGGAAGCCCAACGACGAACCAACCAACAATTCGGCTATCCGGCCGCCTGGAGCCCTGGTCAAGGTGCGCCCTGGTGAAGAGGATGTCGAATTTCAATAAGGTTCTGACCCCGACCGCGTCTGCTTTTTCGCCATTTCGACCGCGTTTTTGAATCTTCTTTCAGTCATGGAGTAATAAAAAATGAGTCGCCCCTCAGTTCAAAAAGTTTCAACGGAATTAAGTGCCGCAAGGATTGGCCCCAACTGTCGCCCATTAAATCAAGAGCAAGAAAAAGAGAAGAAGCGTTCGTGCCGACAAGTGGCCCCGCCCTGGCCGCCAGCGCTGGCGGGTCCAACGCGCCCCGCCGCCGGCCAGGGCTCATCAGCAACCGAAACCGGCCAGACCGGAACACATAGAAAGGGAAAAATGTCTGAAGTGCGAAAACGACCCTACGAAGCCCGCGTCGAATACCGGGCCGTTCAGGGGGAAGTCGAAAATAAGTTGGCCGAAGGGTACAGCATCCGCATTGTCTACGAACAATTAACCGTTGCCGGCCGCCTGACCATCGGCTACTCCAGTTTCTGTGACTATGTCCGGGGCAAAGGAGAGCGCCGACATGTTCGGCTGGGGCAAGCGTCTGATGATTGAGATCAATCAGGCTCACCATCGTCTGGAATCCGAGACCGCAAAATTTTGCATTAACCTGAGGAGGGATGAATCAATGCCCGAAGAAAAAACGAACCCGAGGCAGTACAACGCCAGGGTGGAATATAGGGCCGTCCAAAAAGAAGTGGAGCAGAAGGTGGCTGACGGGTACCGAGCCAAGGCGATCCACGCCGCGCTGGTGAAGGCTGGGCGTCTGACCATCAGCTATACCAGCTTTTGTGACTACCTGCGCGGCAATGGCGAGAGGAGTCACGGGGGCAAGAAAAAATCGTCGCTGGCTGTGGTCAAAAAGTCGCCGTCCAGGTCTGAGTCGGGTACTGCAAAGTCCAGTTCCTTCGTCCACGACCGAAACGTGGACTTGTCTGAGCTGGTTTAGCACAAACGCCCACAATGGCCGCCAATCTGAACATTTTGAGAATTTTCAGCCGAATTCGCCAGATATTCCCGATATTCGCCCGAATATCAAAACGTGCTGAATTGACGGCCAAAATGGAATTTATTCGCACTACATCTGGAGGCAGGATAGGTTCCGTGCGCCTACTCCGGCTCACTGTACCATCCTGCCCGGCTTCGCGCCGGGGCCTTATTCACCTGCGGTTCAACGGTAAAAGGAGAGAGGAAATGCCCGGCCCGAACAAAATCGCCCTGCGGGCCTATCTGACGCCGGAGGAATACCAGGCTATCAAAGCCAAGGCCGGCCAGGCCCGGGTCTCCGTCTCGGCCTACGCCAAGGCGGTCTGTCTGGGCCATGAGGTGAAGAACGTCGTGGATCAGGAGGCCATTCTGGAACTGCTCCGGCTGAAGGCCGACCCGGGCCGGCTGGGCGGCCTGCTGAAGCTAGGCCTTGCCGAAAACGCCCTGGATCGCCACCGGGCCAACCGCCTGCTGGCCGACCTGGAGACCCTCAAAAAACAAATTTCCGACAGGGTGGAAAAACTGTGATCGCCAAACGCACCAGGCGGGTACGCCGCATACCGCGTCAGCTTCAGCGTATCTGGGAAGGCTTGATTGTTTAGTATCGTATATGGTACTATGAAATTGATTTTTACGCGGAGCCGTTTATGACAAAACGCGAAAAGATAATCGAAAAGATGCGACGCAACCCCCAAGGGGACTGGCGTATTGAGGACCTTCAGTCCCTTGCGGATTTTGACGGCGTCGAATGGACCCATGACTGCGGCAGCCATGTGGTTTTTCGTCTGGCGGGGTGGGAGCATCTCACCGTTCCGGCCCATCGCCCCATTAAGCCATTTTATGTTAAACGCCTTCTGGCCTATATCGAAATTCTGGCGGAGGTGGAGGAATGAAGAAATATCCTAAAAACAAATTTGAACTGGCCCCCCTGAACAAAACCGACGGCGGCGGCTGGCTGATCACTTTTCCCGATCTTCCCGGTTGCATGTCCGACGGCGACAGCATCGAAGAGGCCATCAAGAATGGGGCCGAAGCCGAAAAGGCCTGGCTGGCGGCGGCCGACAAGTGGGGGCCTCCCAAACCCAAAAGCCTGGTGGCGCGCCTGCCGGTCAGCCTGCACCGTGAACTTTCCAACCTGGCCAAGGCCGAAGGGGTCAGCCTCAATACCCTGATGGTCAGCATTCTGAGCCGAGGTGCCTCTGAACTGAAACCCCGCCATCATTCGTGAGGAATACGGAATCGGCACGTGAACATTCCCAACGACGACGCGGCACCAGGAACCGTACAAGGGCGCTTGGTGCTTTGTTGTTTTGAGTGGCATCGAGTCGAATTTCTTCATACTCACCACTTCCTTCCTGCAAGGCCATAATGGCTTTGCAGTGGGCACTTTATGGGGGCCCTAAAAAACCGCGAGTGCGGCGCTGTGCCAAGTGATTTATCAACCCGGCCGGGGATTAGCCGTTGATTGCACCGGCTTGCCCTTTTGTCCGCAGCAGCCATAGAACGCCTGTCACCACGGATTCCAGATCCCGGCATTCAGCCGCCTGGTCGGCCACGTATGATTCAAAGAGTTCCTTATGCTCAGGGAACTTCAGGCACAACTCGTTTGCACGTGATCGTATCTTTTCCAAATCGGACGCGTTTGACTCGGCCTGGCCGTCGTCCGCTTCCTGTTCTTCAATCACGCACAAGTCATGAGCCGCGAACACTTCAAGCCATTCCTCGCGGGTCGGGTAAGCATAGTTTTTATATGCGACCTGCGCGTCCGGATCCGAGACATATCCATCGTCGATGATGATGAAGCCGCCGGGGATCACCGTCTGACGCAAGAGCCGCACGGCATCCCGGGGAGGCCCGAGCACGTCCCCCACGGCGCCCAGTACCACGCAGTCGTAGCCTTGTTCCCTGTGGATGTCTTTGGTGATGTCGCCAACCCTAAAGTGGCATAACTCCGAAACCCCGGAACTGGCAGCCTGTTGCCCCGCGTAGGCGATAAAGTCCGGAAAAGCATCGATACCCGTTACCCTGGCCGCGAACGCTTTGGCAAGAGCGACGCTCACCGCGCCCTTGCCGCAACCGAGATCCAGAAACCGCCGTTTGGGAGCGTCGGGGATGTGTCGCCGCACAAGGTCGCATACCATGGCCGGAGATGTTCCCAATTCCCACAGGTCGAACAGCAGGTACGGCAAGTAAGGAATAATGGCGGTAGACAGGGCGGTCAGAGAGCCGGCAAGTTTTTTTTCAGCCGCAGGGTCGAGATGCGGCATGCTAATCTTCTTCATTGGCAGCGACGACACATGACGCTCCTTTCAGGTTGGCTTAAGTTCACTTTTTTGATTTGGCTCTGCTCAAGAGCAGGTGCGGAATGTCGCGGCCGCGATAGTGGCGGATAAACGGCTTTTTGACTTCCAGGCCGAGTTTTTGCGCCACTTTGAGCGAATTGAGGTTGTCTGGCCGTATCTGAGCGGTCACTTCGTCCACCTGCAAGACGTCGAAAGCGTAGATCATGCAGGCTGAGGCGCTTTCGATGGCGTAGCCTTGATGCCAATAGCTTTCATTGAAAATATAGCCCAGGCCGATGTACTTACCCCCGTCGACTTGCTCCGCGAGTATTCCGGCCATTCCCAAGAAGAAGCCCGATTCTTTTTCAACCACCGCCCAATAGCTATACCCGTCACGGGTGTAGCGCCGTATATTTTCCTCTATCCATTCCCGGACTTCCTGTTCGGTAAAGGCATGTTCCCAGGCGTACATCACCTTTTCGTTCTGAAGTATAGCGGCAATCGGTTCATAGTCGTCGGGGCGTATTTTTCTTAAAATCAGTCGCCTCGTTTCCAGCACAAAATCACAATCGCTCATTGTACCTCCAGGAATGGCCTCAGCCTGAATGGCGTGAGGCCACTGCGGGTATACTCCCCTGCTTTTACGAGCATGCAGGCCGCTCACTTTCCGACGCCAGGGCGTAACTGGTGCTGCGGCCGCCGCTTTCGCCACGCACGAGAAGGCCGTATTCCATGAGTTCCCGCAAGTCACGCAGGGCTGTATCCGGTGAGCACTTGGCCAGTTTGGCATATTTGCCGCTGGTGAGCTTGCCAACGAAATCGTCCAGCAGGCGGGCCAGCACCAGGCGTTGACGCTCGTTGAGCGGGTGCCGGTTAGCTTCCTGCCAGACCCGCGCTTTACGTAAAACAGCGGCCAGAGTTACCTCAGCCCCGTCGATAGCCCGACCCAGACAGCCCAGAAACCACTCCAGCCAGGGGGTGATATCCAGGCCGCCTCGCTGGCTTTCTTCCAAGATAGCATAGTAGGTGTTCCGCTCCCGTTCAATGCGGGCGGACATGCTGTAAAAACGATCAGGACAATCATCCGCGCGAGCCAGGGCACAGTCGGCGATGGCACGGGCGATGCGGCCGTTGCCGTCTTCGAAGGGATGGATGGTAACGAACCAGAAGTGGGCGAGGCCGGCCTTGAGCACCGGGTCCAGTTCAAGGGGGCTGTTGAACCAGTCCAGGAACTGTTCCATTTCCCCCTCCAGGCGTTCGGCGGCCGGGGCTTCGAAATGAACCTTCTCATGGCCGAACGGGCCGGAGATCACTTGCATCGGCCCGGCCTCCCGGCCGCGCCACGCCCCCACGGTGATTTTTCGTAGCCCGCTGTAGCCGGTGGGAAACAAAGATGCCTGCCAGCCCCAGAGACGTTCCCTGGTAAAAGGTTCGGCATAGCGGTGGGTGGCGTCCAGCATCATTTCCACCAAACCGTCCACTGCCCGCCCCGCCGGCTTGAGCCCGCCGATCTCCAGCCCCAGACGCCTGGCCAGAGACGAGCGCACCTCGGCCGCATCCACCGTCTCGCCTTCGATGGCGCTGGACTTCACCAGCTCCAGCGTCAGGGTCTCCAGCCCGGCCTCGGCGCGCAGAGGAAAGCCCAGAGCGCTCATCCTGCCCAAGAGCAGGCCTTGTTTGTGGCGAATTTCGGCCAGCGGGCCAGCCAGGGTGTTGAGCTTCCAGGTAAATTGGGGCCAGTCCGGCCGCATATGAATATAGGCCATAATCGCCGCGCTCCTTGCGGAGATTATGGCCTATATTTGCCGCAAAGGCAAGACACCGCTTATCAGCAGCTTAAAAAATAGTCAATAATCCTTTAATCTCAAAAAAAGCCTGCGTCGCCTGTGTAAATTTTTAAATAAATCAAGTATGTTAACGGCTGACGAGAGAAAGGAGTGTGGACAAAAAACGATTAAGCGAACAAGAGATTCGGATGCGGTACATCGCCCCCGCCATTAAGCTCCGGCTGTCGTCTACATCGGCAAGGAGAGTTGGTTCTTCGCAAGAAGCAGCCGAAGCGGCGGGTTTCGTCAAAGAAGCCTGGTGATAGATAGGCCGCTGCCGTTGGCCTTGAACCAGACTTGGGCGATGGATTTTTTATCGGATCAGCTTTACAATGGTGTTCTGGATATGGTGTTTAACACGACTTATGACGCTCCGCCTACTGAGGGCGGGCAGTCGAAATAATAGCAGGAGGAAACTGAAGTGAACGCAGCCATCGGAGTCGAGGAATTAAACAACCTGAGAAGTGAGTTCAAGGGTTACCTGCATGAGATGAACCCGAACTGGAATGACTCTTCGGTTTCCACCGTTGCATCTGACGCTTTCTTTGCTCTGAACAATAATGTGGGAGTCGATTTCTGGGAAAGCCTTATCAGCGAGGGTTCAATGCTTGCTGCCCGTGATAAAATCAGAGACTTCTTGACGACCACAAAAGGCCCAGATGTTTCTGATGAGCGAGCAGACGGGTATTTGTCTGCTCTCCGTCAATTAAAGGGATTCTTGGATGCCAAGCACCCGACCTTGCCCTCGGAATGGAAGGGCAAATCAATAAGCGATGTGAATCTCAAGTCGGATTTTCAGGCTTGGATGAAAAAACAGAAGAAGTCTAATGGAGAGAGTTATAGTGCCAATACCATCGCCGCTTACACCACACAGCTTAAAAACGCGACCTCGCGATTGGGCTTGGGTGCAACAGTATTCTCCGACCTCTTTTTTTATACTTCCTACGATGAGTTTGAAGCGGCACGCCAGACAATAATCGCCGCCCCAAACTTTGAAGAGGTTGATGCGGCCGCCGGCAACAAGGCGTACTCGAACGGAATGGTTCAATACGCTCGTTTCTTGAAAGAGCTGGGAGAGCCGTCCGCCTGGATATTCCAAGGCAATCCGAAATACTACGATGTCGTCGGGGCGGTCGAAGCCCTCGACAAGCTGACTTGGGCTGTGAACCAGTATCCGAAGCAAATCAAAAAAGGTGACAAGGCTTATATCTGGGTGTCTGGGTCAGACGGCGGCATCATTGCTTCCGGCACTGTCCTCTGCGACTCGGAAATGCGGAAGCCAAACCTAAGTGACCCGTACAACCGTGGAGATGCCTTGAAAAGCGAGCCATATTTAGCGGTTGACATCGGTATCGAGCGCAAACTTACACTCGAAAAAGTACCTCGAGCCGTACTGCTTGTGGATGAGCGCACAAAACAGCTTGAGATATTGACCTACCCCGGCGCAACGAACTTCCGTGTCACAAAGGCACAGGAGGAAGTGATTGAGAGCATTATCGACGACAGTTATGAGCGTATTCCGGCAGTTGACGAGCCTAAAGTTGAAGTTGTCAGCAAGCGTCGCTATTGGCTTTATTCGCCCGGCGAACAGGCGAAGTTCTGGGATGTTTTTTACACAGACGGCATCATGGGGATTGGTTGGGATGACCTCGGCGACCTTTCGCAATATGACACGAAAGCAGACATTAAAGCCGTTATGAAGCAAAAATACGGCGAGGATAAATCCTATAAGAACGATGGTCACGCTCTTTGGCAATTTGTCCACGAAATGGCTGTTGGCGATATTGTCTTTGCCAAGCGCGGAATGGGCGCAATCGTTGGACGCGGCACCGTTGAATCAGATTATATCTACGATGAGAGCCGAGACGAGTTCAAGCATATTCATAAGGTAAACTGGACTCAAAAAGGCGAGTGGAAACATCCAGGTCAAGCGGTTATGAAAACACTGACCGACATCACCCCATACAACGAGTATGTCGAAAAACTCGAAGCGTTGGTGTTGGGAGAAACCGATTTGCTTGAAAGCGATGATGAGCCGGAAATCCAATATCCAGACTACTCCGAAGCCGACTTCTTAGGCGAGGTCTATATCAGCGCGGAACGACACGCCACGATTAAGGGATTGTTGCATCGCAAGAAAAATGTGATTCTTCAAGGCGCACCGGGCGTAGGTAAGACTTTTGCAGCCCAAAGACTGGCGTTCTCCATTATGGGTGAAAAGGACACAAGCCGCGTTAAAATCGTCCAGTTCCATCAAAGTTATAGCTACGAGGATTTCGTGATGGGATACCGCCCGAACGAAAACGGTGGATTTACTCGTGCCGAAGGGCCCTTTTACAAGTTCTGCAAGACCGCCGAAGGCGACGATGAGCGTCCGTACTTCTTCATTATTGACGAAATCAATCGTGGCAACCTCAGTAAAATTTTTGGTGAACTACTTATGCTTATTGAGGGTGATAAGCGCGGTGAAAAGAACGCTCTCCGTCTGCTATACAAAGACGAACAGTTTTCCGTGCCCGAAAACGTCCACATCATTGGGATGATGAATACTGCCGACCGCAGCCTTGCCATGATTGACTAGAAGTCATTTCATAAATACCAAAAGTCGCCTTAAGAGAATCATGGCGCAAGCCAGATGAACGAAAGCAGTAAAAGTTTGGAAGCAACGGTCCCATCGTGTGAAGACTCGTTTATATTTGTTGAGCCAGGCAAAGAAGC